>HF994138.1:12455-15247 GCA_000436915.1 Prevotella sp. CAG:1092 | reverse complement strand
TATCCGCAAGGGTTTGGTTACACGCTCTATATTCCCAGTATTCTGCGTTTGCGCAGGCAAGGATATGGGTGTACGCCGCTTGATGGAATTCTTGGGTAATGTAGTTCCTTTCGTTAGCGAGATGCCTAAGTTGCACAACACTCGTGGCGAAGAGGTTACTCCTGATTCTAACGGTCCTGAGTCATTGTATTTCTTCAAGACTGGTATGGAGCCACATATCGGTGAGGTTTCTTACTTCAAGGTGATGAGTGGTAGCGTTAAGCCAGGCGACGACTTGTCGAATGCCGACCGTGGTTCTAAGGAGCGTATTGGTCAGATTTATGCTTGCGCTGGTGCTAACCGTATTCCTGTAGATCAGCTTTGTGCTGGCGATATCGGCTGTACTGTTAAGCTTAAGGACGTGAAGACAGGAAATACTCTCAACGGTAAGGATACAGAACAGCATTTCGACTTCATTAAATATCCTAACTCAAAATATTCTCGTTCTATCAAGGCTGTAAACTCTGCTGAAACAGAGAAGCTTATGGCTGCTATGCTGAAGATGCGCCAGGAAGATCCAACATGGGTTGTAGAGCAGTCTAAGGAGTTGCGCCAGACTATCGTTCATGGTCAGGGTGAATTCCACCTCCGCACATTGAAGTGGCGTTTGGAAAACAACGAGAAGATTCAGGTGCAGTTTGGTGAACCTAAGATTCCTTATCGCGAAACTATCACCAAGATGGCTCGTGCCGAATATCGTCATAAGAAGCAGAGTGGTGGTGCCGGACAGTTTGGTGAAGTTCACCTTATCGTAGAGCCATACGCAGAGGGTATGCCAGACCCAACAACATATAAGTTTAATGGTCAGGAGTTCAAGATGAACATCAAGGGCCGTGAGGAAGTTAACCTCGAGTGGGGTGGCAAGTTGGTATTCATCAACTCTGTAGTAGGTGGTGCTATCGATGCTCGCTTCATGCCTGCTATCCTCAAGGGTATCATGGAGCGCATGGAGTCTGGTCCGTTGACAGGTAGCTATGCTCGCGACGTACGAGTTATCGTTTACGATGGTAAGATGCACCCTGTAGACTCTAACGAACTTTCGTTCATGCTCGCTGCTCGTCATGCCTTCTCTGAGGCATTCAAGAATGCAGGTCCTAAGATTCTCGAGCCTATCTACGACCTCGAGGTTTATGTACCTTCAGACTTTATGGGCGATGTGATGAGCGACCTTCAGGGACGTCGTGCCCTCATCATGGGTATGGACTCTGAGGCTGGTTATCAGAAGCTTCAGGCTAAGATTCCATTGAAGGAACTCTCTAACTATAGTATAGCATTGAGCTCATTGACTGGTGGCCGTGCTTCGTTTACAACAAAGTTCGCAAGCTACGAACTTGTTCCTAACGATATCCAGCAGCAGCTCATCGATGCTCACGCTTCTGAGGAAGAGGAATAAAATATAAGTGCAGAATTTAAGTGAAGAGTGAAGAACGAAGAGTGAAGAATCTAATGGTTTATAAAACTATTTAATTCTTAACCTTCCCCTTCACCCTCCACTTTCACTCTTCACTTTTTACTTTTATTCCGCATGCAAACTATTTAATTCTTCGTTCTTCGTTTTTCACTCTTCACTTAATTTATGGTAGACAACTTTTATAATTGGTTTATGATGCTCCCATCCTTGGAACAGGTGTTTTGGGTTTGCGCAATGATTAGCTCATTCTTTTTTGTAATTCAACTCTTACTTACGCTTATCGGAATGGACTCAAGTGATGTTTGTGTCGACTTTGATGGTCCCGACACAATGGATCTTGGCGGAGGTGTCTCGCTCTTTACAGTTCGTGCCTTCGTTAATTTTCTCTTGGGTTTTGGCTGGGGTGGTCTCAGCATATGCCAACTCACTCGCAATGTCTTAGCAATAGTTCTTGTAGCCTTGGCTACCGGAGTTTTGTTTGTGTGGGTGATAAGGCTCCTTTATAAGAATGTTCGTCATCTTGAATATAATGCCGCTTTCAATATTGAAGAGTGCGTGGGCAAAACAGCCACCGTATATCTTCGTATTCCTGCAAATAATGTGGGAGTAGGCAAGGTGCAGATTAGCGTGCGTGGTTCTGTGCACGAACTTGATGCCTGTAGCGATGGGGAATTTATTCCTACTGGTGCCAAGGTGCGCATTTTGGAGGTTATAGACAAGAATATATTAAAAGTAGAAAAACTAAATAAATAATAATATTATGATTGAATCTGTTTATGTAATTTTAGCTTTGCTGGTGCTTGTTGTGGGCACTCTCCTTGCTTTGATTAATCGTTATCGCCGTTGTCCTTCAGATAAGATTTTGGTTATCTATGGTGGACGAAAGTCTAAATCGTCGGCAAAGTGTGTGCATGGTGGTGGTGCCTTCGTGTGGCCTATCATAGAAGACTATCAGTATCTTAGTCTTACACCTATTTCTATAGATGCCAACCTCACCAATGCACTTTCTAAACAGAATATCCGTGTGGATGTGCCTTGCCGATTTACCGTTGGTGTTTCTACAGAGCTTGATAGCATGGCTGCCGCTGCTGAGCGTTTGCTTGGTCTTAATGCTGGTCAGATTCAGGAATTGGCTCGTGATATCCTCTTTGGTCAGCTTCGTCTTGTTATTGCTACAATGAGCATCGAGGAGTTGAATTCCGACCGCGATAAGTTCCTTGAGAGTATCTCTGCCAATGTAGAGGTGGAATTGAAGAAGATTGGTTTGCGACTCATCAACGTCAATGTTACCGATATCAAGGACGAGTCGGGATATATCGAGGCTCTTGGTCGTGAGGCTGCC
>HF994138.1:12098-12447 GCA_000436915.1 Prevotella sp. CAG:1092 | reverse complement strand
TTGGTCGTGAGGCTGCCGCTAAGGCTATCAATGAGGCTAAGGTGCGTGTGGCTGAGCAAGATAAGATAGGTGAAATTGGTAAGGCAGAAGCCGACCGTGAAACTCGCGTTCGTACTGCTGAGGCTAATGCCGAGGCTGTGAAGGGTGAAAACGAGGCTAAGGTTGCCATCGCTGCTTCTGAGGCTTATCGCCGTGAGCGTGAGGCTGAGGCTCAGCGCAAGGCTATAGCATCAGAGAAGGTGCAAGAGGCTAAGGCTTTGGAAGAGGCTTATGCTGCACAGAAGATTGCCGAGGAGGCTCGTGCAGAGCGTGAGCGTTCTACTCAGAATGCCAACATCCTTGTGCCACA
>HF994138.1:11809-12077 GCA_000436915.1 Prevotella sp. CAG:1092 | reverse complement strand
GAGATAGAGAAGCGCCGCCGTATCATCGAGGCTGAAGCTGAGGCTGAGAAGGTTCGCGTAAATGCTAAGGGTGAGGCTGATGCTACATTCGCTAAGATGGAAGCTGAGGCTAAGGGTCTCTATGAGGTGCTCACCAAGCAGGCTTCGGGTTATAAGGAGATGGTACTTGCAGCAGGTGGCGATGCCAACAAGGCTTATATGCTGTTGTTGCTCGAGAAGTTGCCTGAACTCGTTAAGACTCAGGTGGAGGCAGTCAAGGGTATCAATA
>HF994138.1:7814-11795 GCA_000436915.1 Prevotella sp. CAG:1092 | reverse complement strand
CAAGGGTATCAATATCGAACACGTTACAGTTTGGGATGGTGGCAACTCAGCCGATGGCAAGGGTTCTACTGCCAACTTCGTTTCTGGCTTGATGAAATCTGTACCTCCTCTCCATGAGCTCTTCGATATGGCAGGACTTAAGCTCCCTGAGTATTTGGCTAAGGAGCAAGAGAAGAAGGAAGAGAAGAACGAAGAGTGAAGAAAATAAGTGAAGAGTGAAGAGGGAAGAGTGAAGAAAATAAGTGAAGAGTGAAGAGGGAAGAGTGAAGAATTAAATACCCCAAGGGTTGAGTTTGCAGCAACTCGGTTGCTGCACTTTGCCTCACCCTCACCCTTTCCCTGTTTTCCTTTTCCCTTTTCCCTTTTCCCTTTTCTTCTCTTTTCTCCTCACTTCTTTCCATAATAAAAAGGTGGCGCATATCAATAATGATAAAGCGCCACCTTTTTCTATTTACTATTTTATACTCTCTCTTATGTTTTCCTTTTTGTATTTACTTAAATATATGCAACTAAAATCCATCAAAAGTGTTAATATTGACGAATAAGATGCACTTTGTTAACGTTGAAATGTTAATCAATTAAGATAATAACTATCTTTGCGACATGAAGAAGAAAACGATATGGACTATAGCCATAATAATGGGACTGTCGTTTGTGGTTCTGCTCGGACTGCAGCTCACATACATCCAGGAAATGGCTAATATGAAAAAGGAACAGTTCGACGAGTCGGTGAACCGTGCGCTGTACCAAGCTTCAAGAAACTTGGAGTTGAACCAAACTCTTAAGTACTTGGAGAAGGATGTCAACGAAACTGAACGCAAAGCCTTTAAGCGTGACTCTGTGGGCACACGTAGTGGTGACTTAGACGATGGCACCGTTCAGCATTCACACCAATATTCAGTGATAGGCAAAGATGGCACCATATACTCTTCGTTCGAGCTAAAGACTATTGCCACACGACCTTCGCAGATGCCAAAGGCTATGATATTGCGCTCAGACCGCAATTCTATTTCTGAGGCAAGCAAGTCGCTACAGGAGATAGTGAAGAATAGATATGTATACCAGAAAGCGCTACTTGACGAGGTTGTTTACAACATCCTCTACCAGGCTTCTGAGAAACCATTGAAAGAACGCATCAACTTCCGACTCCTCGACCAAGATATCAAGGCAGAGTTGATGAACAATGGTATCAACATACCATATCACTTCACCGTTACCACCCACGACGGTCGCGAGGTTTACCGCTGTCCTGACTATACTGGCGATGGCATAGAATATACCTACTCGCAGGTGCTTTTCCGCAACGACCCTGCCAACAAGATGGGCATTGTTAAGATTCACTTCCCCGACATGAGTAGCTATATCTATTCGAGCATCCGCTTTATGATACCATCTGTGGTGTTCACATTGGTGCTGCTCGTAACCTTTATCTTCACCATCGTGGTGATATTCCGCCAAAAGAGATATTCGGAGATAAAGAACGACTTCATAAACAATATGACCCACGAGCTCAAGACTCCTATCGCCAGCATCTCGCTTGCTGCCCAGATGCTCAACGACAAGAGCGTTGCAAAGAGTGAGAAGATGATGGAACACCTCGGAGGCGTGATCAACGACGAGACTAAGCGCTTGAGATTCCTCGTAGAGAAGGTGTTGCAGATGTCGATGTTTGACAAGAAGAAGGCGGTATTCAAGAAGAAGGAACTCGACCTCAACGAGATGGTGGAGAATACAGCAAAGTCGTTCTCGCTCAGAGTGGAGCATACTGGCGGTAAGATATATACCGAGATTGAGGCTATCGACTCTACGATGTATGTCGACGAGATGCACTTCCAGAATGTTATCTTCAACCTCATGGACAACGCCGTGAAATATCGCAAGATGGATAAGCCACTCGATGTTTATCTTCGCACATGGAACGACGACGAGCATCTTTACCTCTCTATCCGCGACACAGGATTGGGTATAAAGAAGGAGAACCTTAAGAAGATATTCGATAAGTTCTACCGCGTGCATACAGGAAATGTCCACGATGCCAAGGGCTTCGGTCTCGGCTTGGCCTACGTCCACAAGGTTGTAGACCTTCACGGTGGCGAGATAAAGGTAGAGAGCGAATATGGCAAGGGTACAACCTTCACCATCAAGCTGCCTGTTATAAAAGGGTAGCCATCGTAATCAAATAAAAGAAATCAAATAAAGGAAACCAAATAAAAAAGGAATTAAATAACGAAATCATTAATAAATAAAAAATACAACTATGGAAGAGAATTTGAAAATCTTGTTGTGCGAGGATGATGAGAACCTCGGCATGTTGCTCCGTGAATATCTTCAGGCTAAGGGCTATGAGGCTGTGCTTTGTCCTGATGGCGAAGCTGGTTACAGAGAATTCCAAAAGACAAAGTTTGATATCTGCGTGCTCGACGTGATGATGCCAAAGAAGGATGGTTTCTCGCTCGCACAGGATATTCGCCAGCAGAATGCTGAGTTGCCAATCATCTTCCTCACCGCTAAGACATTGAAGGAAGATATCCTCGAAGGTTTCAAGATTGGTGCCGACGACTATATCACCAAACCTTTCTCTATGGAAGAACTCGTGATGCGTATCGAGGCTATCCTCAGACGAGTAAAAGGTAAGAAGACTCGCGAGAATACAATCTATCATATCGGTCGCTTCACTTTCGATACTCAGAAGCAGCTCCTCTCTATCGGAGATAAGCAGACTAAGCTCACCACAAAGGAGAATGAGCTCCTCGCTCTGCTCTGCGCTCATGCCAACGAAATATTGCAGCGCGACTATGCTTTGAAGACTATCTGGATTGACGACAACTACTTCAACGCTCGCTCTATGGATGTTTACATCACCAAGCTTCGTAAGCACCTTAAGGATGATGATCAGATTGAAATCATCAACATCCATGGTCGTGGCTACAAGCTCATCACACCAGAAGAAGAATAAAACATTTTACTATAAAAATAGCCAACCCTTCCACCTCGGAGGGGCTGGCTTTATTTCATTATACAGCATGACAAGAAAAGAGCGCTACACCTTAATCCTTGATTATTTTGGCAAGAAGATGCCCGTTGTTACCACAGAGCTAAATTTCGGCAACGCCTTCCAGTTGCTCGTTGCCACAATGCTTAGTGCGCAATGCACCGACGCCCGTGTAAACATGGTAACGCCAGCCCTCTTTGCTCGCTATCCTAATGCCGCAGAAATGGCGAAGGCAGAAGTGGAGGAAGTATTGGAATATGTGAAGAGCGTTAGCTATCCTAATGCCAAGGCAAAACACCTTGTGGAGATGGCGCAGATGCTCACCGATGCTTATGGTGGCGAGATGCCCGATAGTATTGACGAGCTTACAAAGCTCCCTGGTGTAGGCAGAAAAACAGCCAACGTGATGCTTGCTGTATGGTTTGAGAAACCTGCTATGGCTGTAGACACTCATGTGTTTAGAGTGAGCCATAGGTTAGGGCTTGTTTCCGATTCCGACAACACTCCGCAGAAGGTGGAAACAACATTGATGAAGAATATCCCACCCTCGCTTGCCAGTCGTGCCCACCATTGGCTACTATTGCATGGGCGATATGTATGCAAGAGCCAAAAGCCTAAATGCGATGAATGCGAACTAAAGGCTGTATGCAAACATCCTAATCCTAAATCCTAACTTCATTACTTCCATTTAATTTTTCACTCTTCACTCTTCACTCTTCACTCTTCACTCTTCACTTAAATTCTTCACTCTTCACTAAAAATGCTGTCCCTACTATTAGCCTCTTTCCTAACCCTCGTAGAACTTAACTGCGAGAACCTCTTCGACTGCCACCACGACAGCCTAAAACAAGACTATGCTTTTCTGCCCGATGGCACATACCATTGGACACCAAACAAGTATTGGAAGAAGCTAAACAACATAGGGCAGACAATATTATCGTGTAGCGATTCTACCACGCTAATGTTGCCCGACATCGTAGCCCTAACCG
>HF994138.1:0-7740 GCA_000436915.1 Prevotella sp. CAG:1092 | reverse complement strand
GCTATTGCGAAATGCAAAATACGAATATATCATGACCTCTTCGCCCGACATTCGAGGCATCGATGTGGTGCTGATGTATTCGCCAGCATCCTTTCATCCTCGTTTTCATGCCTCCATACCTGTCCCGATGCCGGAGGGCTCACGTCCTACGCGCGATATATTGTATGTGAAGGGCGAGACTCATGCCATAAATAGCTTGCATCTCTTTGTTGTGCATGCACCAAGTAGGGCAGGAGGCGAACTAAGAACAAGGAAATTTCGTATGCTCGTGGCAGAGAAGGTGTGCCATGTCATAGACTCCATCAATAATGCCGATAAGGATGCTCACATCGTTGTCGTGGGCGACTTCAACGACTATGCCAAGGATGCTTCGCTAAAATATTTCAGCAACCATGGTATGACAAACATTTCTGCCTCGGCAAAAGGCAGTAATGGTGCTAAGGGAACTTATAGATATCAGGGAGAGTGGGGAAGTCTTGACCATATATTGATAAATGACAATATGCTGAAAAGGCGATTGTCGTGCCGCATCAACGATGCACCATTCCTCACAGAGGAAGATGCAAAGTTTGGCGGACGTAAGCCACGCCGCAACTTAGTTGGCCCATCATGGCGCAATGGCTATAGCGACCATTTGCCATTAGTAGCGGTATTTAGCCATTAGTAGCGGTATTGGCTTTTAGTTTGTTGTATCTTGTGCCCACTTGGTGTTTCTCCATCCGCGTTCAGCCACAGGGTTGATGCTTGGGGCAGAAGTTGTTAGACCAGAGAATTCGTTTACTGTAATGTATGTCGGACCTTGATAATAATAAAGGTACGAATACAGTTTCTCTGTCGATTTCTTATATTTCACAACCTTATTAAGCTGCTTTGTAAACTTAGTCTTCAAAGCCTCGTCTTGGCAAAGATTGTCTACATAGCTGCCAAGGTCGTAGAACATGGCGGTATTGAAACCATCCAGCACCTGCACACTATCCCGCAGCGAAGCGTCGAAAGAATAAGAAGCATTTATCTCCTTCATAATCTTAGCCAAGTCGTCCATTTGTCGGCAGTCGATGGCTGCAATCGAACCACAAGGATGAGAATATGAAGAAAAGAAATTATAGTAGGTATTCACCATCTGACTATAGTTGGGAGTTTGCGAAGCCAATGAGCTCCACATAGCTTTATATGGCATACCGATACCCATAATTTCGCTCGTAGATGCCACCATAAAGTTTGTCACATCCTTCATCTCGTAGGCTGTCTCCACGTTTGCCATATAGCAGTTGTCGAACAATATGTATTGCATCTTGGTGTTGGTCTGCTTTATAGCTTCCGAAAGGGTACTGATGTCGATGCGATATTCTTCTAACCCACGGCCTACAGCACCAAAGAATCTTGTCAGAGGATAGTTGCCTATCTTGTCTTGCGCATACTGCATGCCATAGGCTTTAGCCATGTTAGGATAATCCAGCCAATCATTTTTGCCTGTCCATCCTGTGCCGTGGCAACCAATAATCATAGCATAGTTCAAAGCATTAGAGCGCTCCTTCACCTTATTTATTATTGTGGCTATGCCCTCGGCTGTGGTCCAGTCTTTAGAGTTGTAAGACTGTATGGAAGTATGCTTGCAAACGCCATTCTTATATGTAATCTCGTATAGTTCGGCTTTGCTACTGTTGCTTGCTGCAGCCACAAAGAGTCGAGTATTCTTGAGTCCCTTCTGAGCCTTAATGCCAGCTTTTATGCTATCGAGATTAGCCATTAGCCATTGGTGCAAACTATTGTCGCTCCAAGGCATAAATACCAATATCGACTGCTGCGTATAACCAGTTTCATCCTGCTCGTCTTTATCTGAGCAGGATGAAAATATGGTAGTCATAGCCATCACCATAGCGATGGCTATGAAAGATAGTCGGTTGTGCATACTTTATTTTTTGAGTTCTGCGATAGTCTCTTTCAAGGCAGCAATCTTCTCCTCAGAGTCGCTCTTCTTCTTGCGCTCAAGAGCTACGACAGCCTCAGGAGCGTTAGCCACGAATTTCTCGTTAGATAGCTTCTTGTTGATGCCTGCCAAGAATCCCTCAAGGTGCTTGAGCTGAGCCTCTGCCTTTTCGATTTCAGCAGCCACATCAATCTTGTCGCCAAGTGGTACGGCATATTCTGTTGTGCCAACCATGAATGCTGATGCTGTGCCGTCCTTTTCGTTTACCACAGCAATCTCGTCGAGATTAGCCATCTTAGCCAATACGCAGTTGTAAGCCTCAAGCTCGTTGGCACCCACAATCTGCAACTTCAAAGCCTCGCGTGGCGAGATGTTCTTCTGGTTGCGGATAGTGCGCACGCCACCGATAATCTGCTTCAGCAGTTCGATGTTTGCTGTCAGCGCCTGCTCGTCGGCAGTAGGAGCCTCGAGTTCCAACTTATCGCTCATGATAGACTCGCCATCCTTGCGCTCGTAGATGTTCTGCCACAACTCTTCGGTGATGAAAGGCATGAATGGGTGGAGCATCTTAAGCAATGTCTCGAAGAAGCGGAGTGTAGCATCGTAAGATGCCTTGTCCATAGGCTTCTGATATTCAGGCTTCACCATCTCAAGATACCAAGATGAGAACTCATCCCAGAACAAGCGATATACAGCCATCAAAGCCTCAGAGATACGATACTTCTTAAACAAGTCGTTGACCTCAGCATTCACCTCCTTCAACTTAGCCTCAAACCACTTCACAGCCACCTTGTTAGCCTCTGGCTGCTCGATGTCGGCAGTTTCCCATCCCTTAACCAGGCGGAAGGCATTCCATATCTTGTTGTTGAAGTTGCGTCCCTGCTCGCAGAGGCTCTCGTCGAAGAGGATGTCGTTGCCTGCAGGAGCCGAGAGCATCATACCCATACGTACGCCGTCGGCACCAAACTTCTCGATAAGCTCAATAGGGTCAGGCGAGTTGCCGAGCGATTTCGACATCTTGCGACCGAGCTTATCGCGCACGATACCTGTGAAGTATACATTCTTGAATGGGAATTTGCCCATGTATTCTTCGCCAGCCATAATCATACGTGCCACCCAGAAGAAGATGATATCCGGACCAGTCACCAAGTCGCTTGTTGGATAATAATAGTTTATCTCCTCGTTGTCAGGGTTGTTGATACCGTCGAAGAGCGAGATAGGCCACAACCATGATGAGAACCATGTGTCGAGAGCATCCTCGTCTTGCTTCAAGTCTTCAAGCTTCATATCAGCCTTGCCCGACTTCTGCTGTGCAAGCTTCAAAGCCTCTTCTGCAGTCTCTGCCACTACGAAGTCGTCTTCGCCCTCGCCATAGAAGTAGGCTGGAATACGATGACCCCACCATAGCTGGCGCGAGATACACCAGTCCTGAATGTTGTCGAGCCAGTTTTTGTATGTGGTCTTATATTTTGCAGGATAGAAATTCATTTCGCCATCCATTACAGGAGGCAAAGCGATGTCGGCAAAGTGCTGCATCTTGAGGAACCATTGCAACGAGAGGCGTGGCTCGATTACGGTGTCAGGATTACGCTCCGAATAGCCCACCTTGTTGTTATAGTCTTCTACGCGCTCCATCAATCCTGCAGCCTCAAGATCCTTTGTAATAACCTTGCGGCATTCGAAACGGTCCATGCCTACATATAGTGGCGACTGCTCAGATATAGTACCGTCGGCATTAAAGATGTCGATAGTCTCAAGGTTGTGAGTCTTGCCGAGCATATAGTCGTTGGTGTCGTGGGCTGGAGTAACCTTCAGACATCCAGTACCAAACTCTACGTCTACGTAGCGGTCTTCGATAACAGGAATCACTCTGTTTACCAATGGCACGATAACCTTCTTGCCCTTCAGCCATTGATTCTTTGGGTCCTTAGGGTTGATACACATAGCGGTATCGCCCATGATAGTCTCAGGACGAGTTGTAGCCACTACAGCATAATATCCCTTTTCATCCTTGTGGATGATGTTGCCCTCAGCCTTCAGCGCCTCCTCGTTGTCGAGGGCTGCAAGTCCGTCAACATAATATTTCAGATGATATAGCTTCGACTGCTCGTCTTTGTAAACCACCTCTTCGTTGCTCAAAGCTGTCTGTGCCTTTGGATCCCAGTTTACCATGCGCAAACCACGATAAATGAGTCCCTTGTTGTATAGGTCTACAAACACTTTGATAACGCTCTTCGAACGCTTCTCGTCCATGGTAAAGGCTGTGCGGTCCCAGTCGCACGAAGCACCCAAACGGCGCAACTGCTTAAGTATGATGCCACCATGCTCGTGAGTCCAGTCCCAAGCGTGCTTCAAGAATTCCTCACGGCTCAAGTCGTGCTTCTTGATGCCCTGCTCAGCCAAACGCTTCACCACCTTAGCCTCGGTAGCGATAGATGCGTGGTCGGTACCAGGCACCCAGCATGCGTTCTTGCCTTCCATACGTGCACGGCGCACAAGGATATCCTGAATAGTGTTGTTGAGCATGTGTCCCATGTGCAACACACCTGTTACGTTTGGTGGAGGTATTACTATAGTGTATGGTTCTCTACCGTCTGGCTTGCTGCTGAAAAGTTTGTTGTCAAGCCAGTACTGATACCATTTCGACTCCACAGCCTGTGGGTCGTATTTGCTTGCTAATTCCATATTGTTATTTGTTTTACTTGTTTTCTTATTATAAAATCGGTGCAAAATTACGAAATTTTCGCCTAAAACCATTAACTTTGCACAAATAAATAGGGGTAAGGCTCAATAATGAACAAACTATAGCCACAACTCTACAAAAATCATATCATAATGCATACACGTGAAGAAAAACTAAAGGCTTTTGGCAGAATGCTCGATGTGGTAGACACTCTGCGCGAAAAATGTCCTTGGGATCGCAAGCAAACTAACGAGTCGTTGCGACCAAACACCATCGAAGAGGTGTTTGAACTTGCCGATGCCATTTCAAAATCTGATACCCACAACATCTGCAAGGAGCTTGGCGATGTGCTGCTCCATATCTGCTTCTATTCTCGCATAGGTTCCGAGACTGGCGATTTCGATATTGCCGATGTCTGCAATGCCCTTGTCGACAAGCTGATATTCCGTCATCCGCACGTATACCATCCTTCGCAGATTGGCGCTCCCGACCCTAAGCCATTGCCTTATGGCGAAGAGAAGGCTGAGAATGCTGATGGTGAAGAGGTGAAAACGGCTCAGCAGGTGATACAAAACTGGGAACAGCTGAAGCTAAAAGAGAAGGATGGCAACAAGACCGTACTCTCGGGTGTGCCTAATGCGCTACCTTCGCTCATCAAAGCTTATCGCATACAGGACAAGGCTCGCAACGTGGGCTTCGATTGGGAAGACAAGGGCGACGTCTGGGCTAAGGTGCGCGAAGAACTTGGCGAACTGGAAACAGAACTTCGCAACGAAGACCGCGACCGCTCTGAGGCTGAGCTTGGCGACTTCATATTCAGCGTGGTAAATGCTGCACGCCTATATAAGCTCAATCCTGACAACGCTCTTGAGCGCACCAACCAAAAGTTCACTCACCGCTTCAACTATATCGAGGCTAAAGCTAAGGCTGCAGGGCGCAACATCAAAGACCTGACATTGGGCGAAATGGACCAGCTTTGGAACGAGGCTAAAGCGCAGGAGTAGAGTCCGTCCGACTTACTCACCCCCGATGACTAAAATGTAACCCCCAAAAAACTTTTGAAATATATGAAGAAAACAATAACACGTTTATCATCATTGTCTGTTGTGGCTTTGATGCTATTTGCAGCCTGCGACTCACGTCATGCTGCACAGCCTGCCGACTCTGATGCCGACACCACTATCACAGAGGCTATTGCCGACAGCTCTGTATATGGCATTGTGGGCGAGGGTACAGCCATGCACACCCTTGAGGTTATTACCGATGTTGGCGACACTCTCGAATTTGTGCTTGCCGATGCCGACGCTGATGTGCCTACAGTTCTTGGTGGTCTTTTGGCTGGCGACCGTGTGGCTGTAGTTTCCCACACGGCTGATGGCGAACAGGTGGCTGACAAGGTTGTCAATATCACATCGCTTTTGGGCAAATGGACCAGCATCGACAAGAGTTTCGAGATTCGCGAAGGAGGCATCGTGGAGTCGGCTGTAAAAGCCGAAACAAATCCATGGACATCGTGGAAACTCAACAATGGCAACATCATCATTAACTCCGACACTTTCCAGATTGATGTGCTCGGTCCCGACTCTCTATGCCTGGAGACCGCCGACGGCATCTTCGCTTACAAGAGACAACAATAACAGACCATGGAACCATTCAGAGTTCATATCCTCGGTTGCGGTAGCGCCACACCAACATTGAAACATAACTGTTCGTCGCAGATAGTAGAAGTCCGCGGCAAATGCTTCATGGTAGATTGTGGCGAGGGCACCCAAACGCAGTTGCGCTTGTCGCATATCAAATTCACACGCCTCAGCGCTGTCTTCATCTCACATCTGCATGGCGACCATTGCTTCGGGCTCATAGGCTTAATCTCCACCTTTGGCATGCTTGGTCGCACAGCACCTTTGCATATCTATGCTCCTGCAGGTTTCGAGCCTATGCTCAATGCTATGCTCGAAATGTTTTGTCAGGGACTGGAATACGAGGTGGTGTTTCATGGCGTAGACACCACACAGAATAAAGTTATCTACGAAGACCGCAGCCTAACCATCGAAACCATACCTCTGTCGCATCGCATCGCATGTTGCGGATTCCTGTTCCGCGAAAAACCAGGCAACAGGCATATCAATCGCGAAATGGTAGACTTCTATCATGTGCCTTTGTCGCAGCTCAACAATATCCGTGCTGGAGCCTCGTGGACAACCGAAGAGGGCGACGTTATTCCAAACGAGCGTCTCACATTCCCTGCCGACCCTGTTCGCAGCTATGCCTATTGTTCCGACACCCGCTATATGGCGCAGCTATATAAGCTTGTCGAGAATGTCACCTTATTATACCACGAAGCCACCTACGCTTCCGATTCCGAAGATCGTGCTCGTCTCTACTATCATTCCACGGCTGCTCAGGCTGCCCGTGTGGCTCGAGATGCTCATGTCCAGACCCTGATGCTCGGACATTTCTCGTCGCGCTACGAGAATGAGCAAATTCTGTTATCCGAGGCTCAAGCCATCTTTCCTTGCACCATCCTCGCCAACGAAAAACTCTCGGTGGAGTTGTAGGCACGGTAGTTTCGTTGTGTTTCGTTTCGACTATTCGCTCCTGCAGTTTCGATTATTCGCTCTTGCCGTTTCGACTATTCGCATGTGCTTTTTCGATTACTCGCGTGGCGCCTTTCGAGTAGTCGCATAAGCTTGTGCGCCTTATCGGCTTTTTAGGGCTTTGTGTGCTGTTGTTGCCGTGCTATTTGCTGTGAGGATTAATGCTTGCTTGTGGCTCGTTGGTTTCTGATGCGAAGTTACAACATTCGGAAAGTATGCTGTCCGCTTATGTCCGCTTGTGTCCGCTTTTGTCCGAGTTTTAACTTTTAGCCTCGATATTTTAACAATTGGAGTTGGTGGCGTTAGCTAAAGTGGTGTTAGTAAAAGGGCGTTTTTAAATTTAACATACCCGAACATCCGAACAAACGAACAAACGAACATCCGAACAATAAGAGATTTTGAGGTGTGGCGAAAAATTATAATATATATAATATAATAATTATTATATTATATATATTATAAATATTATTTGTTTAGTTAGCTAAACACTAAATGTTGCTTATTGTTCGTTTGTTCGGATGTTCGTTTGTTCG
>HF994137.1:4444-6637 GCA_000436915.1 Prevotella sp. CAG:1092 | reverse complement strand
GTGCCTTAGCTTTGTCGCCATATTTGCGCACAAACTTCTCCCATTCCTTAGGCTGCGAATCGCTGATAAATGCTATCAGCGTATCCAAGTCCAAGGCTTTCTCCTTGTCGTATGTTGCTTGGTTGCCCTTAGTGTAGCCACCTTCTGTCAGCAGATATCGTTCGATGTCAGCTTCCAGACATTTTTCTTTCAAGTCTTCAGGTGTCATAATGCTTATACTCTTTTTTTACCAGTTACGTATTCGTAGATGATGCTTTTCTTATATTCCTTCAGCGACTCTATCTTCGATTGCTTCAAGGCAATGAGCGAGTCGATTTGTGAGGTCTTCTCGTCGAGATAAGTCGCTATGGCTTGCTGGACGGGGAGAGGAGGGAGAAGGACAGAAGTTAATCTAATTATTTTTTGATTGATGCTATAAACCTTTATGCCCGAAACTCGTGAACGAATTTGCTGCCTCCAGATATCTGTTAAGAATAGATAGGCAAGATATTTGTAATCGCCATTGTTATGAATAGGTCTTGCCACTATCGTATGGTATCCAGCAAAAAGAGTCATGTCTTTATCTACATATATTGCATTTCCACAACCATCGTAATCTTCAGATGTGTCAGCAATTAAAAAGCAGCCTTTTTGAACTAAGCATTCTGGATTGGTTTCTATGTACGAACTTGGCACATATTTAAGTAGAGCATCATTTATTTTAGTGCCAGTATTCATTTTACTATGAATTTGTCCGTAACTTAACACGGGTTCGCCTTTCTCCACTAAGTCTGCTTTTGTTATATTTAGACCTTTTTCGGTATAGAAAATTGCTTTGTATGGCTTTATTTCCCACTCTTCCGGTATATCTCCAATCCATTCGACTCCGCTATTTTTCATTTTAGCCTTTTTGTCGAGTCCTTTAGTTACCGCCTCAGTTATTACCGACTGCTTATAGGCTAACAATTCGCTTATCATCTCCTCTTGAATGGAAATCAAAGAGTCTATCTCACCACATTTCGTATCAAGAAAGGAGGAGATTGACTGCTGGACGGAGAGGGGAGGAAAGGGTAAGTATGAATACGAAAAACTTCCGTACTGTATATTTTTTCCTTCTCGTATTCCCACCACTAACGAATTTATCATAGAGATAAATCCTTGTGATTTGAATAAAAGCTTATAGTATTGGTGGCAAATGTCTATTTTATTATAAAATACTTGATATGCTGGAGAACAAACACCTTCATAATCAGACATTTCGAACCCACCTTGAAAACTTCTAAGACTTATAACATAATCATTCTTATGTACTGTCTTAAAAGTCTGAAGGTCTGTGCTCTTTTGTACTTGTACAACTCCTTCTAATAAATGTTGAGGATACATTCCATTTATTTGCGTTGCAGAAAGCAATATTGGAGTTTTATTGCCTTTGGAATTACGTTGCGTAAATATGTGGCGTGCTTTTTCAACTCTCCATTCCCCTGGAATTTCCCCAATCCAGGCGATGCCACTATCTTTATATGTATCGTAAGTCTTAGCCATAACTATCCCAAAATCTTAGCCATTAAGTCTGCTTCTTGTGTTTCCAGTTCCTTGAGGTGAGCAAAGATGTCCTCACTCTTACGTGGTGCCACATATTTGTAGAACTCACGGGTGAAAGGAATCTCGTAGCCTATCTTTGTCTTCTTCTCGTCGATCCATGCATCGGGAGCATAAGGCAACACATTCTTCTGCATGTATTCGTCGATGTCCTCTGTCCAAGGCACAATCTCCGTATCGCGCTTCTTGGCGTCAGGCTGCCGTTTGCCCTTCTTCAGGATAGGTTCGCCAGTAGCCTCGTCGGTCAATGGTCGCTCTATGGTGAGCTTAGAATATTTGAAATATTCGTTGTCCAACACCTTGCTCTCCACATGCAAAGTCTCGTTGTCGCTCTTATAGCTCCAGTTGGTGAAGTCGCGATAAGCCTCCATGATCAAGTCGCGGCATCGGTCGCTGATCTCCACACGCTTGTTGCCCAAGCTCTTGCGTCGCTTGTCGTAGCATTGGCTGGCATCAATGAGCTGCACCTTGCCCTGTCGCTCGCTGCTCTTGTTCTTTGTCACCACCCAGATGTAAGTGGCAATGCCGGTATTATAGAACAGGTCGTTGGGCAACTGCACGATAGCCTCCAACCAGTCGTTCTCGAGCAGATAGCCTCTTATCTCGCTCTCACCG
>HF994137.1:0-4384 GCA_000436915.1 Prevotella sp. CAG:1092 | reverse complement strand
TTATAGCCATTCGTCCCTCGTCTTCCTTCAGCTTGGCCACACCGTTGAGCAAGAACAGCATCTGTCCGTCGCCAATGGCAGGCATGCCAGGAGCAAAGCGTCCTGCCTCGCCCATCAGGTGTTCCTCCTCTACAGCCTTCTTCGATGTCTTCCATTCTATGCCGAAAGGAGGATTTGAGATGATATAGTCGAACTTATATCCAGCAAACTGGTCGTCGCCAAGGGTGTCGCCCTGGCGCATGTTGTCGGCGTTGCCACCCTTTATCAGTGTGTCGGCTTTGGCAATAGCGAAAGTCTGGTTGTTCAGCTCCTGACCATAGCTGGTAATCTCAGCCTCAGGGTCTATCTTCAGGAAACGCTCCGTGAGGCATCCCAACATTTGGCTTGTTCCCATCGCCATGTCGTAGATAGAGGCAATGATGCCTTCGTCTTCCAACTGCTGCTCGTTGTCGCCCACCAGCAGCTCTGCCATCAGATAGATGATGTCGCGGGCGGTAAAGTGGGCTCCAGCCTGCTCGTCGTAGCTCTCAGAGAATTTGCGCACCAACTCCTCGAAGATATATCCCATGTCCACACTCGTCACCTGGTCGGCACCGAGGTAGGCTTTCTGAGTGCAAAACTCCTTCACCACGAGATACAGCACATTGTTGTCAGCCATCTTCTGCAACTCGCGGTCAAAGTCCATGCGATGGACAATGTCGATCACGTTGTCAGAGAAATGGTTGAGATACGACTCGAAATTCTCCCTGATGTTGTCGGGGTCGTCGAGCAGACTCTTGAAGGTGAAGGGCGAGAGGTTGTAGAACTGCTGTCCGGCAGCACTTTCCAAGAATCCTTTCTTTACCACTATGCCATCCTTGTCGAGTTGGGCGTTCATGTCGAGCACAGCCTGCTTGGTGGGAGTCAGTGTGTCTTCGAAGCGCTTGATTACGCACATCGGCAGAATCACGTTGCCGTATTCGTGAGGTTTGTACACGCCCACCAGTTTGTCGGCGATAGCCCAAATAAGGTTTGCTTTCTCTTGGATGTTAACAGTAGTTTGCTGTTGTATATCGTTCATAGTGTTAATAATTATGTATAAAAGCCTCTCCCCCGCCCCCTCCCCCAAAGGGAGGGGAGTAATTACCCTAAGTGGGCTAAATTTAACCACAAAAGCTATCCACTCCCCTCTCTTTTGGAGAAGGGTCGGGGGTGAGGCTGTTTTGGGGTGAGGCTCTTTATATTATATATGTTGCAAATTTAACCCTTTTTGCTGATACTGCAAAGCAATTTGTTTTTTTTTGTTTTTACTTTGTTGGGGGTGAAAAGACAACATTTGAGTTTTTAAAACAACAAATACAATCTCAGTTAGTAGTGAAAGTAAAACCTTAGGTGTAATTAAAATATTAGGCGTTATGCGACGATTTCTTTTAAATAACGTCGCAATATTTGCGACAAAGATAGTGCATTTTTTGTCGCATCAACAAGAAAATGGGGAATAATTGCGATATCTCGATGATTAACGACAAGATATACAATTATAGTGAGTGAAATCAGGGGGAAAAAAGTATCTTATGATACTTGGCAAAGTAATACGTGATACTTTGCAAAGTAATACGTGATACTTTGCCAAGTATCACGTATTACTTTTTTAGCTATCTTTTTAGCTATTACTTTGTCATATCATAGACAACATCCATGAGCTTTTTGCCAAGTTCGTCGGCTTTGTCCATGGTGTTAGCCTCGCTGTATACACGGATGATAGGCTCTGTGTTGCTCTTGCGAAGGTGTACCCAAGAGTCTGGGAAGTCGATCTTTACTCCGTCGATATCGTTGACTGTGGCTGTAGGGTCAGAAGCAAACATCTCCTTAACCTTTACAAGGATAGCGTCAACATCGGTAGATGCAGTGAGGTCGATGCGATTTTTTGCTATAGAATACTCAGGGAAAGAAGCTCTGAGCTCGCTAACCTTGCAACCCTTGTGAGCAAGACTTGAGAGGAAGAGGGCGATACCAACCAAGGCATCACGACCATAGTGGCTCTCTGGATAGATAACTCCACCATTGCCTTCGCCACCGATAACGGCACCAACTTCCTTCATCTTAGTTGTTACGTTAACCTCGCCAACTGCTGCTGCAGAGTAAACGCCACCATGCTTCTCGGTGACATCACGCAGAGCGCGAGTAGAACTGAGGTTGGAAACTGTGTTGCCAGGTGTGTGTGACAATACATAGTCGGCTACGCTAACCAAGGTGTATTCCTCGCCAAACATCTTACCGTCTTCGCAGATGAAAGCCAAGCGGTCTACATCTGGGTCTACTACGATACCCATGTCGTAGCCACCCTTAGCAATGAGATCCATGATGCCAGTGAGGTTCTTTGCCAATGGCTCTGGGTTGTGGGCGAAGTTGCCGTTTGCCTCACCATTGAGGAATGTATATTCTACGCCAAGTTTGTCGAGAAGTTTTGGAAGGATAACACCACCAACACTGTTGATAGAGTCGACAGCCACCTTGAAGTGTGCATTCTTGATAGCCTCTACGTCAACGAGCTGTAATGCCAAAACGCTATCTATATGCTTCTGGTCGAAGCTGTTGTCTTCGGTATACTTGCCTACATGGTCAACGTCAGCATAGTCGAAGTCTTCGCTATCGGCAATTGCCAATACCTCGTTTCCTGCTGCCTTGTTGAGAAATTCACCCTTGTTGTTGAGAAGCTTCAAAGCATTCCACTGACGAGGATTGTGGCTTGCGGTGATGATGATACNNTGTGGCTTGCGGTGATGATGATCCCGCCGTCGGCATTGCTCATTGTTACAGCAAGCTCGGTGGTAGGGGTGGTAGCAAGACCGATGTTAACAACATCATAGCCCATACCCATGAGGGTTCCGCAAACGATGTTGCAAACCATCTGACCGCTGATACGAGCGTCGCGACCAACAACAATCTTGTTGCTGCCATTAGTGGTGTTGCGACGGATATATGTAGCGTAAGCAGTTGTGAACTTTACAATATCCAAAGGGTTGAGTGTATCACCAGGCTGTCCGCCAATGGTGCCACGAATACCGGAAATAGATTTAATCAGTGTCATAGTAATATATATATATAATGTGTCGTTCGTTTATCTACCACGCTCGTAGGTGATAGTGTAGAAGCAAGGGTAAACGCTTGAAGTGGCGTTGCTATGACCCATATCGTGAGGCACGATGAGCTTGACCTTTGCTATCTCGTCGGTTATGGCAGTTGGTCTACCGATATTAATATAAGGCAGAGGAACAAGCCAGCCAGACAATACAGAGGTGTTGGTAGAGCTACCATTCTGTGCCAACATAAGGCTTTCGCCATTGATGAACGAGGCAGTGAATGTGCCGCTATTGTTGGTTACGTTCATCTTATCAACGATAGAACCATAATAGAGGATATCGTTGGTGAGCTGAACAGAGTCGGTGAGGATGTTCTTTTCGGTGAAGCGGCAAAGTACAGTGGCTGTCTCGCCATCCTTTATCTTTTCGCCACAACCATTACGGATAATCTGCATGTAAACACCCTTGGATGTGAACAATACATATTCGTTTTTAGAAACATCAGTCTTATAGCCATTGGCAGCAAACTGCTCTTCGCTGATGACATGGATAGCCGAGTCGGCAACGAATTTAGCAATGGCAGTACGTTCACGCTTCTTCTGGTCGGCATAAGTCATGTCGTCGTTGCATGAAGCTGCCAAGATAACTCCTACGAGGAGCAACATCAAGTATGTTAGTTTTCTCATTTTCTGTTTATTATAAATTTAGTTGCAAAGGTAAATAAAAAAGTTGGTTTTACCTTTCCTTTTTCACCTTTTTTACCTTTTTACCTTTTTACCCTTTTACCCTTTTACTTTTTTACCTTTTTAATAATTCTTGGGAATAGCTTACGGAAGCGAACAAGGTGTTTGGTGATGCCACCGCCAGCAACAACGATGGTTACGGCAACGATAATGAGTATCAGACCGAGGGTGCTGCGCATGGTGAGTTGCTCGCCAAAAACCGTTACACCAAAGAATACGGCTGTTACCGGTTCCAAGGCTCCGAGAATGGCGGTAGGAGTGGAGCCTATGTACTGAATAGCACCAGTTGTGCAGAGTAGAGATATTGCAGTAGGCATCACAGCCAATGCTATGAGGTTGCCCCATAGCCACCACTCGTTAGATTGAGGTACCTGCAGTTCGCCAGATATAAGAGTGCGACCAGCAAAGAGGAACCAACCGAAGAGCACCACATAGAATGTAACCTTTAGGGTTACCATGTCGTGGAGGCGAGTTTGGTTGATGGCCACGATATATATGGCATAAGAGAGAGATGACAGAAAGACTATCATAGTGCCAACAAAGGAGAGAGTGGCACCATTTTCGTTTTGATATAGCAAG
>HF994136.1 GCA_000436915.1 Prevotella sp. CAG:1092 | reverse complement strand
AGTTTACCTTAGGTGGTACTGGAGTTTCACTTAGGTGGTACTGGAGTTTCACCTAGGTGGTACTGGCAATAAAACTTAATGTCTTTTTTAAGGAGGTTAAGAGCTATTTTTATCTATTGCTGTCCGCTGAGCCCACTAATCCCCTATGTTTGTTGGATGATCATAGTTTATTTTGTTAAAAAGTAGCATTTTTATATCTTTGCGACAAAATATAAAAGAATTAGAAGTAAGATAGTTGTCTTAGATTAGACGAAAAAGGAGACCCTGTCTTCGCGACAAAGTCTCCTTACGGAATGATCGTCATGTTTGTCTGCATTATAGCATCAAATTTATTAATCCTTTTTTTAAATTACGATACTATATGTTTTGAATATCAGTTTGAAAGAGTATTAGTGTTTCGTTTTAAAGTCTTATCATTCACTATTATCTATCAGAAATCTATTAATCTGAAAACGAGAGAATATTAATATGATGCAAAGATAGAGAATTGTTGATTAGTCAAGGTGTCAATACGTAAAAAACAGCGTAAAACGTTGTAACGGATAAATTGTTACACGTTGAAATGGGGCAAAATAAAGATATTGGGCTATAAAAATATAGATAACAAGCTATAAAAATGAAAATAATAAAGGATAAAAAAAGATGCCTGCAATAGCTTATTGCTACGCAGGCATCTTAAAGGATATGTTAACCTATTGTTGATTAATCGATATCAGAATTGCGATCGAGGCTGTCGTTAAAATCCTTTGGCTCACGATTTGCCATTGGATCATGATAGTCCTCACGGTTGTTGTGCTCGAAGCGACGTGGCTGACGACGCTCCTGACGCTCGCCGTTGTTGTGATCTG
>HF994135.1:33467-36968 GCA_000436915.1 Prevotella sp. CAG:1092 | reverse complement strand
ATATGCATATTTTATTCCTATTGTCAAAAGACGTCGCTATATCACATGTGGTAGAGGAGGTAAAACGCAACAGTAGTAGATGGATGAAAACAATAGAACCATATTATAGCACATTCGCATGGCAGAATGGATATGGTGTTTTCTCCGTCAGCCAGTCCGTCGTCGAAAAGACATTGGAATATGTAAAGAATCAAGGCGTGCATCACAAAAAAATGTCGTTTCAAGATGAGTACCAAAAGTTTTTAGAATCGTATGGAGTAGAATACAACAAGGAATATGTATTTAAAGATTAATGCTTTTGCCCTTTCAGGGCGTACCAATAATAATACGATAATACCCAGGGTGTCGCTTCGCTTACCCTGGGCTATGCGCTCATTGGGCTTTCAGCCCGTCCTGCCCCAGGGCGTCGCTTCGCTTATCATGAGCTATGCACTTGTTGGGCTTTCAGCCCGTCCCTGACCCAGGGCGTCGCTTCGCTTATCCTGGGCTATGTGCGATAATTCAGCCCTTTTGAAACTAAATTCGAAACTTTAACAAAAAAATAATAAATAAATAATAAATAAAAATACTCGAATTATGAAAAAGTATCTAATTTTTGCAGCTTCAGCATTGGCTCTCGCCAGCTGTTCAAGCGACGACTTCCTCGGAGAGAATCCAGGAAACGTACAGAATGCTACAACTGCCATCAACTTCGGTGGTGATGCAGGTAAGATTACACGTGGTACACATACACAGAACGAGGGAAGCCCAGCAGAAATGCTCGCAGGACAGTTCAAGGTGTATGGTGTGAAGAAGAAACAAGACAACATAGAACACGTATTCCCTAATTACTATGTTTGGGATGTTGCTGCAAAGAACACTACATCAAACACTGATGGATGGGAATATGTAGGAAAGGAAGGTGATGCAGACCTTGGTACTGGTAAAATCACATTAGATAAAGATCAGACTATTAAGTATTGGGACTACTCAGCTTCAGAGTATCACTTCGTTGCAGGTTCACCAATTGACAAATTCAATCTGAACCCCGCTCCAGGTCAAGATATTACATCAGCTAACATAACTGGACTCGCAGGTCATATCGAAGCCAACGATGCAGAAGGAACAGGAACAGCTCTCGAGACATATCCTGTATATGTAGCAGCTCCTGTAAAGGTTGAAAATACAGGCTACCAAAAGCCTGTAGAATTCAATTTTTATCGTCAGCAAGCTATGGTTCGTGTAGGTATTTATGAGACTATCCCTGGATACAATATTTATAATATAAATTTCTATTATTACGATACAGATGGCACCACTCTCAAAGCTTCTGACGGCAATAATATCATCCTTACTTCTGCTACACCAGGCTACTTTGTAGGTGGAAAAGAAGTCAATGGTACTGTAACTTATAACTGGGATTCAGCAACTCCTTCATACACTTTAACATATACAGACGCTTCTCTTACAAAGAGTAAAAACTGGTATGCAGGTAAGTTAGATGTTTTGGCTACAACATCAACAGACGCAGTTGCCAAACTTTATGGTACAGACAAAGATATGTCAACAGCAGGCTACTTCACTGTATTGCCTACACAAGCAGCAACTGCTTCGCCTATCTTGATTAAGTGTGACTACACTCTTTTCGATGAGAACACTGGCGAAACTATCAAGGTTACAGGTGCTACAGCAGCTATCCCTGCAGCATTCAGCAAGTGGGAGGCTAATACTCGCTATACCTATCTCTTTAAGATTTCTGACAATACAAATGGTACAACAGGTACTCCAGGCACATCCGATCCAGCAGGTCTCTTCCCTATTACATTCGCTGCAGTAGTTAAAGGATCTACAGATGCACAGTATGGTACAACAACAACCGTTGCAACTCCTTCTATCACAACTTATCAGGCTGGTTCTGTAACTGCGAATAGTATTGAGTATAATACTGGTAAGGAGATTGACGTAACTGTAACAGATGCTGAAACAGGTGAAGTAAAGGATTTGAATACAGATGAAGCAACAGTAGGTAGCGTAGCTGTTTATAAGTTTACAGATGCTATTACCGAAGCTGAAATACAAGTTAAGGGTATAACAGGTGCAACACCTGTAACAGGCGCAACAATTGATGGCAAAGTGCTTAAGTTCACACCAGAGTCAGAAGGCTACTATGCCATCCGATACTTGACAAAGGAAGATATTGCAGATCCTGCAACTCCTGCAGTTTACACCTACAAGGTTGTATATGTAAAAGCAGCATAAACTGTAACCCCTGTCCCTTAATCGTCATTATTCCCTAATTTTTATAAACCGGATGGAGCATTTTTTGTTCCATCCGGTTATCCACAAATACCAATCACCTATATATATAATAATGTATATACGCATTCTTACCATAGTGGCATTAGCAATATGCTTATGGTCTTGCTCATCAGAGCAAGACGAACCTTTTGTGCCCGAATCTAAAGGCATAGCCTTTGGTGGCAACAACGGTACATGGCAGGATGCACCAACCTCTCGTGCCACATCTGGCTTAGAGACTCTCTTCAACACCTTCCGTGTGTGGGGATATAAAACAACGGCTACTGATGCTGCTGGTCCATCAGTGCCACAACTTGTAATGGATGGATATAAGGTGGAATACTCCGCTGCGTCTACAGGCTCAACAGCTACCAACACTACAGGATGGGAATATGTAGGCATCAACAATCCAAACCTATCATCAACGCAATCAATAAAATTCTGGGATTATTCCGCCACCAGCTATCGCTTCTTCGGATATAGTCCCTTTGAAACAAAGGCTACAACGACAGCTACGGGAACAGCAGGCGAGAGCAGATCTATCTCTTTCCCCTTTGCCTACTCCGACCAGGCTACAGCCAAAAGCATACCCTACATCAGCGAGCTATGGTATAATAACAGTTCGTATGGCAACTGCGTAACCCTGACCTTCGCTCCTATAATAGCAAAAGTCAGATTTAAATTCACCTACCCCAAGAATACTAAGTCAATAGATATCAGAGACATCCAATTCTGCGATTCTCGCTTCATTGCCGACCCTACTACGGCAAAAACACCTCTACGTGGCAATATCATAGCCACCTATCCTATTACTGGCAACCCATCGAGCCAAACACCTACGTTTTCATGGTCGCCATCAACCTCAGAAGGCTCTACAGAAGCTTCTACTGGTGCGCTTATCTTCACCACTCCCTACGAAGAAGAGAGCGACGCCATACATATACTCAACGACCCTAAGCTATATGGCAAATGGTATTATGTGCCACCAATGAGCATGATTCCATATATCCAGGGACCGTATACCATAAAAGCAACAATAGACGGAACCCCTATCTCGACTACCGTGCCTGAAGAATTCATGCAATGGAAGGCGGGATATCAATATACATATATCTTCAAGATTACCGAAGCTGGTACCATCATCGCATTCTCTAACCTACAGGTAGAAGAATGGCGACCTGGCACAAACATAGAAAACCAAGGCAGCGGCACCGCTGGCTGGTA
>HF994135.1:27911-33454 GCA_000436915.1 Prevotella sp. CAG:1092 | reverse complement strand
CGCTGGCTGGTAGCCCCTATCAATAAGCCTCCAGCAAGCAGACCCTCAAGCTGATAGCCCCCAGCTGCGAGTCCTTGTGCGTGCACGATTCCTTCGTGCTCGCTTTAATCTTCGCGCGCACGCAATAAATAATAACAACATGAAGCAACAGCTATCAATATCGTCAATAACAAGCATCGCCATCATCCTCGCAATCCTCACCGCTTGCGAGAGCAACGACATGCCTATACAGCACCCAGACAGCTACGACTATATCACCTTCTCTGCTCAAACTCAGAAGCTCATAACTCGTGCCGAGCCTTACGAAGACTACAACCCCGACAGCCATCCTGCCACAATGGGAGCTTTCGGCTACTACGATATTGATTCATGCACAAACCTTACCCCAACAGATGCTTCGCAGCCAAACCTCATCTTCAACAACGAAATCGTGAGCTACGATGCCTCAACAAAAACATGGAAGAACTCTACCAAGAAGCGTTGGGACAGCTATCAGGGTGCAACGGCTTTAGATTTCTTTGCATATATGCCACAAACTACTGGTGCAAAAATTGAACGCACAGCAGCAAACACTTACACGCTCTCTGTACCATTCACCATGCCTGGCGATGCTCCATTACTCTATGACACAAAGGCTGCACCCGTGGTATGCGAGAAACCTATAAACAAAGACATGGCAGACCCCGCCTTTGAGCGTGTGGTGAAATTCCGTTTCGACCAGACTCTTGCTGGCTATACCCTACACTTTGCCCTCGACTCAAAGATGAATGCCATTAGGCAGTTCCGCATAAAGAGCGTAAACTTCTCTGGCGAAATAGCCGTTGCAGGCACTTATAACCGCACATACACATGGTCTGCTACAGACAAATGGACTGCTGCAGCCATACAATGGACAGATATAAAGACTGCTACGGCAACAAGCGCACTACCCTATAAATCGCAAGGCACAGCAGCCTACGACGATATCAACAAGACAGCACTCGTGACTGCCGCTGGCACCACTCAATGGGGAGAAACATTCTATACTATCCCTTACAGCAAATTCGAACCAATGATCACCGTTACCTACGATGTGGTGTTTATGGACGAAAACCAAAAGGAAGTGATAACAAGAAAGGATGTTACTTCAACCATACTGCTGAACAAGACAAATTTCAGTGGCATAACCACAGGCACAACAGCACAAATAAGTCCGATAACTATACTCATACAGCCACGCTACCTCTACGTGATGGCTGACAAAGATGCCTATACAGGACGACTACTGATACAATAGAAAAGAAGATCTATATAAAAAAGACATACTCAAAATCTTGGAAATTGAAACTATGATGCGACGTACTACATATACCTCAAAAAGAATAATCAAAATGCTGTTTGGCATTCTGACCCTATGGCTCATGTGTGGACAAACCTTATGGGCTCAGACACCAAACCGATACTATTCCATAGATATCTATGCCGATAGCTATGCAGGGGGTGATGGAAGCAAGACCAATCCATACAAGATTGCTACGGCAGAACAGCTCGCCAAACTGGCTCGCGATGTAAACAATGGTAACACATCACAGGCTTTCCTTGGCAAATACTTTAAGCTTACTGCCGATATCGACCTTAAGAATGGTATTTGGATGCCTATTGGTAAATACTATAACTACGGCAATGGCAATGGCAACAACCGTTTGTTTTTCGGAAAGTTTGATGGCAATGGCCATGTCATCAAAAATATGCATATACAATGGGAAGGAACTGATGCATGGAGTGCATGGGGACTCTTCTCGACACTACAAGGTTCAAGCAGCACTAACCTTACTACAGTAACAAACCTCATCATCGAGAATGCCGTGGTAGAAAAGAAACAAGGATTCAAACCTTATGGCCCCGGTTATAACGTGGGCGTAGTAGCTGGTGAGATATACGGCAATACTGAACTCAGCAACATCATTATCCGTGGCTCAGAAATAAAGGATAACGACGAAACATACGAGATTAACAATGAAAGCAAAATTGGCGGTATATCAGGAAATGTACAGACCGACAGTAAGAACGAAACTTTCAGAATCTTCAACATAGCAGCTGATACACAGATAAATATGCTGAAGAATACAAGCGTGTTTAACAATAAGTTCTGCATAGCCCAAGGTTTCGGTCGCTTTAGCTATAACATGAAAGGAGGCGGTAATATCATAGAGCCTACCAACATCTATCTCTTTGGCAATGGGCTTAACGTCGAAAGCTCAAATTCAGAAACAAATAAAAACATCAACAAAGGTGGTATCACAGCCAATTGCCAAAATGAAAATAATGCAAAAAAATATGCTTCTACATGGTATTATACCCAAGGTGTAACTGGTGGTAAGAACTTAGGTACAAAGGTAGACTCAGCAACCTTTGCAAACGACTTTGTGGACAAAGCCAACACATTAATCACTACCAAGAGCCTTGAAGAAGATAAGAACCAATGGACTTTCACCAATGGCGCTATCAACATGTATAGCAAGATAGATGTTTTATTAGTTGAAAACACATACAACAGAAACGATACACAGGTTTCTTATACCCTAACGAGCAATCAATTTAAAGACGAATATACCTTCAGCTGGACAGTAGAAGGCGAAGCCATTACTCCTAACGAAGGTAGCAACGGCAAAACTATCTCTCTGCCTCTAAGCAACAAGAAGCGTACGGGAGTGGTAATTATCACTGATGGCAAAACAGGAAGTGTCATCCTGAAGAAGCACTTCGAAATCAATCCGAAATATTATTCTATCGACCTCTATGCAGATAGCTATTCTGGCGGTACAGGAACAAAAGAAGACCCTATCATCATCAGTAGCGACTTAGAGCTGGCGAAACTGGCTCGCGATGTAGAGAATTGGCAAATGCAGGATAGCAAATACTTCAAGCTTGCCAATGACATCAGCTTGGATCAGGGTCTTTGGATGCCTATCGGCAATACGAAATATAGTTGGGCTTTCTTCAAAGGCAAATTTGATGGCGATGGACATACCATCGAAAACATGCATATATGCTGGAAAGACAATAGTGGCTCATGCAGTGCATGGGGATTATTTTCTGTACTCAATGGTCAAGCAAGCGACGAAGCGAGAGTATGTAGGGTTACCAACCTCATCATAGACTATGCTGTGGTAGAAAAAGAAGAAGGCTACATGCCTGTAGGAAATGGTTTGAATATCGGTATCTTAGCAGGTGAGTTGGTTGGCGGTAACTCTGAAATAAGCAATATCATTATCCGCTATTCTAAGATTACGGATAACAAAGAAACATATACTACACCAGAGATAGCTGTTGGTGGTATTGTTGGTAAAGCACAAGACGGACAAACATACCGAATCTTCAACTTGTCGTCTGAAGCGGATATAAACATGTTTGACCATGCCAGTCTAAAGAGCGGAAACACATGTTTGGCAGAAGGTATCGGCTATTATGGAAGGGTTAACAATAGCAACTCGTTTGTTATTCTTCCTACCAACATCTATGTACATGGTAAGGTATCAACTGCCAACAATAGATGCAAGGTGGGTGAAGTGATTGGTAACAGAAATGTGGATAATGGAACAGGCGAAACAGCAACATGGTATTATGCCAATAAGACCAACAGTTCAAGCTCTAACATAGCGACCAATGGTACGCAAAAGAGCGAGGTTGACTTTGCAACAACATTTGCAAGCCAGAACAACCTGTATATATCAGCCAACAACTTTCAAGACAAGCTCAACTGGAGCTATACTTCTGGTACAGGCTTTAACTTCGGTTCAACAAAACTGACAGTGAAGCGTGGCTATAATACTATCATCACAGCAGAAACTATTGAAGGTAATGCAGCCAAGGAGAAATATTTCTGGTATACATCTTCAGACAAGAAGAATTGGACGCTACAGAACGAGAACAACGCATATAACGGTTTCAGCATCTTGCTCGAAGACTATGACCAATATGTATATGCACTATTGGAAGATGGTAGCTCGCAATCGGGAGTGGCAAAGATTGATGCAAGAAAAGTGGATGCAGTGATGAAGACAAATGAGGAGACTAACACTCTTTATATTGAAATCACTAATAATATTTGGGAGAACAACGACAATCTTAATGTCACATATTTGTGGGTAAAGAATGGTAAAGAAGAGAGTACCGCCCCTACATTCGACAAGTCATCACTCATCTCTACCGACAAGTTGAGCTGTCATGTGATAGCAACAACCAAAGACGGAGTTGAGCTATTAAACAATTGGCTGGTTTATGTAAAGAGCGTGATATATATATGCCCTGCAGGAGTAACTGTAGGTTCGACAACATACAATGCAGGAAACGACGACAATGATGGTTTAACTCCAGAGACAGCAGTGAAGACCTGGAATGGTGCTTATTCCAAGCTGGCAAAGGAAGGTACATGGGATGATAACATCATCGTGCTGATGGGAATGAGTGATTATAATGTTACTAACAATAGTAGCAACGGCTTCACATCTGTAACTTTCTATAGCAGTTCTGACTGGGAGGATAAGAAGAGTACTTCTCCTTTCTTTAAGAATGCAACCATAACGGGTAGTTGGAACGATGTAGATTATCATGGAGTTATGCAGATGAAAGGAGGAGGTAATAGAGAGGAAAGCTTACCTATTTATGGAGATACCCGTTTCCAGCATCTCACCTTCAAGAGAAACGAATATGTTAGTGATAAATATGACATCTTGTATTGCCAATACAACAACCTGGAGATGGGCGAAGGTATACAGATGATTAATTACAAGGATATGTTCGATGCAGATGGTACTATTTATGGTGCTAAATCTACGTCATTCCAGATTTTTGGTGGCTTTAAAGACGATGCCCGTTTTCGTAATCTCTGGGAAGGAGATAATCTGAAAAAGATGGATGAATCGCTACCACATGGACATGAAGGCTTTTCTATAAAGATTAAGTCGGGACACTATTCTACAATATGCGTAGGTGGACGTCAGACTCAATCTAATATAAATGGTCTAATGGGTAGCCCAAATATGCCTATCAAATGTACCATAGATATTGATATAGACAGAGATTTTAATGATAAACACACATCGGGCAATGGTGATAAGACTCCAACTCTTGATGTAGCCGTCATCCTTGCAGGCAACCATGAGGGAGCTATGGTGGGCGATGTGGACATCATAATCAAGAGTGGAAAGATAGGTCGTGTTGTTAATGGTTCTTTGGGTGCAAAACGAAATGTCAATGGTTATAATAATGCTCCTTACAACACCTTTATGGGTCGCGCCAACATCCTTATAGACCCTGCACAATCTGAAAACAATAAACAAGCCAAAGATATCAATAGCCGAGTAGAGATTACTGAGATTTATGGTGGTAGTACAGGTCGTGGATTCGGAGATAATCAGGAAGTAGAAAATCCTTTCTATGGACAGAGCACTATAACTATCAAGGGCGGAACATTCTTGATTCCAATAGGATGTAATCAAGACATGATATTTAGTGGCATCTATGGTGCTGGTGCTGGCGGTATGAATGGTATCGGAGATGAT
>HF994135.1:17882-27884 GCA_000436915.1 Prevotella sp. CAG:1092 | reverse complement strand
TGACAATCATACACCAGATACTCGCATACCATATTGGAATGATGTTAATACAAAGTCGGTGATAAACTTTGGTGGATATGCTACTGCCAAAGATAAGCTCTGCTTGTATCATTGTTACAACAGCAGCACACGAACATTTACCGACATAGACCCAAGAGAAACAAGTTCTAACATCATTATCGAAGGTGGTATCTTCGGTTCTTCTACAAAACCTATAGATGGCATCTATGCTGGCGGTAGCGGATATATGAGCTTAGACCTTTGGCCACATAGAGGAATCCCAAGTAAAGTGGGTGGAAACATATACGGAAAAGCAGGAGAAACCGTAGCTTCTATGACTATCAACGGTGGCGAATTCTATTGCAAAAACGGTATCTTCGCTGGTGGACGCGGAACAGATTATTTCTATGCTAAAAAGGATAATAATAAGATTTATGGTACACCAAGTGACTATACAGACCTCGGTAAGATATACGGCAACGTAGAGTTGACCATTAATGGCGGTATTTTCCACTGCCCTGTATTTGGTGGAGGATATGGTGTGGCAGATGCTAAACTCTTAAACTCAAACAACATCAACACCCTCGAAAACATGGCACGCCTCTATGGCTCGTCTACAGTTAAGATTAACGGTGGTACATTCTTTGAGAATATCTATGGCGGCGGTCTTTGAGAATATCTAGGGCGGCGGTGACATGGCGGTAGTGGAGAAAGGAACTAACGTTATTATTAGCGACAGCGCTGACATTAGAGCCGACGTGTTTGCTGGTGGTAATGGTAGAACAAAGCGTGCTACAGATAATTCGAACATTGAAAACAACACATGGCATCCTGAGATTGTAGGTAAGGTATTGGGTAATACCAACCTCACATTCTTTGGCTCAACCAAGGTGGCTCCATATATATATGGCGATATCTATGGCGGTGGCAACTTGGCACAGGTAGGAGGCGACACACATATTAATATGTATGCAGCCAACTTTGCTGGCGAAATATTTGGTGGCGGTAAAGGTAGAATAACAGACGACAAAGGCTATGCCATTGCCGACGAAGGGTTGTATACCTATGCCAACGTAACGGGCAACACCTTTGTATCATTGGCTAAAGACCAAGGTGTGCAGATTAATGATAAGGAAAAGGAGGAAGACAACTTCTCTATCAACGTAATCTGGAACAAGAAATGGAATGGCGATAAATTCATTGAATGGGATACAAATAAAACACAATTCTTTGCTAATGGCAAATTCCTAAACCCTCATAATATATATGGTGGTGGCAACTTGGCATGCATAGTAACAGGTAAAGCTACACTTGACATACAAAAGGGTATGACTCCATTCTCGCTTCTGAAAACGACGGAATGGAAGGTTGCATACGACGATAATAATAATCCACACTTCTCGGTATTCGGTGGTGGCTATGGTTTGAACACTACTGTAGGCAATACCGATGTGACAGTGAACGTGGAGGGCGACTATAGCGTTTACGATGCTGAGATAGAAGACGACACAGAACAGCTATCTAAGGGACAGACTCCACTACGCGCTAAAGGCGAAATGAATGTCTTCGACAACTCGAAGGGTATTCCTAACTTCACTATCTTGGCTGTATTAGGAGGCGGATATGCAGGTACTGTGGATAACGACGCCAAAGTAACAATAGACGGCAAGACTTTCATTCATCGTGTATATGGCGGTGGCTTCGGTGACCCAGAATCTACAAGCAATAACAATACTGGTAAGATTGGCGGCAACACCGAAGTATACGTAAAAGGTGGAAATATCTATGGCGATGTATTCGGCGGTGGCGCAGGCGTGAAGCCTAAGAATGATACCTATTTCACTGATGTAGCAAAGGTTGAGGGAACCACAAAGGTAGAGATATCTGATGACGCTCATGTATATGGAGATGTATATGGCGGTGGCGATATGGCTAATATTGGTTCGTATATAACTCATACAAATAAAGTAGAGTATTATGGAAACAAGCCTAAGAGCATTTCTACTTTCGACCAAACTAACGGCAACTTTATTAGCTATAAGGCAACAGACTATAAGTCGTTTGTCAACATCATTGGCGGTAACATCTTTGGTAAAATATTTGCAGGAGGTAAGGGTCTGAAGAAGGCTGAGGCTCCTGAATATAATAAGGTAGGACGAATAAATGGTAATACCATACTGCATATTGCCAATACCAACGAGGCGGGTATGGAGCGTATCACACCTATGGTATGGAACCGTGTATATGGTGGTTGCGCCTACGGCGTTGTTGATGGTAATACTCTTGTGCATGTCGAAGGCGGTATGCTCGGACTCAACATCTTTGGTGGAGGCTATGGCGATATTCCTATCACCAACGATAAGACTGACGACAATAGTGGTCAGTCTACAGCATCGTCGACACTTGAGCAGGTGCTTGGCAAGAAGGATAAAAAGAACGAAGGTACCTATGCCTGCATTCTTGGCAACACCAAGGTGCAGATAGATGGTGGTGCATGGCTATGGGACCGCAAGGCTGACAAGAACGGTAACATCACTACATGGCTCGACGTTCAGACTGATAATGAGAAGGTGTGTGAAAACCTTGATGAATTTAAGGATATCATATACGCCATACATAATGCTAACACCCTTGGCGAGATTACTAATGCCAAGGCTAAGGCTGCTATGAGCAGAATTATCAACAATAAAGATACAAAGGAATTCTTTGAAATGACAGATGGAGACTTCGGTTCTGCAAGATTCTCAAAGAACCACAATATCTTTGGTGGTGGTAATCGTGCTTGCTATGTAGGCTATGGTATAGATGGCAATAGTACAGGTGATGGTACAGGAGAGGCAATAGTGGAAATAAACCATTCGCCTGTTACTGAGATCATTGGTGCCAATGGCAAATCGCTCGATATATTAGACTTCACCACTCTGCAAGGTCTATGCTGGTATCTTGCAGAAAAGAATTCTAATAACCCACAGTTCTCGGTATTTGGTGCCGGATATGGTGCAAACACCAAGGTTAGAAAAGCTACGGTGTATGCCCAGACAGGAGCTATGATAGAATTGAATGGTACACCTAACAAAATAGATGGAAAATCCTTCCGCTATGCAAGCCAAGAGGAAGACAGATTGAAATATACCAACTTCGAGACAAACTTGTATATTGACTACATGGCTGTATCGAAGGAAGACAAGAAGCTATACTATGGAAGCGTGGATGGTACAAGCGATGATGCTGACACCTTCCGCCGCTACTATAACACTCGTATGGCTTGGATTCTCGGTATTCCAGGCTTTACATTCCAAGAAATTCATGGTGGTGGTTTCTCTGGATATGTTGATGAAGACACTTATGTAGAAGCCAACAACCAGTTGGCTTGCTATAATATATATGGTGGTGGACTTGGAGCAATGCCTTATGGCACACTAAACGAAACTACAGATAAAGATAATCAATACGACTTCGGAAGCGTTGGCGGCAATTCAAAGGTGTTTATAAAGTCGGGCAACGTGGCAAGAAATGTATATGGTGGTGGTGCTGGTATAGAATCAATACGAGTAAGTGGCGACAATATCGTTAGCTTAGATTCTAAGACTGGCAGCATCATCGACTTCCCTGACATGGCTCGAGTTAAGGGTAAGACCGAGGTGCATGTGTATGGTGAAAACGTGGGTGTACCTCCGTTGGTTATCGACCGCACCGTAATCATGGGTAATGTATATGGTGGTGGCGACGTGGCTAACGTGGGCTTGGATAGCCAAAAGGCTACAGCTGAAAAGATTGATGTAGCTAAAAGCCTTACTCCTTCTAACTTCACTTCGTTTGTAAATGTTCGTGGCGGCACTATCCTCTCAAAGATATTTGCAGGAGGAAAGGGCCGTACGGCTGACGTATGTGGTGACTATACTAAGTTGGGTGGAATATATGGCAATGCGTGTGTTGTTACAGGTAGACCTGTGATGACATATCCATATAATGAATTTGCTACAGGCTCTACTACAGAATATACAAGCACCAGCCTCGACCCTTCTAAGCAACAATACCTGGTTAATCCTGATGCTACAGTAAACAAAGACCTAATGCCAAACATCATGAACAGTGTTTATGGCGGAGGTCAGAATGGTACGATATATGGCAACACTCTTGTTGCTATCAAAGATGGTGCGCTATATTACAACGTCTTTGGTGGAGGATGGGGAGACGAAGAGACTAATACCTCTGCCAACATTACTGGTAATACCAACTTGAGCATAACAGGTGGACAGGCTATGCTCACCTCGTATTGGTCAACAACAATGCGCAACTGGGAACCAGCAACTATCGTTGGTGACAAGACTTATTCTCCTCAGTATATTCCGGCAACACAGAAATTTAAAGTTAACCATAATATATATGGTGGTGGCGACAAGACTTGCGTTGTAGGCGAAAGAGACAAAGATGGCAATCTTGTTGCTAACAGCGGTAATACATATATAAAACTTGAGAAAGGTTTGCTCCATGATAATACTCAGCTATTGTCGGGAGTTTCTACTACCCAATTCTTCAGCTCAAATGAGTGGAAGGAGATATTTAATAAGGTAGGTTCTCCTCACTTCTGTGTATTTGGTGGTGGATTTGGTGAAAAGACCTTTGTGCTCAACGATTCGCATATAGAAGTGGCTATGGAGGCTCGCGGAAGCATAAATAAAGGCAATGACATCATAAAAGGTGAAGAATATAAACACTTCTTCAGCGACTATTCGGTGATGGATATCGTGGGTGGAGGATTCTCTGGACAGGTAAACGGAACTACACATATCTATGGTGCAGGTGGTGCTTCTTGCCGTCGTGTGTTTGGTGGTGGTTTCTATAGTTCTGTAAAGGCTACCGACATAAACATCAAGGCTATAGACTGCCAAGACATCTTTGGTGGTGGCTTTATGGGTGATGTGGAGAAAGAAACTAAAGTCGTCATCGGTTCACAAGATAGTAAGACTTCTACTTTTGGTAATGATGATATTTATATTCATGGTAACATATATGGTGGCAACGACGTATCGGGAGCTATAAACATAGTGCTCGACAGCAATGGATATTTCAAGGATAATGGCGGTACGGGTACCAATGTCAATATCTATGGCGGTCATATCTATGGCGACGTATATGGTGCTGGCAATGGTAACTATCTGTATGCTCTCGACAAAAAGGGCAACAAGAAGGTTACTGTAAACGAATATTATCCTGTAAACCCTAACGATTCAGAATCAGAGACTATTCCTTTGGTTTATACTGTGCCTATGCGTGAAACTATGCCTTCATATATGGCAGCAAGCGATGCCGCAAAGATTGTGAACATAAACTCATGGCGTCCTATCACAAACAAGGTAAATATCGACATCAAGGGTAACTCTACTTCTGATATGATCACTATTGACGGTGATGTATATGGTGGTGGAAACTCTGCTTCTGTACAGAAATCTGATAACCAAGTGGGAGCCATAAAGATAAATATTGGCAATAATGTCAATATTAGAAGTGTGTTTATGGGTTGCAACGGTGAGGCTCTCTTTGCTAAGTCTGAAGACAACGACTTCATGAATAAGTTCCAGAAGCTGAATGGCGATGTAGAAAACGGAAAGGAACTTAATCTTGCAGATACCATCGACTGGATTAACGATCCTTCAAACAAGGGTATCAGCACCATATATCTTTCAACAGAAAATGCACAGCGCCCACTTGTATACCCTCACCTACTCGACCTTTATTTCCAGTCGGTAGAGACTGATATACAGGGACAGCTGACATGGAATGGAAGTGAAAGTGGCGATGGACTTACCAACTGTACTATTGGTACTTTCTGCTGCGGTGGCAACCGTGGCAACATGAGTGTATATCCTGATTCGGTAGGTAATGTTATTGACTATACCTTCCCTGCTGGTCTTGTAATAACAAACAAGATTGTGGGCGGTTGCAACAATGCTAACTATAATTATAAGGATTTGGTTACTCACGAGGGTGGCTATCTTCTTGGTAACACTCATTCAGAATACCCATTCATAAAGCTCACTATCAAGAACCAGTTTAAGCCTAAGGAAGACAACAATGCTTATATTGGCGGAAATGTCTATGGCGGATGTTATCAAGCAGGTACAGTACGTGGTGATATTGTAATAGATTTTCAGAGCGACATGCTTGGAGGTAAGTCGAAAGAAAAGCTCGACAATTCTAACGACTTCCTTTCGTCTAAGCCTCAATATTCAGCTCTGAATGTATATGGTGGAGGCTATGGTATGGAGAGCTACGTATATGGCAATACTGACATTATTGTGGCTAAAGGATTGAAGTGTTCAGCTCCATCAACATCTTCTTCTGGAGAATTTAATGCATCTGGCGTTTCTGCCAACTTCGTATATGGCGGTGGCCAGCAGGGAAATGTTATCGGTGTTACTAACGTTGATGTATTAAATGGTCATATCTACAAGGCTGTTACTGGTGGTTCTTACTCTGGCTATGTATGGGGATCTACACAGGTTAAGGTGGGATATCCTATATATTATAAGGTGAAAGACAAGCAGTCGGGCATCTATCTCTTGAATCGTACAGATAAGAGCAATAAGTATATAGACCGTGAGGGCAATACAGAAACAGGTGCTATCCTCTCTGACCTTGCCTCTGAGACTATTAAGCAAGACATCAAACTAATCGCTGGCGATATTATTTCGCAAGCTGTTTATGAGTCTATTATAGGTAAGCAAGGTCTTACTGCAGAATTTGTAAAGACTGATTGTTTTGAGAAATGTGTATCTTCTCCAGCATCTCCTCTAACATGGGATGACATAAACATCAAAATTGGCGAGGCTATATATGGTGGTGGATATTCTGTTGCTCAAGGTACATCGGTATTGGCAAACGACTCTACCGTGCTGAAATATACAGATAAATACAATATCGATAAAGCTTTCACTACCAACAACACTCATTTGGTAGGTTTGGATGAGCTACCTAATAAGACAACAGAAGGCTTTGGTGGAAATACCACTATCCTTGTTGCCGACAATAGCGACGTTGCCGACAATAGCGCCCCATCGTCAACTCGCGACCATATCACTATCTCTCATCAGGAGATGAAGTCGATAGTATTGCCTAACGGTACAGACCTCTTCGGCTATTACTATAAGCATAAAGATGGTAACTATCGATTTATATCTCTTCAGGATAGCTATTTCTATGGAGACGGATATGACAAGCCTGTTGGACAAAGTGATACAGATAAGAATATATACATGTATGATAGCGAAGGTGGTATCTTTGGCGATGGTCACCAGTCGTATGCTGAGGGATTCCGTAGTGCTGACCTCACAGGATATGGCTTTGCGGGTACAACTATAAATAATCCTAAGATTATAAACACCTTCCAGCGTATGGATATTCTACGTTTGGAGGATAACTGCTTCAATGTGCTTGGTGCTCGCGACTATGCTACCAACGTAACAAACAAGACTCCATATTCTATTGCTCGTGTGGGCGAGATACAGATGTTTGCCAAGAATATCGCTCTTGATGGCAATAAGCTTCAGGATAAATCTGTAAAACGTGCTCGCAACTATATGGGTCTGGCAAACAACATCCACTATGTGGGTGCTGTTACATCAAACGTGCCTTTCAATGAAGCTTCAAAGGAAGCTTGGCGCAACGATACTGGAGAGGTTCCAGCATCTGGCGATTATGCTAATAAATCATATCTTGAAGTAAAACAAAGCTACATCGACCAATACAAAGATAAAGACGAAGCAACATTCCAAAAGCGTAACGAGGGTACTGCAAAGAATATGATAGGTATTGCCTCGGGCTATGCCTTGAAGATTCAGAATGTACAGGAACTGTATGATGCCAACAAAAAGATTGTTGACAAGATATATTATGGTCCTATCTATGGTGTGATAGAAATGAACCTCATCGACGTAAGAGAAGATGAGGGTGGTGGCTATGTATATGCCGACAATGTGCATAAGCGTGACAATGGCAAGACTCCAGACTTCCTCGAAACAACAGGTAACTTCGTATTCCCTTACGATGCTACGCAGAATAGATATATCGTCGACGACTGTTTCCCTACTGGTTTCTCTGGTCTAAAGACCAATGATCCTGATTCTGAAATAGATGTTCACTATTGGTATGTAACAGGTTTCAACTACTATTACAATGCCCACATCACCGGCTTCACATATAAGGACGCTATGAAATTCAACAATGATAATAGAGATGGTCTTACTGTTCTTGCAGGTCTTAAGCCAAACCAACCTGTAACTATTCATAGTTGGAAGATGCGTAGCGGACATCCTACAGATACAAACGAATATTCTTGCGACCTGGAATATCGCAACTATCTCCCTGATAAGACCGAGGGCAATGTAGATATCGACAATAAAAATGTTGCCGGCGGATATACTCTCCGCGTTGGTGGATCATCATCGTATACATATTCCAACCCTGAAGCTTCGGATACCGAAGATGCCAACAAAGGCTTTGCTGCAGTATTGCCAATGAATGCTACAGGCGCATTCGATAGCAATAATTATATTCGGCAAGCCCTTCCGTCAGAACTTAACAATGGCGATGCAAAGATATCATTCGAACTATCGGATAATGTAAACAACACCACAACAGAATACTTCAACAAGCATTTGTCGAAGAAGTGTCTTGCCACTCTTATCCTTAAGGCTCCTGCCTATAGCGAATATAAGAGCGAAGACAATAATAAACCAATTATCAGTAAGGTGGCTACGTCTACATTCTTCACTCTTTCTGCTACTGGTAACTACGAGAAGGTTGAAAATAATACGAAACTATCTGAAGGCAAAGACTATTATATTAAGAATGGTATAGAAGGTGAATATGCAAAAGTAGATCCAAACCTGATATACCAAAAGACTACAGATGGATACACTCTTGTGAATATTAGTAATGTTACCGTAGGTAATAACTATTTCTGCGAGGTGCCACGTGTCTATACATATACCATCTACCTCACTATAGAATATGTGCAGGGTCCGAATATCAATGGTAATATTACTGTTGACAACTGTGCTTTGCCTGGCGAAATGATTCGCTTGAAAAAGAATAATGTCACCATCGCTGCCGACCAAGCATTCTCTGCTAATGGTTACTATTGGCGTATTGGTAAGCGTAAGAAGAATGCTGATGGTAAGTGGGAATTCGAAGACAAGACAGAATGGAATACCACTAATAAGGCAACAGGCTACGACACATATAAGCAAGGTGACGCCAAGACTGCCGAAGGTCTTTTCAAGAACTGTAAATATGATAAGACTAACGACTATCTGGATATCCCAGCATACTACTTCATGAATGGCTATGGTGTGCAGCTTGGTATCACCATGAATGGATTGGATAAGATCTTCACAGTAGATATGGACAACGATAATGAATTCTTAATCCATAACTACCACCGCATGAATCCTCACAAGGAAGGTCTCGACCTTCATCTTGCTGAGGCTATTAAGCGTGCTAAAGATGAAAAGGATGTTGCTACAGGTACTACAACGGTTCCATTTGCAGAACCTCGTATCTATATCTCTGATTTAAGCGACCTCACAGCTTTCATCAACTTCATTGACACCATAGGCGCAGACGGCAAAGCTCCTCGATATGGTGCCAACGCTCAATTTGTGCTCCAAAAAGACCTTACTGTACCAAGCGACTTCGTTTGTGGCACAGGCATCTTCCAGGGTATCTTCCATGGTAATGGTCATGTCATCCATGGCTTACCTCAAGATAAGTCTCTCCTCGCAGAGAACCAAGGTCAAATATATAACCTCGGTCTTGAGAGCGGTAATATCGCAGCTAAAGGCAGCACCAATGGTGGCGCCTACCATTGCTGCTTCGAGCAAAATCCATCATCATCCCCATCATCAAGTGAAGCCTCATCATCCTTGTCCGATGGCGTTTCTACGCCATTCGCTCCTATCGTCTATCGCATGGATGGCTCTGCCGACACCCACTACACCT
>HF994135.1:0-17875 GCA_000436915.1 Prevotella sp. CAG:1092 | reverse complement strand
GCCGACACCCACTACACCTCTGATGATTTCAAATACGGCCGTGTAGCCTACGACCTCAACGAGTACTACCTCCGTGCTCGCTATAGCAATGATGCCACTAAGCCTGACGACATGAAGGCTCTAAAATATGTCTATGACTATTATGCAAATGGCGACTACCAGTATGCCAACCGTACTGATGCAATCACCGGTAAGAACACAGGCATCACCTTCCTCCGTACAGGTCTTGATAGCGACCTTCCTAACTACGAGCAGGCAGAAACCCGCCATAATCAAGCCCACGACATAGATAAATCAAGAGTAAAAGTAGCCTCATCTTCAGCCTCCTCATCAACCCCATCCTCGTTCGACGGCGTTTCTACGCCGTTCGCCTACGAGCCTCTCTTCGATGACAACCATGCAGCCACCACCCTCGCTGCTTCCAACATCATGAACGACTTCATCTTCTGGGGGCAAAAGCTGCAGGCCACACCAGAGTCATGCCCACAGGCTATAGAGTCTCATCAGAATTGCTACATGACAAACCGTGTATACCGCACAGCTGGCTATTATGGCGACACCAAGCTTGACGCATTCCATTACAATGCTTACAACTACTTAGGTGGCATCATGACTACCTATGTACATCAACCAAGCATCACTGCTATCGACTTCACCTGTAAAGGCGATATCAGCAAATCCACAGGAAAAATCAATGGTATCTTCTACCCTCCTGTCGATGACAATGCTAAGGTATTCAGCGACTTCAGCGTAAAGGATGATGTCACCAAGAATCTATTGGTATATACAAATAATAATGTTGATATAAACAACGACACCGAGGCTTACGATGTAGTAAACAATTATCTCAGATACAACGAAAGTACAAGAGAGTCGCTGATAAAGGGACATCATGTATTCACAAATACAGAAGGCTTCACTACAGCCTTCCTCCACCTCGTGGAGCGCACTGCAGATAATAAGAATAGCGAAGGCGGTATCTGTGAAAACAACAACTTCTGTGCGCCTTTACCATTCACCGTTACCAACCGTGCTTGGTATGTACGCAAGCCGCAGCAATATGCAAACGACAACACTGGCGCTTGGGAAGGAATCTGCTTACCATTCACCATTCATAAGGTTGTAGCATCTATAAATGGTGAGATCACTCACTTCTACGGCACACCAACTGCTGATGAGCTATCAACACCATCTCTAAATACTCATACCTTACACCATGAGTACTGGCTTCGCGGTCTTACAACTGTTGACAAAAATGGTACAGATATAGCTGCCACATTCCAGCGCCCAGGCTTAACCAGCGATGGTCTCTTCATGCCTATAGCCGAAAGCTCTGGCTCTCCATCTGCAGGCTCTGGATCTACATCTGCAGGCTCTGGCTCTCCATCCTTGTCCGAAGGTGTTTCCTACACCTTCGCCACCCCATTCTTCATAGACACCTATGAATCCCGCCTCTACAACAAGGACGCCAACCCTTACTATGCCACCCCTCACACCTACAGCAACTACCCATTGCTCACCTCTGAGGTGCCATACATAGTACGCTTCCCTGGCGAGGGCTATTATGAGTTCGACCTCTCAAGCAAGTTCTACAACGATATCCTTGGCAAGAGTGAACCTGAGCAGACTGTTGCTTTCAATGCTTATGGTTACGAAAACATGGAAACGTCGTATGGCTCGATAACAATCCCTGTTACTAAGCAAATGGCTACAACAAAAGATGGCTACACTCATTGCGGTACATTCGCTGCCAAAGATATCAAGAAGGATGCCATCTACAGTATGAACGACAAAGGTAACGCTTTCATCTCTGAAGCCTCTACTGCTACAAGCGTGATGCCGTTCCGTACATATATGACAGCAAAGACTACTAAGGCAAAAGCCATGTCTTATGCTCCATATATGATAAAGATTGCTGAGTCTACAGGCATTGACAAGATAATACCAGAGATAGGTGTGGCAGACAAGGACGAGGCTACAGGTAGCTATCTAATTGTTCGCCCTCTTACCAATAACAAGGTGCGAATAGAGAGTAATATCTCTACTACCATCTATGTATACACTATAACAGGACAGCTCTACCGCATCCTCGATGTGATACCAGGTAATTCTGTATATAGCGGATTCCAGCAAGGAGCATATATCTTCGGCAAGACAAAGATAATGGTACAATAAGAGATAAATTTCTGCGTTAAATATCACAGATATTTTGATAAAACAAATATCTAAAAGAATACTTATGGCTGAGCAACCATCATATTCAACCACTAAAAACGGCAAACGCCTAATCTATATAGATGGCGTAGGCTGGCGCTATGCCACAGAGCACCGCATGACACGCTGGCCTCTGTGGAAAGATAGCCGTAAGCCTGGTACATATATGATAACGCTCAATATAAATGGTAGCCAAAAGCTTCTTGGCACCCTTGCTGGTAGCAGCGCAGCCATATACGGCTGGATGAAGGAGCACCCAGAAGAGGTAAAGGCTGCGAGCGCCGATGCTTATTACTACCGCCATGCGCTGCTGGGCACGGGGGCTATGCCTTTTGTGCTTAAGCCTGTCGTAGAAACGACAGGCCACAAGGAGCAAGCAAGCGATAAAGCCCAAGCAAGCGATATGCAAGCAAGCGATAAAGCCCCAACCAGCTATATGCAAGCAAGCGATAAGGCCCCAACCAGCTATATGCAAGCAAGCTATAAAGCCCCCGATAGCTATAAGGCCCCTACCAGCTATAAGCAGCCATCCTCGTGCGGTGGCGTTTCTACGCCATCCGCCAAATCTCGCACCCACTTTCCGCTACCAGCCCTATCTCAGCCTGGCGCTCCGCATATAGAGCTTAGCCCATTAGGAATAAAGGTGAAGGAGAGCTTAGAGCGTATGCCGCAAGTAGAGCCAAAGATAGAGCTGGTATGCTACTCGATAATGCCCAACCATATCCACTTTATAATAGCTGTAAGGGGCGAGCTGAACAGACCTATCGGCACAATAATCCGCTCCTTTATGGGAGCAACCTCTCGCTCGCTTCATATGCTAAAGGCTGAAGGCAAGATACAATGGAACTCTGCTGCAGCCAGCATAGCAAGAAAAGCATCTACCGAGAAGCCATCGCTATGGCAACCAGGATATTGCATCGGCATATGCCATACGGAACAAAAGCTACACACCCGTATCGGATACGTCATAGAGAATCCATTCTTTGGAATACTCGAAACCGAGCGCCACGACTTCATGAAGCGTACAATGATGCTTACCATAAAAGGTCGTAGATATAGCGGATATGGCAATATGCTCTTATTGAAAGAGCCCGACCGCTTACAGGTGTTCTGCCACCGCAATCATCCTGTTACGCATGAGCCATACCATCTGACGCAAGACTTCAGAGAAGAAAAGCAAGCTATACTCAATGCTGCAGCCGATGGTGTAGTAATTGTCACTCCTGGTATATCGCCAGGTGAAGCCGACATAATGTGGTCGGTACTCCAAAACGGAGGCTTCGTGATAAACATACAGCAAGAGGAAATACCTATTAGCGACAAATGGCACCCCGAGAAGGAACGTCGCATATATTGTTCGCAAGGACAAATGCTTGTGCTCTCTGTCCACGACCTACCCCACCAGACTTTCTATGACTGCATGGGGCAAGAGATACCGATGACCACCAGCTATGCTCGCTTTCATCTCCTCAACTTCGTTGCTGAGGAACTTTGCCAAGAAGGCATAGAGAATGAATGCGGACTATGTATTTGGAAATAATAAAGACAACAACAAGATAAATCACTCGATATATGAATATAAAGAATAAGATAATAACAAAAGAGTTGCTATATGCAATCATGCTACTTTTCATGACGGTATGGGCATGTGGTGCATGGGCACAGGATGCCACAACTTCCGAGCAGCTGCTATACTCCACCGATTTTACGGAATGGACAAAGATAAACCATAAAACTGCCACCGATACGGAAGTAAAGAAAAAGACAGAGGGTAGCAAGGAAGAGCTCACCTTCACCCTGAATGGTGTGGGTGTAGACCCGACAGGTACGAATTCAAAATTCCTGGGTTATACCGGTTACATGATAACCGCCAAATATCCTAAAGACTACAGTCAGAGCGAGCCGAGTGCCGTAACCTCTCCATTAAAGAGTATCACAAAGATTGTACTTACCCAGGCTGCTACTGGAGGCGAACGTGGTATCAAGGTATCTGTCAGGGGAGATGGAGATAGTGATTGGGTAGTTCTTCATGACAAGTACATTTCACATGCCAAAGGTGAAACACTCATACTCAATGTCAACCGCAAAAACTGCCAAATCAAGTTTGAAACCTTAACACTTGACCAAAATGCATACATCGTAGACCTCAAAATCTATGGCAATGTAGATTATACCGTAACCTATTATGATACAGATGGAACAACAAGTTTGGGTTCAGAAAGTGTAACAGCTAATTCTAATCTGAAATACAATACAGTATATACAAATCAAGTCAAGCAAAACGTTCCATCAGGAAGTGCTTTCCGTGGCTGGTTTAATAGAACTGCCCCTTCTGCAGAAAAAGTAGCAGAAGGTACACCGGTTGATATGGACCTAAACCTGTACGCCAAAGTTACCCCTATAGAAACAGCAAAAGATGGCAGCAAATATACCTACGACCTTACCAAAAACAACTTCTATCAGGAAGACCATGAACTGATTGAAATTAATGGAGGTCAATATCATCATGATGGCTGGTTATTCGAAAACGAAGGTACTATTCTGCTACAAGTGGCAAAGAATGCTCACATTGAAATGACCACAAGCACAGGAACTACTACCATAGACCATATGGGTGGTGTACCTACTACCCTAACACTCGACATACCAGCAGGAACTGTAGTGAAAAACTTACAGGTAAAAAACTACATCCCTGTCGATGTACCAAATGTAGTTATCACGAAAACCATTTCGAATGCAGACAAGAATACATATCCAAATGAAAAGCCTGAAAATGCAGGTACTGTTCAAATAACCAAGCAAACTGCCGAAGGTAATACGGGAACAAGTTACGAGGTAGGAGATAAAGTGACTATCACCACCACCCCATCCACCTGCTACACCTTCCTGGGATTTAAGCAGGATGGCAAGTTTCTGGCAACCTCAACTTCTTTCGAGTATACAGTAAAGGATGTCAATAACATTGAAGTCATCTACGAACGCCAACAGCTCTATCAGGTTATAGTGAAACCTTCCGACCCAAACCGGGGAACCGTATCTCTATCCCCTAGATATGATAATTTCTATAACGAGAAATATAATGACAAGGGAGAAGTTACACAGATAGAATGCTGGTATACAGCAGGAACCCAAGTGAAAGCTACGGGTGAAGCCATTACAGACTACATGATTGATTACTGGAAAGAAGAGAATGGAACCCAACATAATGGAATCTCTTACGAATTCACAGTAGGAACCAACCAAACAACCCTCACTGCACATTTTGCCCTGAGACACCCAGGTAGCGTTAACTTTGTAATTCCAGAAGGATTACTGGTTAATGGAGAAGGACAGAAAAAGGATTTTAAGAATGCAATAAGCATAACGCCAAATTCCATCAATAACGTCCGCTCCTTTACCATCCCTACCAACTATACCCTCTTCAAGAGCATTGATGATAAAGGAAATGCTGTTGAGCAATATTATACCCTCAAATACTGGACACTAGAAAACGGCACAACCAAATACGAACTCGGTAATACCTATTCTTTGTCTTTCAGTAAAGAAGGAGAAACCATCAATCTGGTTCCAGTATTCGAAAAGAACAATGCCACTCAGGAAAACCGTACCAACAACCCTGTTATCCGATATGACTTCGCCAGAAAAGTGAAGGAATATTATGATCCTACAGCGAAAGAAACCAGAAAGGTATGCGCTCAAACCGTGAATATCGGAAAGGAGCAACAGGTGTTCTGGACCACAAAAGTATGGGTGGAGGTACGCGAAGGTGGACAGGATAAGCCACACTGGAGAGATGTTGCCCTCTGGTGCGACACTGGCAAAAAGGGATATATCAGAAACGGACAGTTTGACAACTGGTGCGCCTTCGGACCGGGTACAACCCTCTGGTTTCCGTCTGGTACAGGTACCAAGATTTCCCTCATGTCGTATTCCAAGATTACTACTACAACAATAGATGATTCTGTTCCTACGCTCGACAGAGAACGCACCAACAGCGAACGAAAGAAAGCGGGATTGCCTTCTTTGGAAGAAGAAGAAAACGGAGCAAAATCGTATATGTATGTCTATACACATACTACAAAGAATCCATCCCTCCGACCTGCCATCAAGATTGGCGATGACTACTCCTACTACCAATGGCTGGAACTCAGTACACTTGCAGCCAACTGGGTTAATCTTCATACAGAAACCAATGATGAGTTACGTGGTATCATCAACAAGAAAGACATCAAACCGGTGACAACGGATGAAGGCCACGAATATAGAGAACTGGAAGATGGCGGTGTGGCATTCCATAAGGGTGAACGCGTCAAGATGACGTTCAACAGAAAGAAAGGATATGAACTGGATAAGATTCTTGACCCAGACAAACTGGATAAAAACGGAGAACCGGTTGCCGTATTGAAGATGAATGATGACGGTACGGTAAACATGGTAGGATTTGATGATGTTTCCACCACGACGCCTGTTGCGCAGAATCCAGATGGTTCCTGGGGTACTGCCAGTTCTTCTGTCTTCGTTCTCAGAAAAGCAGAGTCGGGAAAAGATCAGTCGGGAAAAGAATGCTATCTTTCATCCGACAATATCCGTACCCAATATGAATTGGAATTCGACATCACCACCCACCGCCGTCTTCAAATCTGCTTCAAGGAGATGAAGAATACCTATTACATCACCTACAATGCCGGAAATCAGGCAGAAGGTACTTCTCCGGAGGCAACATGGGTGGAGAAAGGCGATAGGTTTACAATACCAACAAACAAGACCCTTTACTATGAGGGAAATACCCTCGACCATTGGGTAGACGAGAATAATAATATCTTTACTATCGGCACAAAATATACTGCCGAGGGTAAAGACCGCCGTCTGTTCCCTGTATTCAATGCCAATGCTTTCAACTTCTACGACCTTGCCGCAGAGGCTACAGCTACATGGTATCTAAACAAGAACGATAGTGCACCTACTATCAACTACGAAAAGACAAAAGGTATTCTCGTCACTCAGCTCAAGAATTCTAAGGGTGAGAGCATCGACATAAAGGTAGAACTTGACGCTACAAATGGCGGTAAGTTTAATAATACCGACTCTACAAGAACCGAGAGAATTCAGATTAACCGCAATTCTGTTATAGAGTTTCCTTCTACGCCAAACTGTGTAGTAACATGGGTAGCATCAAGCGATTTCGAGAAGATAAAGATTGCTGATAATATAGTATATACCGACGCAACAGATAAGCGACAAGTAAAAGCTGAATGCTCTGGTAAATCAGCATACGAGAAGATAGAGTTTATAGATGGTATCTATAGTAGATCTTTCAGCATAACCTATAAGCCACAGGATGTTGCAACCAAGCCTACTATAGAATCGCTGACTTGTGGTGGCACCACCTATAATGCAGCAGAGATAAAAGATCAGATAGCCAAGAATAAGCACGTAACCTTCCACGTATCGCCATGGGAGCTAAACGAGCAGATTCCTGATGTTAGCGGTACTGCCACTAATGGTGGAAAGGTGGTAGCTACAAAAGCAACTATCGAGACCAAGGAGTGTGTGGCTACTGTTCATACCGCCAGCGATGTTATCACCGAGACTTATCCTATAGTATTCGAGTTTAACACACCAGAAGAAGGAAACGACCCTAAGGTTGAGAAGATTAATATCAATGGAGTAGATTATACACAGACCTCGAACGAAATCTTTGATGCTCCACAGAATGGTGCTATAAAGATTAAGTTTAGTCGCACAATGAATGATGCGACTATTACAAGCACAGAAAACAACGTCACATGTACTGCAAAATCAGACAACGAGCTTGTTTTCAAATACTGGGATGCTCCTCAGGGTGGCACAGTGACGTTCAATATTACTCCAGAATCAAAGACGTTTACCGACATCTACACTAAGACATGCCAAGAGCCTATCACCATAAAGCTCCACATCATGGATGATGACGAATACTACCATCACCACAAATTCGACTTTGTGGTAGGCAAAGATGGCAATATCGACGAGGCAATAAAGGCTGCCAATGGCGAAGCTGAAGGTAAACCATACAATAACAACAAAACCAATGGACATAGATACTATATCTTTGTGCCTGATGGCGAATATAAATTGACTGGTAATGGCACTATCAGCTTTGTAGGTGAAGGACCTGTAGATGAAACGGGTACAAAGCGCCCTGATATGAACGGAAAGAATAATGGTCAGACACATATCAGAAAGCCAAACATCTCTATCATCGGACAGAGCAAAGACAACACGATAATAAGAAACCACCCTATCGTAGAGGGTATCAGCTATACGGCAACATTGTATGTAGAAAAGAACAAAACTGACTTCTATGCAGAAGACCTCACCCTCGAAAACGAGTTCGACTATTGGGGTACAATGGCAGGACAGAGTTCAAGTTCTGGTGCCGGACGTGCTGACGTATTCTACGATCGTGGCAACAGAAGCATTATGAAGAACGTGGCTTTAAAGAGCTATCAAGATACATACTATTCTAATAATGCAAGTCCTGACTATCGTGGATATTTCGAGAATTGTGACTTCTATGGAGTGGTAGACTACATCTGTGGTAACGGAAACATCTGGTTTGAAAAGTGTAACCTTATACTCCGCGACCGTAAGGGCAACAATATCGCAGCACCAAGGACAGAGGTTGATCAAGAATGGGGATATGTATTTAACGAGTGTTCTATTAAACCTGAGTCAGACAATATGATAAGATTCACGGATAAGGATTGGACATTGGCACGTGCCTGGAATAATTCGCCAGCATGTACATATTTGAACACCAAGATGTATACCCAACCACAATCCTATGGATGGGGTCGAAGCATGGATTCAAATCTTATGCTCCGTTTCCACGAATATAAGAGTATTGATGGTGCCGACAACATGCTATCGCTTGTTACACGCTCGCTTGCAGCTTGTGTGCCAGCAGTAGGCTCTGACGACGTTATTCTCAGCGATGAACAAGCTTCTGGATATACTCTAAGAAACGTTGTTGGTGGAACCGACGGATTTGAGCCAAACGAACTATGTATGCAGATAGATGCTGCTTCGGGAGCTAAAGCCGACTATGATGAGAACCATGAAGTATGGAACGATGACATAGTGCTTGATGATGATATTCTTCAATGGAATAAACATACAACGGCTCTCTGCTATGTAGTCTTCAAACTCAACGAAGCAACAAATAAATGGGAATACATCGATAACACCACCGACGCCATCATCAACCTTGCAGACTATGGCTCAGGCTATTATAGTGTGCGTGCAGCCAATCAACGTGGCGGACTTGGAGCAGCAACCAAGGCTATTAGATATATATTGCAAGATCCATATAAGCTTGAAATAAAGAAGGTTGGCGACTACAAGGAAGAAGGCGTAGACTATGGTTGGACAACAATCTGTCTGCCTTTCAATGCCAAGGTGCCTGAAGAAGTAAATGTATATGCTGCGACAGCTCATGGCAAGCAAACAGAGAGCGACAAGGTGGAAGACTTCATTATGACGCTCACACCGGTAGAGATTATCGACAGTTTGAAGGGATATATTGTTTATGGCGCTGTTGGCGACCATTACTTCAAGTCTACATCACGTACTTGCGACAAGTCAACCATCCTTACTGGCAACCCTACAGATGCAGCTATCAGTTCTACTAATATCAACTGCTATGTACTTGCCTATAAGACATGGGGACTTGGTTTATACAAATATACAGGAGCCACCCTTGCAGCCTACCGTGCATGGCTACCAGAAGATATGGTTAGCAAGAGCAACCAAGAAGACTTGGCATTAGGCAAACGAGGCATCTGCTTCGTTATCTCCGACCCTACCACAGGCATGAGCCACCCTATATACACCATAGAGACAAAAGATGATGCCATCTACAATATCTCTGGTCAGAGGGTGAAATCGCCTATTCAGCCAGGCTTATATATCTTCGGTAGAACAAAGGCTATGGTGAAATAAGAACAAAGCTATAGCGAAATAAGAACAAAGCTTTGATGAAATAAGAGGCTATAATAAACATATAGCCAATAAAGATAGCCAATAAAGAAAGTACTATTATAAAAAAAGCTATTCCCCTAAGCAAAGGGGAATAGCAATGGTAGTACGAATGTCATCACAATACCTATTATGATTTGTAGTGGTAATCCTACATATACATAGTCCATAAAGGTGTATCGTCCGGCTTTCATCACAAGAGCATTTGGCGGAGTAGAGAAAGGCGAAGCAAAACACATGCTGGCACCAAGGGTAACGGCAAACATAAATGAATATGGACTTACTCCTATCTGCTGAGCTGCAGAAAATGCTATTGGTGCCATCAATACCGCTGTTGCCGTGTTGCTGATAAACATCGTCATGAGCGATGTGGTGAAATATATTCCTGCCAACAATGCGTATGGTCCGATAGCTCCAAGGCTACTAACCAGATTCTCTGATACTATCTGCGACACGCCTGTCTTCTCTAAGACTGTAGACATAGGCATCATTATTGCCACAGTTCCGGTATTGCTCACAAAAGCTCCGATAAACGAGGTTGCCTACACTACAAAGATGAAAGCCCTTGTCTCGTTGCCTTTAGCCAATTGCGAAATGCTATTGCCTACGGTCTGTGCCAATCCCGTTTGCAGTATGGCTCCACCCACCACAAATAGTCATACCATCATAATGACGATAGGCGATGAAAATCCGCTTAATGCTTCGTTGGTGGTTAGAATACCTGTAGCTGTAAGTACCATGAGGGCTGATAAGGCAACAATATCGCCTCGCACCCTACCCCATATAAACATGGCTATAGTTACAATTAAAACAATTATAGTTATGGTCATGATTAATAAAAAATAAGATTATAAAAAGTTTGTGACTCACAAATATACGAAAATATCACCAAACATAATGTTATCATACCATTATGCTCAATCATTTTTATACATCCTTAATATGTTTTATGATTTTCGATTCATTCCTCCTTCTGCCTATAGTTCACAGGCGACATTCCCACTTGCTTTTTGAAGAATGTACCGAATGCTGAGGCGTTCGGAAAATTAAGCATATCAGCAATCTCTTTAATACTTTTATCAGTAGTTGTGATAAGCGATATAGCCTTTTTTGTTATTGCCTTGAATACCAACTGCTGCACGCTACTCCCAGATACCGACTTCACTAACATAGTAAGATATTTTGGCGATAGACACAATTGGTCAGCATAAAACTTCACTCCTCGCTCTTTGGTATAATATTGGTCAATAAGCTGTATGAGCTGCATATAAGTTCCAAGTTTACGGCTCGACGCATTATCACCATCTTTCAGCAGCTCACGAAATATACTACATAACCTATAAGTCAGCGATAGCAACAACAACTTACGCTCATTGGCAGCAAAAACATTATCGTCGCTATTGCCTACCGCCAACAGCTCTGAATATTTCGTAAGCTCGTCCTCATGACCAGTATGCATCACCCAGCAAGCTCTGGGATACATAGTCTCCATAAACTTCATTCCCACCACAGTGCTACCCAAGATATCGCGTATCGAGTCTACACTATAGAATATTATCACAACAGCGCAATCGTCGTTATGCTGTGTGATAGAAAAATAAGCATCACGCGATATGAATGCCGTTTCGCCCATGCTAACAGCATATTCTTCACCCTCGCAGCGAAAAGCAAACGTGCCTGATGTACACACAATAATGCCCACATCAGCAACATGAAAGTTATCAAAAAAAGCCCTCGGAAACGAGGTTATATTACCACACGAACAGCAGATGTCCTCATTATTGGCCATCTGCTGTTCGAGTAAATGTATATCATTATTGCCATTCTTCATTATTTCAGCCGTTTGATCTTGCGACAAAATTAACTAAAATAATCCAAACAGCAAAAATAAATCAATAAACAAAATAAGACTATTAATAATTCAAATACCACTCCTTAGTATCCTTCGAGATATCCCTCTTAGGCCATGGCACCACAAGCATCAAGCCTGCAAGGATGATGCAAGCATATATAGTCCACCCCGACATTTCTTTTATTGCCGAAAGCGTAGCTTGCACCTGCACTTTGCCCTTTGCAGACATTGCTGCCATATTTTGTGCCTCTGTCTCGCTCTTGCCCTGATATTGCATACCGCGAGTCGTTTGATCGTAGGTGGTAGCAGTAACAATATTGGTACGATCATAGTCGTGGGCATATCGAGTGATATAATATTGCTGACGATATTGGAACACCGTTTGATACAGCGCAGAACCAATACCTGGAGCTATTACCATACGTACAGTAAGCATTATGCACACCCATGTAGACAGCAATTTATATGGCATACGCTGATTGGCATACACGGCAATAAGCGAATACAGCAACATCATTCCTGTAGCACGAATTATCACAGGCCATTTCATGCGCTCAAGCATACCATCTGTCTGCACCTCGAAATACATAAACAACGAAGCTGCGCCTATCAGTATAAAGCCCATGGCAAAGAACCATTTAAAATGCACACCTTTGTTGTTGAGAATGAGTATTGTCACCAATCCAATGAAATATCCCACCAACACCCAGTTGCCAAGTGCTGCTATCTGAATTTGGTCGGTCTTCATGCCCACGCCAACAAAGATGTTTACCAACATCGAGCTTGAGTTGCATATCATCAAACCGATAAAGAGCAAGATACCACCCTGAATGCTGCGCGACTTAAATGCCTTGAGCATGAAGTATGGCGAACGACGGGTCTTCTCCAAATATATAAACAACAATGTAGACACCACGCATATCACCGTAGCCCAACATATTGAAGCATTGTCAAACCAGTCGTATGTCTTGCCATATACCGTCACATAAACAAACGAGCAACACATAATACAAAATACCACCACATTGCCAAACTTAGAGAACGACAATGGCGAATGCTTAGTAGGATATGGATTGTATGGCATACACACCAGCGTGATAAGCAATGCCACAAGGATGGCACCAAGCATAGCGTAGTAAACCATTTGCCAATGGTAATTATAGGCAAACCATGCTGTTATCCATGTTCCTATCTGTCCTAAGAGCATGAAGAAGAAATATATGATAGGCTGACTTGCTTTCTTCTCGGTGTCGAGAGCGTCCCATCCTGCTTCATCAGTAGGCTCATTGCCTGGCGATACGTTGCGTGTGGCTTCAATGCCAAAGCCATACTTAATGAGCGTGAAGAGGGTGCACATCAGCAAGGTCTGTCGCACAAACCCCATTATAAGGCTGTTGAGAGCCAAGATAAACAGGCTATCGGTATTGGCACAGATATAGCTCTGTACAGCCAATAGCGAGAAGCCAACCAGCGACATCAACTTTTGTCGACGCACACTCACCAACGAATAGAAGAATGGTGAGAATGCAGCCATACCTATCGACGTTACGAAGCTAATGAAGGCAATATGTTCCGACTGAATGCCAAGCCCACCCACCATCTCACTACTGTTTACGGTGTAGGCACCGCTTACCGTCATGATAGGTATGAAAAGAATGACGAGGAAGGCGATGCCAAGGGGCTTTGGCACCCAGTTATAAAACGGAAAATTCTTTGGCAGATGTTCTGGTACTGCCGTAAATACCTCTGCTTGTGTCATTTACTTAAGTTGAGCCTTTACAACAACCATCATTCCGGCAGCCAACTTATTGTTGTCTTCCTTAGATATTCCTACAAACTCTATTCTCACAGGCACACGCTGCTGAATCTTCACAAAGTTGCCTGCTGAATTGTCGGTAGGCACAAGAGAATATTTCGAGCCTGTAGCACCTGAAATGGCAGTAATCTTGCCCTCGAACTCCTTACCCTCGAAAGCGTCTACTGTCATTATCACCTTTTGTCCAACATGCAGGTTCTCTACCTGAGTTTCCTTATAGTTGGCAATAACCCACTTCTGAGTATCTGGCATGATATAAGTGATGGTCTGACCAGCATTCACCAGCTGACCCTCCTCCAATGCTCTGCGACCCAACTTACCATCGCATGGTGCTGTAACCACGCAATACGACAAATTGAGCTTTGCCATCTCAAGCGCAGCCTGCGCACGCTCAATAGCTGCAGCAGTATTCTTCTTTCTGGTCTGCACCTCGTTTACTCCAGAGTATGCTGCCTTCTGCTGACGGCGAGCAGCATCGAGTTTCTTCTTCGTAGCGTTATATTCTGTCTCTATCTGCTCAAGCTGAATTGGTGTAGCAGCATTGCGAGCCACAAGATTCTGATAGCGCTGACGGTCTTTCTCGAGCTTAGCCAATCTGATTTCAATCTCTGCTATCGATGCCTCATATACAGTAGCCGAAGTCTGAGTGGTCTGCAGCGATGCGTCTACCACGTTGGCTCCTGCCATAGCATCCTTGAGTGCAGCCTCGGCTTCCATCACACGAATGCGATATTCACGATCGTCGAGAACCAAGAGAGTATCGCCCTTCTTAACATCCTGATGCTCCTTGAAATATATCTTCTTGATATATCCCGATGCACGCATATTCACTGGCGATATATACTGCTCCACCTGAGCATCGTCACTCTTCTCGTTCGACTTATAGTCCATAAACAGGCATACCACCTCTACTATTCCCCAAACCAGAATAGCAACACCAATAAGGCTCACCACAATTTGGCGTATGCGCTGACGCTTAAGCTGTTTAGCTGTTACTTCGTGCGACGACTGATTAGTCTGGTCGCCATTATTACCATTTATATTATTATTGTTATTTGTTTCCATTGTTGTATATATATTATAATGTGCGAATTATTTTATCAGTTTCTCTAATTGACCTGTGAGCTTTAATAGTGTGAGGTTCGACACCTGATAGTTGAAATGAGCTGTTAGATAATTATTTTGAGCATCGCTCATGCTCATTTCGTCTTGCAACACCTCAGTCATCGATGCTATACCCTCGCGATATCTGTCGCTCGTAACCTTATAGACATCCTCTGCCAGCAGATAGTTGTCGCGTTGCTTGCTAAAGTTACGCTGATTGTTGGCAAGGTCGTTCACAGCATTAGCATATTGTGTTTGCATACCTTTCAGTGCATTCTCATACTGCAACTTAGCATTATCTACATCCACCTGCGCCTTTCTAATCTTAGAGCGCTTCTCGAAACCATCAAAGACAGGAATGCGCAACGAGATTCCAATGCCATTCGACTTATACCAATGATTTGACTCTCCAGAATGGAACCAATGTTCTATCTTGTCGGTGAAAGCCGAATATGTCCAGTTGCCAGTAAGTGCCAACGTAGGCAAATAGCCATCCTTAGCCAATTTCTTCTGCTGTTCAGCCAAAGTCTGCTGGGTGCGCAGCAACTGCAGTTCGTTAAGATTTTCGTTAAGTCCCGACAATGCAGCCATATCAATCTGCTCAATATTAGCCTTTTCTACAATAATATCCTTGTCGGCAGGATAGTCGATAACATACTTCAGCATATTATACTGCTGAGTGAGCATAGCCTTAGCATTATCATACTGCACGCTGAGGTTCTCAAGATTCACATTCACACGCTTCACATCCACTCCCAGTGCCATATCGTTGTCGTGGAAAGCCTGAGTGATGTCGCGCAATTCCTCCAATCGCTTGATGTTATCCTTGATTATGCCTATCTGTTCCTCGGTGTTCTGAGCAAGATAATACATTTGACTAATCTGCACTATCAAGTCTTCCTTGGCTTTAGCATACGACAGGGTATTGAGCTGATCCAGCGTCTTCGAGATGCTCAATGCCGTTAGCGCTGTTTGGCTATATAGTGGCATCTGCAACTGTATGCTTGCCGAAGAGTTGTATTGCAGAGTCTTGGTAACATTATAAGGCTTGCCATATGCCGAGCCATCAGTAACAGAAACAGGAGGAGTAAAATTATCATTAAGTCCTGCACCTATATTTATTTGTGGCAACAGGCGCGAACGATTTTCACTTACATTATGCTTACCCTTAAGCACATTGCCCTCGTAAGTTTTCAAATTCAGATTTCGGTCAATGCCCATCTGCAGGCATTGCCCTAAGGATAGCGTTTCTTGTGCCATAGAGTAGCTAAAAAGAAGCGCTAAAGAAATTGTGAACAATATTTTTTTCATACCTATAATTATATTTCGGCTGCAAAGTTACTGACTATTAGCCATATAGGTATATTCATAAAATATCAGAAGTTGTTCATATTTTCCCTTTTATTATTTTAGCATTCAACATCAGCTAAAAAGATATAATCATCAGTACATTATCAAACTATAATAGGACATAGACCGTTTTTTCACCCTACCTCCTTCGATATTTCACCCAACATATATCAATATTTCACCCTACATATATCGATGAAAAACCAAGCTGCATTCTATCTATGCTTACTATCAAATGTTGCTTTGATAGCTATCAAATGTATCTTTGCTTACTATCAAACGTATCTTTGACTGCTATCAAAGATAATTTCAAACATAAATATGAGGCTAAATTTTGTAATATACATGCCCCACTCTTACATAAAGAATACACTACCCTACCCTAACAACATCTACCACATGGCTGCCTGCACCTATGAGGTCAGGACGCTCAGAGATGGTCTTTTGATATTCTATGAAAAGGGCGAAGGTTTCGTCGCTCATACGGTTAAGGCGGGTACGCATGTAATCGGAAGCACCATCGGGAGAAAAGATAGTAACTCGCTCAAGACCTGCGGCTTGATTTAGACGGTTGATATCGTCAATGCGCACATAGTCGTAGAGTTCGTCAGGCTGTGCTTGAATATGGAAGTTGCGGTCGACAAGTCCTTTTTCCAACAAGTCGCTTATTCTGTCTTCGTCAAAACAGTAAGACAGAATGCTATATTCGTTCATAAGATAGGCTACGAAGATTAGTCCACCAGACTTGGTGACACGCTTAGCCTCGTTGAGTGCCTTAAGCTTTTCGTCGTCGCCCATGAGATGATAGAGCGGACCGAGAAGGAGTGTTAGGTCTGCTGAATCTGTAGGAATGAATGGCATGTTTCTGGCATCGCCTTGCACTACATTGGCTGTAGGCTCACGCTCAAGAAACACATTAATGTTGCGCTTCACGAGTTCTACGGCTTTTACATCATAGCCTTCAGCCATGAGGGCTGAGGTGTAGCGTCCTGTGCCTGCACCTATATCGAGCAGCTGATAGCCAGGCTTGAGGAAGCGATGAAGATGATACATGGTGGTTTGGAACTCAACGATGCCGTGTCTACGCAGTAGTCGTTTATCTTCAGGGTGCTTATTATAATGTTTCTCTATATTGGATAATGCCATAATGGGTTATTGTTCGTTTTATATTATTATTTGTCTTAGAGTGAATGTATCCATATCTTCAGAATGTGCACACAAAATTATCTGTTTCTTTTTAATCTGCCAACTATTACGGTGTTTTTCTTCAAGAATATGCCTTATCGATGCTCTATATATAATATAATAAGGTACATATTGTTAACAGATATTAAATACAGAAACTTTTTTGCTGAAACATTTGCGCAATTCAATATAAAGCATTACTTTTGCACTCGCTTTAAGAAACCAAGCTATAGTCATCCGACTGAATCGGAGAGATGGCAGAGTGGTCGAATGCACCGGTCTTGAAAACCGGCGTACTGAGAGGTACCGGGGGTTCGAATCCCTCTCTCTCCGCA
>HF994134.1:33979-44073 GCA_000436915.1 Prevotella sp. CAG:1092 | reverse complement strand
CCAACCCCTCTCCAAGAGAGAGGGGAGTGAATAGTCTTTGTGGGAGAAGAAGACTATCTGAAGTTGTTTGAGTTGTATAGGTTGTATTTGTTGTTTTCTATATTGTAAGACAAAGTTGGTTGTGGTTTTTAAGACAACAAATACAACATGTACAACAAATACAACACAAGGCTAGCGCCATGAGAAAGACTCGCTTATGTTTTACTGCAGAAAGAATGCTTGCATAATGAAAGACCAAGTTAAAGCCTTCCAGGCTATTGCTTACTTACAAGTAAAACTGCGCACATCCTCGTCACTATCGTTCCGAGTATGTACGCGGTTACCAACATCGGCAAGCCGATGTGTACAGCCTTCCAGGCTGGTTGTTGCAACTATTCCCCATGAAATATCTATTGAGCCGTGAAGAGGGAAGAATGAAGAGTGAAGAACGAAGAGGTGGGAAAATAAAAAAAGTAGAATGAAGAATTAAAGGATAATTCAAACACTCTACTATTATTAAAACTAAAGTAAGGTAAACAGTATGCTAAAAACAAACTACTTAAAACTCAAGTATCAGCGCTTGGCGCTGGCTGAGCTTGATGTCGCTTCCGAGGTCAACCTTCTGACCTGTGATAACATCCGTAGCTGAGGTGGTAGAACCGATGATCTCGGCATAGCGTTCCACCTTGAGACTGTTGTCAGAGCGCTTACCGTTGAGGATTGTCATCACGGTCTTGCCATTATACTGGCGAGCAATCACGTAGACACCATTGTAAGGTATAAACTGAGTCTGCTTGCCCTTGGTGATAACCTCGTTGCCCTGACGCCAATGGAGCAGGCGAGAGAGCCAGTTGAACATCTCGTTCTCGGCTTTGGTGCGACCCTCAGCGGTAAACTTATTTACTGTATCGCCAGGGAATCCGCCAGGGAAATCCTTGCGCACGTTGCCATCGGTAATCTCCTTAGTGCCGTTCATCAATATCTCTGTACCATAATAGAGCTGAGGTATGCGATTGATGGTGAGCAGCAATGCCAATGCCTGACGAAGAGCTGTAGAATCCTTGCCATTGCCAAGGAAACGGTCTGTGTCGTGGTTGTCAATGAATGCCATTACGTGGGCAGGGTCTTCGTATAGATAGTCGTAGACGAGGCTGTTGTAGATGCGGTTTAATCCGTTCCACCATTCGTCGGTCTCCTCATGCTTAGCTGCATTTATGCGGTCGTAGAAGGCGAAGTCCATAACCGTTGGCAGATAGCTGTTTTGTGTCTGCAGCTTGCTATCCTTCTGCCATGCAGCGGTATAAGCAGGCTCGGTAACCCATGTTTCGCCCACGGTATTGAAGTTAGGATATTCCTCGCCCAGTTCCTTCATCCATTGTGCCATGGCTGCGCGGTCGGCATAAGGATAGGTGTCCATACGGATGCCGTCGATGCCTACGGTTTCTATCCACCACTTAGAGTTTTGGATGAGATATTTTATTACGTGCGGATTGCGCTGGTTCAGGTCAGGCATTGTTGGCACAAACCATCCGTCAACGGTTTCGTGTAAGTCTACCTTCGAAGCGTATGGGTCTACTACAGGAGTTAGCTTATAGCTTGTTTGCAGATATTTGTCGCCCACTTTGGCTGCGCCATCCACGGTGTTCAGCGACTTTGTCTTAGCTTGGTTTTCAGGCAACAGCCATTCTGGAGTGTTAAACCAATCCTTTGAAGGCATATCTGCCACCCAAGGGTGTTCGAAGCCACTATGGTTGAAAATCATGTCCATAACGATTTTCAGTCCCTTCTGATGAGCCTCTGCGCATAGCTGGCGATATTCTTCGTTGCTACCGAAGCGAGGATCTACGCGATAATAATCTGTTGTGGCATAGCCGTGGTATGTGCTGCTCTTGCCGTGGTCTGGCGAATTGTTCTCCAATACCGGAGTAAACCAAAGTGCAGTAACACCGAGCTCTTTGAAATAGTCGAGATGCTGGCGTATACCTTCGAGGTCGCCACCATGGCGCAAGGATGGCTCGTTGCGGTTGGTGGTATAGGCTCTCATCCCTTTCACCTGGTCGTTGGCAGTAGAGCCAGAGGCAAAGCGGTCAGGCATGAGCATATAGAGCACGTCGGCATTGGTGAAGCCTTGGCGGTCGGCACCAGCCATTTCGCGAGCCTTGAGCTCGTAGCTCACCTTCTTCTTCTGTTTGCCCTGCTGGAACTGTAGCAACATGGTGCCTGGCTGTGCGTCGGCAATGTTCATGTATACAAGCAGATAGTTAGGGCTGTCTAAGCGTACGAGGCTATCAATCTTTACGCCAGGGTAGTCAGTAGTAACCTCGGCACTCTTGATATCCTTGCCGTAAACCATAAGTTGTAGACTTGCGTCTTTCATTCCTACATACCAGTTTGTAGGTTCTATGCGGTCTATTTTCACAGCTGCATTCATTGTTAGCGTTGTGCCCAAGAGTAGGGCGGTAAGTATTTTCTTCATGATGATGTTATTTTACTATTATCAATGCTTCTTGTGGTGCCACTTCTACTGAGTTGCCTTCAATAGTGGTGATACCAGATAGGTTTATCTGTTGATTTTGACATACTGAGGTGTATGCACCCTGTGGGATGTTCACCTTTTGTGCAGTCTTGTTGCCATTCATTATTACGATGATGTCTTGCCATGCATCGCCGTTGGCATGGTCTTTCAGTCTGAAAGCTACAACATTCTGTGGAGCATCGAGGAACTCCAAATGACGGCGTACCATGTCGGCATCAGCCATGCGGAAGGCAGGGTGGTTTCTGCGAAGTTCTATCAGCGAGCGATAGTAGTCGAATACCTGAGGGTAGCGGTCCTTGTATGTCCAGTCGATGGCGTTGATGTAGTCTGGCGACTTATAACTGTTGTGCACACCCTTCTTGTCGCGCAACACCTCTTCGCCAGCATAGATGAAAGGCACGCCCTGGGCGGTGAAGACGAAGGTCTGAGCCAGGAGGTCGAGACGTATAATCTCGTCGGTGGTGATGCCAGGGATGCTTGCTTTCAAGCGGTCTACGAGACACATATCGTCGTGGCAGCTTACGTAAGCTATCATCTGCGCAGGCGAGTTTGTCCATGCAGCCTTAGAGTAGTTCACCTTGTTGAGGTCTATCTGAGGATGGTCGATGCAACCAGCGATACCAAACTTTATGCTCTCCTCGTTGTTGGCAATGGCGCCAAGGATGCCCGACTTATGGTCGTCGCTGAAAGGACCACGAATGCCATCGCGCATATCGTCGCAGAAAGCTCCTATGCGGTCAAGCTGCTTGGCATTGGCTTTCGTAGCCAGTTTCTCTGTAGGATAAGCACATTGTCCTGCGCTCCATCCCTCACCATATATATATATGTTAGGGTCTACGGTGTCGAGAGCCTTGCGAATGAGGTTCATGGTTTCGATGTCGTGAACGCCCATAAGGTCGAAGCGGAAGCCATCGATGTGGTACTCCTTAGCCCAATATAGTGCCGACTCTATTATAAACTCTCTCATCAACGGTTTCTCGCTTGCTGTCTCGTTGCCACAGCCCGAACCGTCTGAAGGTTTGCCGTCCTTAGTGGTACGATAATAGTAGTCTGGGTAGGTGAGGGTGAAGTTGCTCTCGTTGATGTTGAAAGTGTGGTTGTAGACCACGTCGAGGATTACGCGGATGCCCGCCTTGTGCAACTCCTGCACCATCTGCTTAAACTCTTTTATGCGCACGCTTGGCTTGGTGGCGTCGGTAGAGTAGGAGCCCTCTGGCACATTATAGTTCAAAGGGTCGTAGCCCCAGTTGTATTGTGCCACATTAGGTTGCGACTCGTCGACAGAAGCAAAGTCGAACGATGGCAGAATGTGGATGGCATTCACGCCAAGGGTCTTCAGATAGTATATAGCCTTAGGCTCGGTGAGAGCAAGGAACTTGCCCTTGCTCTTCAAGCCCGAAGTTGGCGATATAGAGAAGTCGCGATGGTGGAGCTCGTAGATCACGAGGTCGGTAGGCGACTTTGTCAATGGTCGCTTGTCGGCATCCCATCCCTCAGGGTTTGTCTCTGCCATATCTATCACGGCAGCACGCTTGCCATTCACGCCCACAGCCTTAGCAAATACTCCAGGAGTCTCCTGCATAGTCTTCTTGGCGGTCTCTACTTGGAAGGTATAGAACTTACCCTTCAGGTCGCCCTTCACGTTGGCAGTCCACGTGTCTGTGGCGGTACGTTTCATCTTCACCGTCTGTACCCTGTCGCCACCAGCGCCCTCATTATAGATATGTATCTTCACTCCCTTGGCTTTAGAGGGAGCATTGAGGCGAAATGCCGTAGCCTCCTTCGAGTATGTCATCTCGTCGAAAGTCTGCTGACCGTCGCCCTGCTTATTGGTAGCCTGCTGAGCATAAGCGCTGAGGCTTCCTGCCATAAGTGCCATTATCAGTAGTTTTTTCATATTGCTTACAATGCTTTAAGTGATATAGCGAAGCCACCGCCACGTGCTTCTTTAATCTTCAATACATCACCCTTCTTAACGGTCTTGTGGATGATTTGGTAAGATTTTGGATTCTTCTCGTAGTCGGCAGTCTTGCCATCCTGATAAATGGCGCAAGCATACTTCTTACCCTTGTCGAGGAAGTCGAGCTTTACTACAGATGTGCGAGCAGCATCAGTCTTACCACCTACAAACCAGTTGTCGCTCTTCTTGTCCTTGCGAGCCACGGTGATATACTTAGCAGGCTCAGCCTCAAGGTATTTAGAGTCGCTCCAGTCGCAAGGCACATCGCGGATAAACTGGAAGGCATCGTCGTACTTCTCGTAATGCTCAGGGAGGTCGGCGGCCATCTGCAACGGACTATACATCACGAGATAGAGCGAAAGCTGACCACAGAGAGTGGTATGAACATAGCTCTGGTTGTTACTCCACTCCGAAAGCTTGGTCTCGAAGATACCTGGAGTATAGTCCATAGGACCACCCTGCAAACGGGTGAATGGCAACATCACGGTATGATAAGGCACAGAGCCACCAAAAGCCTCATACTCAGTACCACGCGCACTCTCGTTGCCAACAAGGTTTGGCCATGTGCGACAGATACCTGTAGGGCGAGTAGCCTCGTGAGCATTCACCATTATATGATGCTTGGCAGCAGTCTCGATGACACGCTGATAGTGGTTGTTCATGAGCTGGCTATAGTGATATTCACCACGTGGAATGATGTCGCCCACATAACCAGTCTTCACAGCATCGTAGCCATATTTGTTCATCAAGTTGAAAGCATCCTCCAAGTGGCGCTCGTAGTTGAGAGCGGCAGAAGAAGTCTCGTGGTGCATCATCAGCTTCACACCCTTAGAGTGAGCATATTCGTTGAGCATCTTGATATCGAAGTCAGGATATGGAGTAACGAAATCGAAGACGTCGAGCTTCTGATGTCCGAACCAGTCTTCCCAACCTTCGTTCCATCCTTCTACCAATACCTCCTGCAAACCATTCTTTGCAGCAAAGTCGATATAGCGCTTCACCTCTTCGTTGGTAGCACCATGAGTGCCATTAGGCTTGCACTTTCTGTAGTCGGTTACGCCAAGGCGAACAGAAGGCAGGTCGTTGGTATAGCTCCAGGTCTTGGTGCCAACGATCATGTTCCACCATACGCCACAATACTTTGTAGGGTGAATCCAAGAAGTATCCTCAATCTTGCAAGGCTCGTTGAGGTTCAAAGTCAACTTGCAAGACAGCATATCGCGAGCATCATCGCTCACAAGGACAGTACGCCAAGGAGTGTTGAAAGGAGTCTGAATGAAGCCCTTACGGCCTACAGCATCAGGAGTTAGCCACGACTCGAAGGTCAGAGTCTTGTCGTCGAGGTTGAGGTGCATAGTAGGATAATCCAAGCAGGCAGCCTCGTGGATGTTGATATAAAGTCCATCCTTAGTCTTCATCTGCAGCGAAGTCTGCACGCCTGTGTCAGAGAATACTGTGGTAGAAGAATTGCTCTTGTACGACTCGCGCTTCTTGGCAATGATAGGGCGGATACCTGTGAGCGGAGTAATCTGATATTCATACTCCTGAGTGTCGTAGTCGCCAGGAATCCAGTAAGCAGTATGGTCGCCAGCCATGGCAAACTGTGTGTGCTCCTCCTGGATTACGAAATAGTTGAGGCTCTCCTGCTGTGGAAATTCATAACGCAATCCCATACCATAATCATACACACGGAAGCGGATGGTGATGTTGCGCTTTGAGGATGGCTGGTTGAGGTTTACCTCCATCTCGTTGTAGTTGTTGCGGATGGTAGAGGTTTCGCCCCATACAGGAGTCCAAGTCTCGTCGAACGATGAAGTCTTGGTGCTGGTAACCTTTAAGCCGTCCATGAGGTCGGTTTCCTCCATACCTTTAGAGGCATGCTTGTCCTTAGCCAACTCCAATCCTAAGTGAGATGGCTTACATACAGTCTTGCCCTTATAGCTCATCTCGTAGGTAGGCTGTCCCTTTTCGGTCAAAGAGAATGTTACCGAGACGTTGCCATCAGGCGATGTCACACTCTGAGCCAAAGCAAGCAGAGGCATGAAAAGTGCTGAAACGATGATATTAAACTTTTTCATATATTTTTAGCTATTAGTTGCTTATGGATTATATGGGGGCGTTTTTTAAAAGAAAAGAAGCTATGGCTGCCATGTTGCTGACATCCATAGCTTCCCTTGTTATTATGTGGTTATTGTCTTCTTCCGCTTTCTTCGATCATACCTGAAATTTCGCCCGTAAACTCCTGATCGGAGATAAGATCTTCGATATTCAAGTGCATGCGATAGCGCCAATAATGCTTAGGGTTGGCAGGGATGTTGATACGCTCAGCATTTTGGTCGGCAAGGCGCAGACGTTCGCTTATAGCAAGCCAATCTTGTATGCTCAATACGCAGAGCATAGATGGCGATGCAAGATGACGATAGATGATGTCGCGAGCAAGCCATCCTGGCAATGGATGTGGAGCGCCACCCGAACGATAGAGCATGGTGTTGTAGTAGCTCTGAGTGCGCTCTATGTTCTCGTCCCACCATTGGCGAAGTGTAGGCATGTCGTGAGATGATATTGTGCATACCGAGCGGTATGGATTGCGCGAAAGATGTCCGAAGCGTACGGTAGGGTCCTTAGGCATCGACTGCAATTCGAGCGACAATATCTTTAGTTCGTCCATCACCCATGGCACACAGTCAGGCACCATGCCGAGGTCTTCGGCACATACCAGCATGCGTGTAGCCTGCACCAGCTTAGGCAACTTCTTCATAGCCTCGCGATACCAGAATTGGTTGTTGCGATGATAGTAGTAGTCGTTGTACAGACGGTTGAACACAGCCTTATCGCAATCGTAGAGAGCCTCGTAGGTGAAGTCGAGCTGTGCCGAGATGCGAGGATGGAACTTATTGGCATCCTTGCGGTCGCGAATGAACAGCACGTTGCTAACCAGGGCATACAAACCGTCGCGCAAGTTGTTGTGAGCCTGCAAAGCCGCTTGGTCAGCCTTGTTGGCAACCATAGCCTGGTGCTCAGCCTCGAAAGCAGCCTCTATCTTGCGCTGAGTGTCGTATTCTGGCTTTAGATTGTATACATCGTCGTGAGCATGATTGAGATAGCGGCGTCTAACCTCCTCGGCACGCTCATGGAATATGCGGTCCAAAATCCAGTCTGTGATGAAAGGACGAGTGAAATGATCCTCTTGGAATCTTAGTCCGTAAGCCTCTATCTCCTCGCGACTCATAGCGAGCGAAGGCGAGAACTGTCCGAGCAGTCCGTGTACGGAGTCGATAGGAATATCCCAGATGCGGAAGAAACCAAGCACATGGTCGATGCGGTAGGCATCAAAGAATTTCGACATGTTTTGGAATCTGCGTACCCACCATATGCAGTCGTCTTTCAACATCTCATCCCAGTTGTATGTTGGGAATCCCCAGTTCTGACCATTCACAGAGAAATCATCAGGTGGAGCACCCGCCTGGCTGTTGATATTGAAGTATTTAGGCTCCATCCAAACGTCGCAACTATATCTGTTTACGCCGATAGGAATATCGCCCTTCAGTATCACATGCTTAGAGCGTGCGTAGTCGTGGGCAGCCTTCATCTGTGAGCTCAAGATGAACTGCACGAAATAGTAGAATGCCACCTCTTTATATAGTGCGGTACGAGGATTTGTGAGTTTTTCGCGGTCGTCCTCGTTCCATGTCTCGTTGCCTTCCCATTTTGTGAAGTCGGCTGTGCCATTCTTGTCACGGAGCATGCAATAGTGGCCGTAAGGTACGAGCCATGACTGAGATTCTTCGAAGAAAGCCTTATATTCTGCCGAAGCCATGATGCGCTTGCCCTCTTGCACGAATATTATCTTTAGGTATTCTGTCTTGGCATTGTTCACAGCCTCGTAGTCTATCTGCGAAAGAGCGTTGAGTTTTATGCGCAAAGCCTCATACTTCTTTGCCTTAGCTTTATCGGCAATTGCTGGAAGCTGGTTGAGGTCTACATACTGCGGATGTATAGCAAAAATAGAGATGCAACTATAAGGGTAGCTATCTGTCCATGTGTGAGTGATAGTGGTGTCGTTGATAGGTAATATCTGCAGTACTCGCTGTCCGGTCTGCGAAACGAAGTCTATCATCTTCTTCAAGTCGCCGAAGTCGCCAATGCCAAAGCTGCTCTTAGAGCGAAGCGAGAATACAGGCACGAGGGTTCCTGCCACCTTGGTGTTGCAGATAGGGAAGAAAGCCTGGTCGAGGTCGTAGACAGAGATGTCGCCATCGGCAAGATGAGCCACCTCGACGGTACGGTTCATGCATGTTTCCCAGATAGCGTCCTTTTCGTTGTTGGCGTCGATGGCAGCAAACTTAAACTCTATCTTGTTGCCACTCAGCGAGTCGGCATTGATATCAACCACCCATTCGTTGTTGTTGTGCTCTGTCATCTTCAGTCCCTTGTCGATGGTCCAAGCACCCAGCACGTCGTCTGCACCTGTAACCACCAATCGTTGGTTGCTCTTGAGCTGTGGCGCTCTAACGACGAGTCTCACCACCTTGCTTGCCTGCGACTCTTTCAGAGTGGTCTGCGAGCGACGGTTTATACAGTCGGTGAAAGCTGAGCTGTAGAGGTATGAATCCTCAGGCAGAGCAATCCACTTGTCGTATATATGATAAGTGTTAGCCTTGCGAGCGTTGAGCTCAAGGCGATGAGGTATTGTTGTCCACTCGTGGCGCTTTTCGGTGCCCGAGTTGTCGATGCTATAGAAATAATCAATGCTGTCACATTCTTTTTTGGCATTCATCTGGTAGTTCCAATGATGACCGTCGATGGTGCCCATTCTGTATTGCGATACAGAATCTTTATCATGGTTTTTGCCATGATGTATGATATTCAATACCAGTTCTTCTCCGAAAATGGTATCGTAGTTTATGTTGAAATTTAAGTTCATAGCAATAGTAAAATTTTGTAGTTATTGGTATTTTGGTCCAAAGTTAAATATTCTACTTTAATAATTTGCAGAAATATTGAAGTTAGAGAAATATTATATTGCGCAATCGTTTGCATATGGGGCGGGTGTAAAGGAGCGAAGTCGTAGAAACGACTTCGGACGAGGACGTATTTTTATTTTATAGTCTTAGTTTTCCTTTATATGGTCTTGGTTTTCCTTTATAAATTTTTCCTTTATAAATGTATGCAAAGCGAGATGGTGTTGGCGGAGATGCCTACGGAATAGTTGCTTTCTTCGCCCGTTATCAAGTCGCCAAGATAATATCCGAGCATGGTGCCGCCTACACCAATAGCTGCTCCTGCTGCTANTACACCATTAGCTGCTCCTGCTGCTACATCCTCCCAATGGTGGCGGTTGCGTCTGATGCGGTCGGCAGCTGTCAAAGCAGCTACTCCATATCCTGCTATGCCTATCCACTTGGAAGTATGCTGATACTCCTTATATAATATGGTGGCACCAGCAAAGGCAAAAGTAGTGTGACCAGAAGGAAACGATTTGTTGTCGGTGCCATCAGGACGTTCACGGTTGACGACATGCTTCAAAGCCCATGTTGTGCCACTACTAATAGCGAAAGATGCAGCAGAATACACAACCAAGCGTTTCCACGACGAATCGCTCTCCATGCCAGCCGCCTT
>HF994134.1:19700-33908 GCA_000436915.1 Prevotella sp. CAG:1092 | reverse complement strand
CGATGCCGTCGCCATGGTACCGTTTGTGGTTAGAATAAGCATCTTGCAAATCGCATTCTTGCGCCTTGCATTCTTGCGTATTCCAACCTAAAGTTGCGAATATCGCTAAGATGGTGAATATGTATCTTAGTGTTTGTTGTCGCATCTATTTAGTTTTTATGGATTTATCTTATTCTGCTGCTGCTTTTTTCTCCTTAATCATTGGCACATAGAGAGCGCCGATAACCAAGAATACGCCAGGCACAATCATCATATCGCTCTGATGAGAACCAATGAGGCTCAAAATGGCGCCACCACAAATAGCTGCCACAATCTGAGGAATACAGATGGTACCGTTGAAGAGACCAAGGTAAGTGCCCATGTGGCCATAACCCTGCAGAGCATTGGTTACGAGTGTGAAAGGCATTGCCAACATAGCAGCCCAACCAGCACCAATCATCAGGAATGGGATAAACTGCAAATACTGGTTGTGCAAGAATGGAATCAAGGCAAAGCCTACACCTGCAATAAGCAAGCTGACACTATATCCCAATTTTATGTTCTTAAACATAGCGAGCACTACTACCCAAAGCACACTACCTACAGCCTGAACTGCGAAGAGAATGCCCACCCAGTTGCCTGCAGCCTGGAATTCTGCCGACTTAGGGTCTGTGGTATACCATACAGTCTCTGCAATAGCACCTGTAGAATAGTTCCAAAGATAAAGGAAGCCAGCCCAGCAGAAGAACTGCACCACGCCAACCTTCCAAAATGTAGAAGGAGCATTCTTTAAGAGAGTAATCCAGTCTGCCTTGCCCTCTTCTTTCTTTTCTACATCGCCAGTTAAACCATTATATTCGGCATACTGCTGAGGATTCCACTCCTTCACCTTTATGGTAGTATAGATAACACAAAGTATGAGGATAGCAGCGCCTATATAGAACGACCAGATTACGGAGTCTGGCACCACGCCCTCTTCGGCTACATTCTTGATTCCCAGGAAAGTAAAGAGGAATGGGAATACGTAGCCTGCTATAGAACCAGCATTGCAGAGGAAACTCTGTATAGAGTAGGCCTTAGCCTTCTGCTTCTCGTTTACCATGTCGCCCACGAGCATCTTGAAAGGCTGCATCGCCATATTGATACTGGTGTCGAGGAACATCAAGGCTATCAAGCCGAAGAGCATTGCTCCGCTTACAGCCAAACCAAGAGAGCCTGCATTAGGCAACAAGCACATCACGAGTACTGCCACGGCAGCTCCAATAAAGAGGTAAGGAATGCGGCGCCCCCAACGACACCATGTCTTATCACTTAATGTACCAACGATAGGCTGCACGAGGATACCCATCAAAGGAGGGAGAATCCAAAAATAACTCAAGTTGTGAGGGTCGGCACCCAAGGTGGCGAAAATTCGTGAGATGTTCGCGCTTTGTAGGGCGTAGGCTATCTGCACTCCGAAGAAACCGAAGCTCAGGTTCCATAAGCCCCAAAAGTTCATGTCTGGTTTTTGTTTCATAATAGATATTGATTTTTTATTATTTTATTCAATTTACCTCGTTGTCCCCCTTATGATAAGTTTTGTTCTAACAATCCTCTTGTCTATTTGCTCATGTGGAATAGTACCCTCGATATGTCCGATGAGGATGTTAGCTGCCTCTTCGCCAACTCGCTTTCCTCGTTGTTCCACGGTCGTGAGCATAGGTTCGCAAGCTATAGCACGTTCGCCATTGGTGAAACCGCAGATGGAAATATCCTCTGGCACACGATAGCCCATGCGCTTTACAGAATACAAAATGCCGATGGCTGTATCATCGTTCACTGCAAAGAAAGCATCTGGTACCTCTTCTTGCTCCATCAACTCAGGTGTTATCACTTCGGCATCAGCCCTGTTGTCGCAGATGCGGAAAAAGCGATCGTCAGGTTTTAGTCCTCGTTTCAGCAAAGCATCCTTGTAGCCATTATATCTATTCTTAGATATCTCCATGCTCATAGGCGAACCATAGAAAGCAATCTTTCTGCATCCTGTATCTATGAGATGGTTTACTGCCGTGAGAGCACCCATGTAGTCGTCTACCACCACACGACTTGCATTAACGCCAGTAGAAATGCGGTCGTAGAACACCAATGGTATGCCGTGGTCTAAGAGCTTTTGGAAATGGTCGAAACGCAGAGTGTCCTTGGCTTGCGACACGATAACGCCACTCACCTTGTGGTCGTAGAACGATTCGCAAATCTTAACCTCTTGCGCATACATCTCATTACTTTGCGCCATCATCACCGTATACCCGCATGCAGAAGCCTCCTCCTCAATGCCGCTAAGCACCGTGGAGAAATAATAGTGGGGCAGGTTTGGAATAATCACGCCGATAGTCTTCAACGGTTTTCGTTTGCTGTTTCGCAAACTCTCGGCAATGAAGTTAGGAGAGTAATTATGTTCACGCGCGTATTCCTTTATTTTGTCTCTTTGCGCCATGCTAATCCTTGGACTATCTTTCAGCGCACGCGACACCGTTGCCACCGACACTTTGAGCGCCTTGGCAATGTCCTTCATTGTTATGGGAGTTAGTTCTTTCATCGTTAGTAAGTCCTTGACTGCAAAATTACGCAAAACAAATATACCTTGTTGCCGCTGTCAAAATTATTTAAACGAAATAATGCGCAAACGTTTGCACATTATAAATAACGAAAATGTCTGTAAAAAAGTGCGTCGTATGGTAATTAAACTTAATTTTGCAGCATGAAATATTGATTAAGCCGTGTAATATTGCTTTTTATCAATGTGATTTTGCGCAAAATGCTTGTAAAACCATGCGCACTCTCTTAAACCTAACCGCGATATATCAAACAACATCAATCGTTATAACTAAAAACTTAAGAAAATGAAGCAGGTAAAGATTACAATGCCTCGAAGGGCTCTCACACTTGCGTGTGGTCTCGCCCTTTCTGCGACAGCATTTGCTCAGCAAGTGGTTGTCAAAGGACATGTGAAAGATGCTACCGGTGAACCGATTATCGGTGCTGCTGTTCGTGTAAATGGACAGAGTGGTGGCGCTGTTACCGATCTTGATGGTAACTTCTCAATTAAAGCCGACAAGGGCTCAACAATTACTGTAACTTATGTAGGCTACGAGCAAGCACAGGCTGCTGCTGCCAACAACATGGTTATCACTCTTCAGGAAGACAATCAGTCGCTGAAGGAAGTTGTGGTAATCGGTTATGGTGTGGCTAAGAAGTCTGACTTGACAGGTTCTGTTACAGCAATGAAACCAGACTCTAAGAACAAGGGTGTGGTAGTAAATGCCCAAGACCTTATGCAAGGTAAGATGGCTGGTGTAAACGTAACTGGCGATAGCGGTGAACCTGGCGCAAGTACACAAATTCGTATTCGTGGTGGATCTTCACTTTCAGCTTCTAACGACCCATTAATTGTTATCGATGGCGTGCCTATGGATAATAATAAGGTAAACGGAAGTGCAAACCTCCTTTCAACTATTAACCCACAGGATATTGAGTCGTTCAACATTTTGAAGGACGCTTCTGCTACCGCTATTTATGGTAGCCGTGGTTCTAATGGTGTTATCATTATCACTACTAAGAAAGGACGCAAGGGACAGAAACCTACTATCTCTTATGCAGGTAGCCTTACTGTAAGTAAAAAGAAGAAAACTCATGATATGATGGACGGCAACGAATACCGTGCATTTGTAAAGAGTATCTTCGGCGAGGATTCAGATCCTTATCGTGCTCTTGGTACAGCTAATACTGATTGGCAGGATCTTATCTACCAAACAGCTGTTAGCCACGACCATAACCTTACTGTATCAGGTTCTGTAAAGGATGCGCTTCCTTATCGTGTTTCTGTAGGCTACACAGGTCAGCAGGGTATTTTGAAGACTTCTAAGTACGACCGTTATACAGCTTCTTTGAATCTTAATCCTTCGTTGCTCAACGATCACCTTACCATGAACCTCAATGCTAAGGGTATGTATTCAAAGAACCACAAGGCTAATGGCGATGCTATTGGTGCTGCTGTAAGCATGGACCCTACACAGGATCCTTACAAGTTTACATCTCCTTACCATATCGCAATGATTGGTGATCAGATGGAGCAGACATTGAAGAACTTCGGTGGTTTCTTCGAGTGGCCTACTTCAGCTTCTGCTCTTGGTGATGCAACTTGGGGATGGACAAAGCACAAGGATTCTACTAAGAACCCATTGGCTTGCCTCTATGGTAGCGACGATGAGCAGACTACAAATTCATTTATCGGTAGTGCTGATATCGATTATAAGGTACATGGTTTTGAAGACTTGCGCCTCCATGCAACTCTCGGTCTTGAGATAGCAGAGGGTAAGGAGAAAAACAATGTTTACCAGTTCGATCCTGCTAATATGTATTATGGTGGTAATACAAACAATAAGAACTTCAAGAGAAATCAGCTTCTCACTCTCTACGCTCAGTATTATAAGGATATCAACAAGAATCATCATATTGATGTAATGGGTGGTTACGAGTGGCAGCGTTTCTTCTTCCGCTACAACAATAGCTGGAAGCAGTATTATCCACAGACAGCTGGCGACAACGCAGGTAAAGAGTTTAACAACCAGCCTGATGTTGATAAGTTTGAGAATCACCTCGTATCATTCTTTGGTCGTGCCAACTATTCGTTCATGAACCGCTATTATCTCACCGCAACAGTACGTCGTGATGGTTCGCAGCGTTTCAAGGAGCATTGGGGAACATTCCCTTCATTCGCATTTGCTTATAAGATGAAGGAAGAAAAGTTGTTCCGCAACATGAATTGGCTCTCAGACCTTAAGCTCCGTCTTGGCTATGGTATAACTGGTCAGCAGGAAGGTGTAGATAACTACCTTTGGGTTCCTCAGTATATGGTAGGTGGCCCTTATGGTTACTATCCTATTGCTGGTGATGGTAAGATTTATACTCCTAAGTACTTCAACCAAGACCTTAAGTGGGAAACTACAACTACTTACAACGTAGGTTTGGATTTCGGTGCTCTTGATCAGCGTATCACAGCAAGCGTTGATTGGTATTATCGTAAGACTAAAGACCTTATCAACAGTGCTCCTGTAGCAGGTCTTTCTGGTTTCGCAGATATGGGCTTGCAGAACATAGGTTCTTTGAAGAATACTGGTGTTGAAGTAACTCTCGGTTTCAAGCCTATCCAGACTAAGGATTGGTTCTGGTCTATCGACTATAACTTCACATACAATAAGAATGAGATTACTGACCTCTCAGGTGTTTCTGAGGGTGGACTCCCTGTGCTCACAGGTTCAAACATCGACCAGAGTAACAAGGTTCTCGCTCACCAGAAGGGCTATGCCGCTAACTCATTCTATGTTTTTCAGCAGGTTTACGACAAGAATGGCAGACCTATCGAGGGTTGCGTAGTTGACCGCAATGGTGATGGCAACATCACAGAGGCTGACCGCTATCTATATAAGAACATAGCAGCTCCTGTTACAATGGGTCTTTCTTCTCGTCTTGAGTATAAGAATTGGGACTTCAGCTTCACTCTTCGTGCAAGCATTGGTAACTATGTTTACAACAACTTCGACCAGGCTATGCGTCTAACATCTGAGAACGCTATCTGGGCTCAGAACGCATATTTGCCAAACCGTCCTCTTAACACTCTATATTGGAAGTCTGACCATAACACTTCTAAGATTACAGATATGTTCGTACAGAATGCTTCTTTCTTGAAGTGTGATAACATCACTCTCGGTTATAGCTTCAACAACTTGTTTGTTAAGGGCTTTAGCGGACGTGTTTACGCAACAGCTTCTAATGTGTTCACTATTACCAAGTATGATGGACTCGATCCTGAGGTTGTAAGTGGTATCGACAATAATATCTACCCACGCCCATTCTCGTTCATCTTTGGTTTGAATCTCAACTTTTAATTAATTAAGGAGAAATTAATATGAAAACTTTCAATATAAAGATATGGGCTCTTGCAGCTATTTCTTTGGTCTTGACTGGCACATCTTGTACGAGCGACCTCGACAAGGAACCTATTAGCCCAAAGATTGATACCGCATACAGCAGCGATGGCTTATTTAATAAGTGCTATGCAAACTTCGCCATGGCAGGTAGCGGTAATGGTGACAATGGCGATGCTGGTTCCGACGTTAAGGGATACAACGATGAAGGTATGACCAACTTGTATCGTTTGATGTGGAACGCCAACGAACTTACCACAGATGAGGCTATCTGCGGATGGGGTGACAATGGTCTCGACCAGTTGGTTGTTAACACCTACGATAACTCAAACCAGATGATGAAGGCTTACTTCTCACGTCTTACCATCGGTATCTCTACTTGCAATCAGTATATCGCTGTAGCAGGTCAAGAAGATGCAACAAAGACTGCTGAGGTTCGTTTCCTTCGTGCTTTGCAGTATTATATCCTTATGGATGCTTTCGGAAATGTTCCTTTCTCAGAGACTCTTTCTAAGCCTGTTCGCTACACTCGTGCCGAGATGTTTGACTGGTTGGTTAAGGAACTTAGTGAGAATGTAGAACCTAATCTTGCTGATGCTCATGCTAAGACATCTGCTGACGCTGGATATGGTCGCGTAGATAAGGCTGCTGCATGGTTGCTTTTGGCACGTCTTTATCTTAATGCCGAAGTTTATACAGGTACTGCTCAGTGGGAAAATGCAAAGACTTGGGCAAACAAGGTTATTGCTTCCGACTATAAGTTGAATAAGACTGGTATTGGTAACTGGAGTGCTTACCAGATGCTCTTTATGGGTGATAATGGTGAGACTTCTGCTGCAAAGGAAGCTATCTTCCCTATCATTCAGAATTCTAAGGATATCCGTAGCTATGGTAACTCTTTGTACCTTATAGCTTCTACATTCAACGATAAAATGCATGCAAATCCTGATGATGCTTCTGCAATTAATGGATGTGTTTCTGCTGCATGGGGTGGTAACCGTGCACGTATGGAGTTGGTAAGAAAGTTCTTCCCTGCTGGCGATGTTCCAAAGGCTAAATCTTATGAGATGCCAGCTTTGGCAAACGACAAGCGTGCTATCTTCTGGGGCTATTCAGATGATGAAGCAGACCCTGTAACTCTTGAAAATACAAAGATTTCAAACTTTAAGAATGGTTATGGTGTTTGTAAGTTCGTGAATTTCAAGACTGATGGCTCTTCAGCTTATAACCCTTCTTTCGCAGATGCTGACTGCTTCTTTATGCGTGCTGCAGAGGCTTACCTTATCGTTGGCGAAGCTGATGCTCGCTTGCATGGCAATCAGACAACAGCCGAAGGTACAAAGGCTATTGACGAGCTCCGCGCTCGTGCTAAGGCAACTACACGTGGTGAGACTGGCTCATATTCTCTCGATGATATATGTGACGAGTGGGCACGTGAGTTCTATTTCGAGGGTATCCGCCGTCCTACACTTATCCGCTTCGGACGCTATGGTGGTAACAACAACTACAATTGGTCTTGGAAGGGTAATGCTGAAACAGGTAAGAACTTCGACTCTCACCTCAATATCTTCCCAATTCCTGTAGGTGAGTTGAATGCTAATAGCAACCTCCAGCAGAATCCTGGTTATTAATTCTAAACAATCTATAGAAGAAGGCTCTGCCCGCTTCGGTGGGCAAGCCAATCTTCCTAATAACAATAAAAACGTAAAACAATATGAAAAATATATTGAAATCAACGTTGCTGGTGGCATTGGGCTTGAGTCTCTTTGCTTCATGCTCTGATGATAGGGATGACAACCCAACCGTGGTTTCTCCAACAGAGTTCCATCTTAACACACCAGCTTTGGCAGGTCAATATTTAGACTTGGAAAAGTCGAAGACTATCAACTTTACATGTTCACAGCCTGATTATGGTTTCCCTGCCAGTACACAATATACTCTTCAAGTGGCTTTCGATGAAAACATGACTGACTACAAGGAGATTGATCAGACTTTCAAGGGTGCTAAACTTGATGTTAGCTCTGAACTCTTGGCAAGTGCACTTACAAACTATGCCTTAGAGCACGGAAAGACAGAAGCTGACTTCCCTATGGATATTCAGGTTTATGCACGTGCTCGTGCCGTGATGACTAATGTCTCTGGCGAACCTGTAGAGGGAACAGAAATTCTTTCTAACGTAGTGAAATTGAGCAATGTTCATTTGTTGTATTCACTTCCTCCTGTTAAAACTCCTGGTAAGCTCAATATTGTTGGTCACTTCTGTGACTGGGATTGGAGCAAGTGTCTCAAGATGGTTCCTGTATGGGGTACCGATAATGTATTCTGGCATCTTGTTTATATTGATGAAAATGGTATTAAGATCAATGAGAATACCAGCTGGGATAATAACGAAGTAGGCTTTGCTGGCATTACTGTAGGTGGCGACCTTGCTGGCGATATCGTTGATAATGGTGGCAACATCGCTTCAAGCAGACCAGGATGGTATCTTATGGTTGTTACTTGTGGTGTTAGTGGTCGCAACGTTACTTATAATGTCGACTTCTATAAGCCTGAGGTATGGCTCATTGGTACATGTATTGGAGATGCTAACTTTACACCACAATTACCTGCAGGTTTGTTCGAAGTTCCAACTACTGCTGATGGTTCATTCGTTTCTCCTGCCATGACTGGTGTTCCTGCTTCTGATCAGGGTGCTCGTGCTTGTGTTGTTATCCCTGGACACGAATGGTGGCATACTGAGTTCATGGTATTTGATAAGCAGCTTAAATATCGTGGTACAGGTGGCGACCAAGACCGTGTAATCAACGCTGTTGGTCAGAAACTCTATATTAACTTCGGTACTGAAACAGGTGAATTGAAATAATGTCATTTAATTGTTGGCGGAAGCTTTCCGCTTCTGCCAACTTCTTGACACCTAATCAATAATTATTAAACATAGACAATATGAAATTCGTAAAATATTTGGCTATTGCCTTCGCAGGTGTTCTTATGGCATCTTGCGATGAAGACTTCAACGATTGGGCTTCTCCTATAACGAACCCAGAAGAAGAAGCCATCACCATACCTGGCTATACAGCCACAGCTGCTGAGGGAGCTGTTATCGATATGGCTAATGCTCCAGCTACTGTCAAAGTGCTAACTCTTGATGGCGATGCGCTACCTGAGGGTTTTACCCTTGAGAATATTCGCCTTAAGGCTACTCCAGAAGGTGTAGAGAATGCTCAAACATACGAGATCGATCTTGAAAACGATGGTACTGTAGAAACCGAAACTTTTAATACTCTAACACAAAAAGTTTTCGGTCTTCGTCCTTTACAACGTACTTTTAACTGTAAAGTTTTCGTTGACGCAGTTAAGGATGGACAGGCTGTACTTATCAACGCTGGTTCTATTCAGGTTAAGGTTACTCCTACTCCAATTTCTAAGCACTTCTATCTGATTGGTGGTATCGAAGGTACATCATGGAGTCCTACAGAAACCGCTATGCCATTCAATCATAGTGATAAGGATGTTTACGACGACCCTGTATTTACCCTTACATTCCCTGTAAACGAGGGTGAAAACTGGTTCGCATTCATCGATGATGTAACAGTTGAGAAGAACGACTGGGCTTATGTCTTCGCTTGCGCTGAGGGTAATGGTAAGAATGGCGAAACTGGTAAGATTTGCCGTCGTAATGCAATTGATAATGAAGGTTCATTCAAGGTTACTGTAAATGGCGATGCTAAGTACGTTAAGATGACTATCAACCTTATGGATGGTACCTACAAGCTTGAGAAGATAAACTTCGCTCTCTACTACGAAATTGGTAATGAGTCTGGTTGGAAGACAACTAATGCTCTTTGCAGCCCTAAACTCGATGAAAATTATCAGGGTTACTATTGGTTGGATGGTCAGTTCAAGTTTAAGCCTCAGGCTGGTACAGATGATTGGACAGGTGACTTGGAGTTTGCTGGTGACAACAAAGTTGAGGATATCCCTAATGGTCCTAACTTCACAGCTCCAAAGGCTGGTTTCTATCAGATAAATCTTGATCTTAACACAAATACCTATAGCCTTGTTGCTATTAACAGTATTACTTGTGTAGGTAATCATAATAAATGGGATCAGAAAGATGCAGCTCAGCATATGACATATAATGCAACTGAGGGTTGCTGGGAGCTCACTACAGACCTTACCGATGGTTTCAAGTTTGCTGTAAACGACGATTGGAAAATTAGTTGGGGTGGTGCAGATGGTAATCCTGAAGCATATGATAACCTAAGTCAGTTCGATGGTAAGGATCTCAAAGTTCCTAATGGCGATGGCAAGTACAAGATTCAGTTGTATCTCTCTTACGAGGGTGCAAACCGTGTAGTGCTTACCAAGCAATAAAACTATTTGAGAAGATAACTCTTTTTTATCTCATAATCTATTTAGGCGGCTCTCGTATATTGGGAGTCGCCTATTTTCGTTGTATTCTCTATTTATTTCCTTAAACATTTGAAGATTCAAAGAAATGTAGTATCTTTGCCCACAGGTAACATTTAAAAACATAACGACATGGATGTAGCTGTTAATAACATTACAACGACCATTACCATTCCGCAAGTAGATTTCAACTTGTTAAAGGATTTGGCAAAGAAGTTTGGATGGGTTATCCAAACAGAAAATAAAAGTGGTATCGAAGAAGCTTTGGATGACGTTAAATCAGGTAGAGTTTATCATGCAGAAAATGCTCATGATTTAATAAAACAATGCTTAGAATGAAATATTCTATCGACTTTACCAATCGCTTTAAAAAGTCTTTACGTAAGGGCGTAAAACGAGGATTAGATCCTTCTCTTATTGAAAAGGCTGTAGACGAGCTTGCACGTGAAGGTAAACTACCAGCTTCATATAAGCCACATAAACTTCATGGCAATCTGGAGGGAATATGGGAATGCCACATATCTCCTGATTGGCTAATGTTATGGGATCAAGATGATGAAAAACTAACCCTATTACTTCTTGATACTGGTACTCATAGCGATTTATTTTAGCAAATGAAAAATAGGCGACTCTCGCATAGCGGGAGTCGCCTATTTAAGTAAAGTTTTATAGGCTGGTCGTTACGACTAGTCCCCTTGAAATTTCCATTGAGCCCTTATTTACTGCAAATATGCTGTATTTCAAGCAATTAAACAAGCTTTAGAGGAATTGTTCCATTGAAATTAGTGCCCAAAAGAGGAATTATTCCATCAAAACAGGCTCAGACAATGATTCCCACAGATTTCTTTCTTCACCATTACGGCTATAGTCTTCATTTTAATATATTGTTCGCTCATAAATATATAGCCATGGTAGCGACCAATGGCACCCCAAGAATTCTTGGCTATGATGTAGCGTTTGCCCTGCTTGTCGTGGGCAAGACCCACGAGAGCCATGCAATGGTCGTCGGTGGTGGAGCGAAGCTCAAAAGCCTTTTGACGCAAGGCGGCAGCGTGGGTTATGGTTTCGTGGTTGTCATTCTTATTATCGAGAGTTGCTATTCCGCTCTCCATATCAAAGCCCTTTTCGCTGATGTCGCCTTCCCAGCATACAGGAATTCCTTGTTTTAGCGAGCGCACGATGTATGTCATCATGCTATCTAAAGGCACGTTCAAGAATTTATCGTGCATCATGTTGTCGGGAGTCTCCAATTCAAACTCCTCGCCATAAGGATGATGAGTGAAGCTCGTTATGGCTTGCCACTCCTCAGGCTGATAAATGCTGTGGGCAAACTCCTGTGGCGAATATTCTGCACCTAACATATATATATGGTATGGCAGATATCCTATCTCGCGGTCCAGCAGGTCGTCGACATTTTCTTGCATTGTAGATATCGAAGAGCGTATGCGTCCAAGTTTCGCCATTTTGCGAGCTATAGCCATGTAGTTGGCAGGCTTGTCGGCATGATATGAGTCGTAGGGCATCATGCCATATAGCTCCATTAGCTGCGGTGTCATCGTCATCATACCACGCATAGATGGTGGACGCTGGCTAAAATGAGTCCTTGTGGCTTTATTGCTCAACATCATGCGAGCCAAGTAGTCGACTGATAGGTTTACCGAGTCGCCAATCATAAGGCGGTCGCTCTCTATGGTGGCAAGCATAGCATATATCCAGCATAGCGTGCTGCGCCCCTGGTCTTTCACCGGAGTGGTTTTTATTCGGCTATCGATGATGAATTCTATATTAGGCTTGCTATCGTGGTTTTTGCTGTCGCAAGCCGATAACATGCAGACTATCAGAGGTAGTAAAATGCAAAATAACTTCTTCATGTGGCAAAATTACGAAAAATATGGCTAACTTTGCACCCATGAACGAGAAAACAACAGATTTTGAGATAATGGCACCCGTAGGCTCACGTGAGTCTCTTGCTGCCGCTATTAATTCTGGTGCCGATTCTGTATACTTCGGTATCGGACAATTAAACATGCGTTCGCATTCTGCAAACCATTTCACCATCGACGACCTCAAAGAGATTGCTGCAACATGCAACGAGCATGGCATAAAGACATATCTCACCGTAAACACCATCATCTATGGTGAAGACCTTGAGGCTATGCGCGAGATTGTGGATGCTGCTGCCGAGGCTGGTATTTCGGCAGTGATAGCTTCTGATGTGGCTGTGATGACATATTGCCGCCAGAAGGATGTAGAAGTACACCTCTCTACTCAGCTCAACATCTCTAACATCGAGGCTTTGAAGTTTTATGCTCAGTTTGCCGATGTTGTAGTATTGGCACGCGAGCTCAATATGGACCAGGTGGCTGAGATATATCGCCAGATATTGGAACAGGATGTCCGTGGTCCTAAGGGAGAATTGGTACGCATCGAAATGTTCTGCCATGGTGCTTTGTGTATGGCTATCAGCGGAAAGTGCTATATGAGTCTTCATAATGCTAACCGCAGTGCCAACCGTGGACAATGTGTGCAGATATGCCGTCGCTCATATACCGTTACCGACAATGAGACAGGCAACCAGCTCGAAATAGACAACAAATATATCATGAGCCCTAAGGACTTGAAGACCATCCGCTTCATTGACAAGATGATGAAGGCTGGAGTTAGAGTGTTCAAGATAGAGGGACGTGCTCGTGGACCAGAATATGTGCATACCGTGGTTAGCTGCTATAAAGAGGCTATTGCGAGTGTTCTCGATGGCACCTTCACTGAAGAAAAGAAGGATGCTTGGGACGAGCGCTTGGCAACAGTCTTCAACCGTGGCTTCTGGGATGGATACTATCAGGGACAAACCATCGGCGAGTGGAATAAGAACTATGGTTCGTGTGCTACAGAGAAGAAGGTGCTCGTGGGCAAAGTGGTTAAATATTTCTCTAAGCTTGGTGTGGCAGAAGTTGCCGTTGAGGCATCGGAGTTTGGTGTTGGCGATAAGCTCCTTGTTACAGGTAATGCAACTGGTGCACTATGGCTCACTGCCGACGAAATTCGCTATGACCTCAAGCCTGTAGAGCGTGCTTTGCAGCGTCAGCGTGTCTCAATACCTGTACCAGAGAAGGTAAGACCAAACGATAAACTATATAGAATAGATATTCAAAAATAAAAAGCCTCACCCCCCAACCCCTCTCCAAGAGAGAGGGGAGTGATTAGATTTTTTTCATTATGACAATCAACGAAATACAAGATGAAGTAATCGAGGAGTTTGCAGACTTCGACGATTGGATGGATAAATACCAGATGTTGATAGACCTTGGTAACGACCTCTGTACTCTCGACGAGAAATATAAGACAGAACAAAACCTTATTGACGGTTGCCAAAGCCGTGTGTGGTTGCAATGCGACTATGTGGATGGCAAGTTGGTGTTTAGTGCTGAGAGCGATGCGCTGATAGTAAAGGGTATCATCGCTTTGCTCATTAGAGTTATCAGCGGTCATACACCAGAGGAAATTCGTGATGCCGATTTATATTTCATCGAGAAAATAGGTCTTAAGGATCATCTTTCGCCTACACGCTCAAATGGCCTGCTCGCTATGGTGAAGCAGATAAAGGCGTATGCTGTGGCATATTCGATGAAGAAATAAGGTAAATAGATTTCTCTTTTACCTTTTTACCCTTTTACTTTTTTACCCTTTTACTCTTAAACGGTGCGTAAACTTAAAACCATAGAGATGAACCGCCTCTCGGTAGAAGAATTCCGCGAGGCTAAGAAGTTGCCATTGGTAGTGGTGTTAGACAATGTTCGCTCACTATACAATGTCGGCTCGGTATTCCGTTCGTGCGATGCTTTCAGAGTTGAGGCTG
>HF994134.1:0-19629 GCA_000436915.1 Prevotella sp. CAG:1092 | reverse complement strand
CACAAGACTGCCCTTGGTGGTGAAGACTCTGTGGAATGGCATTATTATGCTGATACTGCCGAGGCTGTGAAAGAACTTAAAGCCAAGGGCTATTTCGTATATTCCGTTGAGCAAGTGGAAGGCTCAACAAAGCTTCAAGACCTTACGCTTCCTCCTGCGTCATGCCAGGAAGAGCCTGTGGGCTATGCTGTAGTTTTTGGTAATGAGGTTAAGGGCGTGGCCCAACCAGTAGTAGATATGAGCGATGGCTGTATCGAGATTCCACAATTTGGCACTAAACATTCGTTGAATGTCTCAGTCACGGCAGGTATCATCGTTTGGGAGTTTGCCAAGCGAGTGCTTGTTTAAGTAAAAAATGGCCTTAAAAAGTATTACGTGATACTTGGGCAAGTATTACGTATTACTTTGCAAAGTATCACGTGATACTTTGCAAAGTATCATTAGTATCATAAAAAAGCAGATTGCAAACCGATATAACGGCTAATGCAATCTGCTTTATTTTTTACCCTTTTACCCTTTTACTTTTTCACTTTTTTCACCTTGTTGCCTTGTTTGATGATAATGATGCCACGGCGAGGAGCTGTTAGCTGGGTGCCGTCTATCGAATAATAGCGTACAGGAGCATTGGTATCGTAGTCGTTTGTGCTGTCTGTAGGAATATTGTAGATGGCAGAAGGCAACTCTTCTGAAAGGAACTGCTGTATGAGTGTGCCCAACTGTTTTGCAGCATTAGTAATATCATTTTTGTTGTCGAAAGTATAGTTTTCGAAGGCATGAGTATAGGCTGCGATGCTATCTGCAAACTGTGTACATTGGCTGTTCTCAGGATGTGATGCAAGTGCTTGGTGGGCAGAATAAAGCGAGTCGGCAAAGGCTGTGTATGCACGGTCGATAGTTGGCTCGTTGTATATTCTGATACCATTTGCTATGTTGGCATTGATGATAACACTGAATGATGCTATCTGAGCCTCTGCTTCAGTCTTGATGAAATATGGCAGATTGTTTTTCATACCAAGAGTCATATTGCGGTCTGCAGCAATGGTGTTTATGGTATTGACAGTAATACTATCGTGATGAGATGTATAGATGCTGTCGCTATTTATATTAACATCTGTAGCCTCGAAACCTGTGAAAGCAGGTGTTGAAGGCAGATATACGAATGGTGTTGCTGCAGCAATTTCTGAGTTGTGGCTATGTATAAGCTTAACGCTTGATATACCTGTAATTTCGCGCACCTGTACTCCCTTAGGTGTTGTGGCTGCAAAAGGAAGTGCTAAAGCTCCCCAACCACATTTCTCTGCTGGTTGTGTCATGAATTTAGCCTTTGCAGCATGGAAGTTGTTGCGAGGCAAGAAGTCATAACCCTCGTTGATAATGAGGTCGTTGCAACGAGAATCAACGATGAGGTTTGATATGCCTTCTACATTGCTGTTACTATAGAATAGCGCATTTTTGTTGGCAGCCTTAGGTTGCGACGACAATCCGCTTACGGCAGTCATATCGTAGGTTGTAACATGGCTGTCTGTAGCAATTTCGGTAAAGAGAGTTGGATTCCAACCTCCTGTTACTATAGCTTGGCGACCATTTGCTGTTACTGCAAGCGAAGGTTCAAACACTTGGAAGTATACCTCAGAGTCTGCAATATCTACATTTATTGGGTCCTTGGTAGATGTTGTAGCCACAGGAACAAGTCGTACCTTGTATAATGAGCCTGCTTTGAGATATTTGAACTGGAATATCGTGTCGCGTGTTTCGCCAACATCAAACTTCAGCGAGTTTATAATCTTTGTAGTAGAATCTGTCGCCCATGTGTTAGTTTCCTTATCATATTCAAACATTGCGCATTTCAGCGTAGGTTGGCAAATGGTACCCTCGTCGCTGTTGGCAAGAGATACGCTGATATTAGCTGTGGTGTTGTTTAGATGATGGAACTTATAGTTGCCAATGGTAGTGATATCATCACTGGTGTCGGCAGAAATATTCTTCAGCGTGAGGGCAGATTTTGTTGGTAGCACCTCTGCTGTTATGTTGTCGAGCAATTTACCATTGGCATCATATAGCCAGATGTTTACAGGTTTTTTGGCATTTATAGCCTTGTAACTGAACGAGAGTTTTGCACTATCGCCAGTTTCGATGATAGTATTTTCGTCCTTGGCAGTTGGTGATGAAGGCTTGGTGTTGGTAGTAGAGCAATAAAGATAGAACTTGCTCTGTGCCAGTGTAGCATCATTGTTGACCATAACGTTGATGGTGCATGTTGTCTTCTCGTAGAGAGTAGGAAAGAGTATGCGAGCCGTATAGTTTTGGTTCTTTGGAGTGATGTTGGCAAGCACCGACTGATACGAGTTGAAGCCATTCATACCTGTTTCGTCATCAATGGTATACCATCCGTCGCCTTGTCCACCCCAACCAAAGTTGAAGTGGTAGAGTCCTGTAGTAGCCTGATAGCCATCTAAAACTACTGCGTGTCCGCCATCCTTCTCGCTTGCTCCTGTATAGAGCATAGGACGACCAGAAATTAGATTGTTGTAAACCTTAGTTTCCCATGCTTGCTGTGAGAAACTTTCCTTATATAAACAATCGTTGTTCAGAGCAAACTGTCCGCGAATGGCATCGCCCATCTTATAGTTTTGACCAGAAGTGGCAGTACCACTTCCATCACCATATGTGAGCCAAGCAGATGTTCCTGCAGCATACATCAATACCGCTACGGCTGAGTCTTGTTTTAAAGAACCTGTGCCACTATTCTTCATAAGATCATAGCGCAGAGGTGTGCCTTTAGGTAATGACTTGGTGACGGGAGCACCGCCATAGCCATAGGTAGGAGTGTCGTAGAGTGTTGCCGTAGGGTTGTCCTTACGGAAATAGTATACTATCTGCGATGCCGCAGTAGCAAGACAACCTGTTAGCGCTTGGTTGTTGTTGTCGGTGCGGTGCGGAGCAAGCATATTGTAAGGATAGCTCTGATGCCAGTGTGTTGTCATTAGCGCAGGCACTTCCACCCATGCCTTCTTATATGAAGCCAATGCAAAACGTTGCTTTGCCTTTGCTGGCGACATCTTGCTCTTTGTCTTTGTTGGATTTTGCTCCTGTAGTTTCTTTATCTTCTCTGCCCATGAGTCGAGAAGATTCTGCAATGGTGCAGGAAGCTGTCCCTCTACATAGTCGCCCATATCGGTGTATCCTATGATAGGTGCTGTAGAGTCGTCGCCACTAACGATGACGTAGCCTTTACCCGCTCCACGCGAGAAAATATAATAAGGCGCTAATGCCACGTCATCTGGTGCAGAGTCGTCGATGCTAACGATGTTTTGTGCCACTATTCGTGCTTGCGAACGGTCTATGGCATCTGCATTTGCATACAGAGGGCAGGTTAATAGAATTGCCAATCCGCAATATTTACTATACGAAGTAAAATGATGTGCTACAACTTTTAAATAATTTTGTAGCTTAGCTGAAATAGATAGTTCTTTCATAAAATAAGATAAGTATGGTAGTTTTGTGCAAAATTACACATTTTTTGTCACAAAACCCAACTGTTATCTTATATTAATTGAAATGTGAGTGCTATGTACGTGGCACTCACATTTCATATTGGTAGTAATCTGCTTGCTTATCCCCAAACTTTCTTCGAGATACGCTCAACAAGTTGTAGTTTTGTCCATTGTTGCTCAACAGTGAGCTTATTACCAATTGCACAAGATGCGAAACCACATTGTGGCGAGAGCGAAAGACGCTCTAATGGTATGTATTTGGCAGCCTCGTGGATGCGAGCTATAACTTTATCTTCGTCTTCAAGTTCTGGGCGCTTGCTGGTTATAAGTCCGAGCACCACATGCTTATTTGGACTAACCTTTGCTAAAGGTTCAAAGCCGCCAGAGCGCTCATCATCGTATTCCAGATATAGTACATCTACATTCTCGCGAGCAAAAGCCCAATCGGCTACAGAGTCGTAGGCGCCACTATTAAACCATGTGGAATGATAGTTACCACGACAAATGTGTGTTGCCACTACCAAATCGGCAGGACGACCTTCTATAGCGCGGTTGTTGACAGTTAGTAGCTGTTCTTTTACAGCATCGAGGTTGCTACCTAACTCCTTATATCGCTGTGAAGAAATAGAATTTGAAGTACCTAAAATTGCTCCCCATGAGCAATCATCAAGCTGGAGATATCTGCCGCCAACGGCATAGAACTGGCGAATGAAACCCTGGTAGACTGCAGCAATGTCGTTTATCAGGTCGTTGATATTAGGATAAATGGCTCTTGTGCCGAGGAAGTTCTTGGGTAGATTTAGCTGTTGGAATAGCTGTGCTGGCGCAGGAATTGTGAGTTTTGCGATATGCTTATCGTCTTCATATTTCTTTAGCTTCTTGTAAGCTTCGATGAATGGATGAGGCTGAGCAGTTAGCTTGCCTGTGAGATAAACTCTATCGAGGCGTGCAGTCTCGCCATTAAAGGCTATGTCGCCACCCGGCTCGTGGGTTACACCACCAAAGCCCCAAAAGAAATCAAGGTGCCAGAATGTGCGGTTGAACTCTCCATCTGTGATGAGGGTATAGCCTAATTCCTTCTGCTTCTCCACCAGTTGTGCTACATATTCGTCGCGATTGCTATCGTTGAGATCTGCTGGACGAAGAAAACTGCCTACAAAATCAGCTCGCTGTGGAACCTGAATACCATTAATAGTCTTTGTCATAATTGTTGTTTGTTTTGTTGTTATCATTATTTCGTTTGCAAAGGTATGATAGTTGCGTGCTTCGGCAAAGAATATTTGGTGAGTTAAGGAAAATATGCTACTTTTGTGCTTGAAAACTTTATAATAACAGAATATTATTCGGCAATAAATGAAATTCTCGGAACTTGATAGTATAGATCGCAAGATATTGCACATCCTTCAAGAGGATAGTACGCTTACAGTAAAAGAACTTGCAATGAGGGTTAATCTCTCAACCTCGCCCACCTTCGACCGCCAAAAGCGATTGGAGCGTGAGGGCTTTATCAAAGGCTATCATGCCATCCTCGATGCTAAGAAGACGGACAATGGTATGACGGTGTTGTGTAATATGCGTCTTAAGCGCCATTCGCAAATGCTGATGGATGATTTTATGGAGGCAATACAAGATATCGAAGAAATCACCGAGTGCTATAATACGAGTGGTGAATATGACTTCACGCTAAAAATACAAACTCGCGATATGGAGTCATACCAGGAGTTTATGCGTACCAAGCTTGGCAACATCGATAGCGTAGGCTATTTCCATAGCGTATTCGTAATGAAAGAAGTGAAGAATACTCATGGTGTGCCTGTAAAAATGGGATAGAAGTTCTTGGCTTCTACTTCGTTAGCGGCCAAGTGAGATATCTGTGGAGCAGATAGAAGTTGGAGGCAAGGAGGTATATTGCTAAGAGGGCAATGAGAATGTCGATGGCACGATAGCGGCGAGCAAGGTAGCCGATGGTGATAGGAATGACGAAAGCCCAATGGGCTGTCATAATCTGTACCTCATTGGCTGCAAAGCCGCAGACGATATGCATGATAAGGGTGAAAGCAAATACTGCCATCATCATCCATAGCATGCGCTCACGACGACCAAACCAAATGCCGAAGGCAAAGAGCAAGCAATATACAACTTCTATTGCATAGCTGCCCCACCAAAGATAGCGCACGATGACTGGTCGACGCCACAATACATCACCAAGGATATGCTTGCGATGGAATTGAATAGATTCACCAAGCATATTCTCGTATACTATTTCCGTTCGTGGAGATTGTTGTTCCACCCATTTTGTAGTACTCTCAATTTGTCGTTGAAAACAAACCACACTACCTATTAATAATAAGGTAGGGACTACGTATGCCAAAGCCAACCGCTTTGGCATTATTGTTTTGCGACCGTGGAATATCAAGTCGGCAATGAATACCACTACGCCATTTGTTAGTGTGATGCCAGCTGTGATGGTGTATAGTATGGCTTGTTGTATTGGCGTAGTCTCGAAAGATGCTAATATATATATGGTGAGCAGCAACATGAAGAGCGACAAGCAGAAATGGTCGGGCACGATGGCTGACACCATGATATAGGCAAAGGTGAAGAATAGCGAAGTTAGCAATGTGGAGCTAAGCTTAGTGGTACGGACATGCTCTGTGAGTATGCGATACATAAAGATGGCACTATAGAAAGCGCAGAAGAATAGTTGGAAGCCAACGATAAACTGCACGCAGTTGCAACATGTGAGTTGCCATAGCCCTTGGTTTATTATGTATAGCGGCCACATCATCCATGCAAGGAGCGGATGGCGCAGAATGTCGTAGCCCATCTGCCAATGCGTTACCACATCGTAGGCTGTAGGGTCGAAGCCTGCCATGTGGAAATTAGACAGAAATACGTTGCGTGCTCCCACGCTGTAGTTCATAAACTGATCGAAGAAACGTGAGATAAAGAAATAATGTATCATCAGCAATAGCACAGTTACTATTGCTGCTACAGGCCATTCTTCGCGACGTATAGCAAATACGCCCCTAAAACTTAGCTCTTTATCTCTATTTAATTTTTCACTCTTCACTCTTCACTTAAATTCTTCACTCTTCACTCTTCCCTCTTCACTTAACAAAGGTAAGTCTGCATTAGTCCGATATTCCAACCATAGAGGAACATCATTACTGATATAAGCAACAGATGCAGCACCCAAACAAAGCGATAATTGATGATGCGCAACAGATATGCTATGGCAATAGGGATGATATACATCCAATGTGCCGACATGATATATGGCTCGTTGAGTCCGAAGCCAAAACCAACATGCAACACCATATCGAGCATGAAATATGATAGACAAGTCCATAGGAATGGACTACCCAAGCCACATAGGATACCTAATATAAATAGGACTACGATGATACCCTCGATGATATAGTTGAGCGTCATGCCATACTCTACTATCATTGGACGTTTGCCATAGAGGTCTTGCAAAAGATGATCCTTATGAAGCTGTATGCCCTCGCCAAAGACATTCTCTACGAGCGATGTCCAGCGTGGAGTAGTGATATCTGTCCAACGAGAGAACTCACCATTAGATATTGGTGTGCCCTGTAGTTTTCGCTTCTGCTTCTTTACTACAGGCTTTGCTGCCTCTGGAGTCTTGCCCTGTGCACGAAGTGCAGAGTTGCGTTGTGCTTGAGCAAAGTCGGCAACTTTCTTCTTCTCTGCCTCTTTCTTCTCCTTAGCCACCTTCTTGGCATACCATGAAGGGAATACAAAAACATGGTATTCCCAACGAGCAAAGCCCCAGATGAGAGCAGAAGGCAAGATAACGGCAAGCAACAAATAGCGCCATCTGAAGAATCCTCCCTTGTTTACGAACAATGCCGAGAGGAATATCTTCAAACCATTGTTGAGTGAGGTGCCAGCGGTGAATAAGAAGTACACCACCGTTTGCCATATCTTCATTGGTCGACCGCTCTGCAGACGCCTGCCTGTGACATATAGCGAGAGCGTTAGGATGAAGCTCGAGAATATGAAATGGTCGGGCACCATGCCTGAGAGCATGATATATGCAAACGACTGATACAAGCCCACCAAGAGGTATGAACTAAGAACATCGATGCCTACGATGTCGCGGCAAATCTTGTAGACGAACATCGCTGCATAGAAAGCCGAGAATATCTGCAGGGCTGCAACGATGAATATGGCACAGTTGATACCTGTGATACCCATCAGCAGTTGGTTGAGCAGATAGGCAGGATACATAAAGAATGCCAGCAACGGATGGCGATAAACATTATAGCCTGCCGACCAGTCGCTAACAACACTTAGCGTGATAGGGTCGAAACCTGAGATGTGGAACTTACCGATAAAGAGGTTCCAGTAGTTGCTCTGTATTGGTGTAAACACATTATAATAATGTGCTATTACCATGGCATTAATCGATACGAGCAATACTATAAGCAAGAGGGCGAGAAGTCGTTCTTCACGCCTAATGCTGAATATGTTGTTGGTTCTTTCGTTCATTCTATCTATCATAGTCCGTTTATTCTTTAGTTTATTCTTTCACTTATTTCTTAAGGAAATATCTCACTAATATGAAGTTTACCGGTACGCAGATGGCAAACACTGGCACCATAGCCCAGTCTTTAGGTATGCCCACGAAGAGCATTGCTGCGAGCACTACCGTCTGCATGGTATAGTTGACGAGGTGTGAGAATGCAAAGCCCAAGCCTCGGCGTGTGGTAGATTTCACCTTGAAGGTGTAGCGTGTGGATGCCACATAGTTGAAAGCGAAGCTCACAGCGTAGGCAATGGTATTGGCAAGGGTAGGGTGCATGATGCGGTTGAAAGCCAAATAGCACGCATATTGTATTATCGTTGCTACCACTCCCACAATGCCGAAGCGTATCACCTCACGCAACTTCTCATTGTCTGAAAGGTTTGTAAAACGATTCATCGGCATATTCCATCATTTGTTTGTCGCCCTGACTGTCGCCATAGGCATATATATAATATTCTGCACGCTCCATGTCGTTGGCTTGCATATATTCTTTTATACGATTCACCTTTTCTTCGCCATAGCAGTTGTGACCTTCTATTATGCCTGTAATCTTTCCGTCTTTTACCTCTAAGTGGGTACCAGAAAGAGTCGACATTGAGTTGAAAGCCTTAGCAAGCATTGGTGCCACCCAGTTTTCGGCACTTGCACTAACCACTATCACCTTGCCACCTTGTGCTATGATATCATTGATTTCGGCTATAGCCTGCGGACGGATATCTGTGTGGTGAAGAGCAGCGAAGTTGTTGCACAACACATCGAAGGCTTCGGCAGACATGCCACCAAAGAAGTGGGCAAGGATGCGCTCTTTGCTACGCCAGTTGGGATATAGATGAAGCTTCATCATCACCAGAAACCATATGTTTGCCAACAAACCTAATATCAAGCCTTTTGTGCCATGCGCATAGCGTATAAGCTCTATCATAGAGTCTTTGGTGGTTAGCGTGCCATCAAAGTCGAAGCAATATAGTTTATGTTTCATGTCAGATATATTATTGCGAAGAATGATAATCCCCATACTGCCACTATAGCCTGCAACAGATGGTCGGTGAGCAATGCCTTAGTAGGGTCGCCACTCTTCTGGTCAACTACGGCAAGCTGAATATAGCGTAACAATCCTATGAGCACCAAGATGGTGGTGAGATAGAGATAGTTGGTATGGAAATGCTCCACCACCTCTGCCGAAACGGTATACATGATATAGCATACGAGCGTTACAGAGCCTGTGATGGTGATAGCCTCGTTGATGAAGGTGAGGTTGTAGCGAATAGTGTTTTTACGTGGAGCCTCGCCTGTGGCATTCATGCGCAACACATCATCGCGACGCTTTGCAAACGACAGGAATAGCGTGAGCAAGAATGTCATGAGCACCAGCCAATGACTTGCTATTGTCTCGGTGGCTGTGGCACCAGCCAATATTCTGAGCACAAAGCCAAAGGCTATGATACAGACATCGATGATGGCATAATCCTTGAGCTTGGTGCAATATAGCACATTCAATAGCCAATAGCCCACGATGATGCACATCGTGGCGAGAGCGTTGATGGTGAGCAGCAGACAGGTGGCAAAGCCAGCTACCGCTAACAATAGCATCAGGGTGTAGGCTGTAGGTATGCTTATGGCACCCGAGGCTATAGGGCGATTGCATTTCTTTGGATGCTTTCTGTCGGCATCCACATCGATGATATCATTCAAGCAATATATCGATGATGCTGTGAAGCTGAAGGCAAAGAATGTTATCACCGCAGCTATGATGTCTTCGGTACACATCAGCGAACCACCAAAGAACATAGGGAAAAACACGAAGGTGTTCTTCAGCCATTGGTGAGGACGTATGAGCTTTATTATCTTTTTCATAATGTTTATCTTTTAGTTAAAGGTGGATTTCGTGGGTAAGCGACGCAGCCAAGCTGCGACGAACGCAACCCTTTTCACCTTTTTACCCTTTTACCTTTTCAATTCCCTTATGCAATAGCCATGCGAGCGGCATGGTGATGAGGGCTGTGAGAAGAAAGGTTGGCCAATATCCTATATGCATTCGCTCGATATAGCACAACACGAAGTGACTATGTATCAAGTAGGCTTCAAGACTTACTGCTCCAACAAATCGGAATATCATATTCACTTTGTCTGGCAATCGACGGAATACACGATTTAGGAGCATGATGGTTGTTATGGTGAATGGTATGTAGAGCATACGTTCAACAAACAAAGGGAATTGTCCGTGGCGTATCTGCTCAAGATACAGACAAGTGCCGAAGGTTAGAATCCATATTGCTGCCAACATCCATACCGCTTGACCATCTATGGTGTGGCGATTCTTGACCATAGAACCGAAGTTGATGCCAAGTAGGAATATAGGCACACGACTCCAGAATATCTCCAGATGACCTACTGCCTGATGAATAGGTATCACCCATTGCACCATCACACACCAGATAACACTTATCAGCGGCAACCAGCGATACATAGGGTGGCGCTGGATGAGCATCATATAGAATGGCGATATGGTATATAGCATCATGATGGCAGGGATATACCAAAACGTAAGCTCATCGTGAAGCCAGAAGTCCCAGTTGATGGTGATATCGCCAATGAGGTCTATCCATGCCATGATGTCGCCACCATGAAAACGAGGAATATAATATAGCGAAGCCATGATGAGCCAAGCAGGATAGATGCGTACATAGCGGTTTTTGAAAAACCTTAGTAGCATATCCTTAGTAGCCATTCCCTTCTCCGTCATCTTTGTCCATGAATACCATAGTCCGATACCGCTAAGGAAAAGGAATATGTCTACGCCTACATTTCCCATGCGACGTAGTCCGAACATAGGATCCCAGCGGTCTAAGCCTACGTGGAACAAGATGACGAAAAGCATTGCTGCTCCCATCTGCTCACCGCGAAAACGGCTCATGTTATAGAGTTCGATATCTGGTATCTTCATGTTATTTTGCGATTTGTTTATTCTAAAGTTGTATGTTATGCAAACTTTATCTTTTTCATTATTTCTCTAAACAACATGGCAACAAACAAACTTGCTATGATATACATCAGCAGTCCTGTCCACATGTCGCCTTGGCGAGATATCGGAATGAAAATCTTTCGTGTTATAGGGTGGCTGACAAACAATGCTGCACTTATGTCGCCCATCCATAGCATGGCAGCACCAAGATATGGTATGTTCTTTATAACCTTTGCCATTGCCAAGCATGCACCGATAACCGCAATAGGAGCAAATGTCCAACCGATGAGGCTACAGCTAAAACCTACTACAAATAGCGAGAATACTACGAGCCAGATGCACCATTGCCAAGTGCGGTATTCCTCATTCTTTATTCTGGCAGTCTCGCAGTTTGCCATCAGCACTCCTAAACCAAATGGCAACATGCCACCCATGAAGTTGTAGCGATAGCTATTGATGGCTGATCCCATAGGGTCGAGACAAAGCTGTATGCCTACGCATGCTACAATTAATGCTACCGTGAAGCCCCAATGTCTGCGATATATAAACAGACGATAAACTATATACAGTTGGAGCATAAGTCCGAAGAACCAATAAGGTCCGGGCCATATCTGATGGTCAGGGTCAGGGAGTAGGTTGTTGACCATGAATAGCTGTGCCACCACCTTTGTTACATCGTAATGCCAACGACCTGGAGTTATGGTATCAACCATTAGGAATGCAGCAAAGCCAACTATCATCATAGAGAAGAGCTTCAGGAAATGCTTCTTTATGAATGCCCATATTCCTTCTTCTGCAGCTACCAACTTGCTACCATATTTCATCTCTAAGCCATAGGCGCTGAGAAATAGGAAGATAGGTACGCCATAATGACCTAAAAACGATACCCAGTGCATAGGCAGCAGCTGGTCGGCATTCATAGTGACAGCCCAAAGCCAGTCTACATTCTTTTGATTGAAAGTATACTCGTTTTCCTTTACCACAGGACCAAGCCAGTGGCAGTAGTTATGCAAGAATATGCCCATTATGGCAAGTCCGCGCATTATGTTGCATTCTGCTCTTGAGAGCAATGGCGTATTCATAATTTTCCCAGTTTTTACTTTTTTACCCTTTTCCCTTTTTACTCTTTTACCCTTTTACTTTTTTACCTTTTCCCCTTTTCCCTCAACTTATCATAGTCGGTATGTCCTTTCAAGAGTCGTGGTCGCATTTCATTGTAGTTTGGACTCAAGATGTCGTACTCTTCATGATAGTCGGGAGCGCTGATGCCGGCAAGGTGCATAAGCATATGAGCTACGGCGTCGGTCATAAACCTCTTGTTCTTAGCCGCCTTTATCTCTTTTACCATCTGCGGATGGCGCTTAGCATATAGAGGTGAGACATATACCCAGAAAGGTATCTCAAACTCGTAGTGTGCCAGGTCGTAGTCTATTGCCGACGAGTGGTTGCGACAGATAAAACCACGATTGCCCTCATAGCATTCCTCACCATGGTCAGGCATATATATCACCACAGCATCGCGGCGCTGGTATAGTTTCACTATTTGGTCTACTATCGAGTCGTTGTAGAGAGTCGCGTTGTCATAGTCGCTAAGAATACGCTTCTGTTTGCCATTAAGGTCTGGACGCAAATCATCATAAGTGCTTACCCAGAAATGGCGTTGGTTAGAAGGGTATCTTTGGCGATAGTTTACATGCTGGCCGAGCAAATGGAAGATGGTGAATTCATGTTCGCCAATCTCTGGTTTAATTCGCTTATAGTCTTTTAGCAATCCTGAGTCGAGAGGTCGCAAGGTATCGTTGCGCGAATCAAACATCTGCTTACTCATCACAGGATTGTTGAGGAAGAAACCACCACTAAAGTCATATACAGCCTCTTTGGCTTGAGGTAGAAACTGGTTGGTGATAAAAGTGACGTGATATCCAGCCTTGCGCATGAGCTCAGGGAACATAGGATAGTCGCACCATTCACCCTTCTGACCTACCACATGCATAGAGAAGATATTCTTGAAAACAAAGCTTGTGAGGTTCCATGGCGATACCACATCAGTAAACTTTATCAGTCTACCTTGCTTCTCCAGTTTTCTCTGTCGTGGATTAGTATCTACATCATAACCATAAAGACTCGAGTGGTGGCGACCATAGCTTTCGCCGATTATCAAAACGATACATGGCGAAGCATAGCTGCAACTATCAACCTTTGCCTTGCCGGCTGCAGCGATAAGAGTCGTTATCTGTTTTGCAGCCAACTGGTTGCTTCGTATGCTGAATGCCAAACGATATACAGGAAGATACATATTGCCATGCCCCGTCTGTGTGAGCAGATGCTCTATCTCGCCAACAGTCTTTGCTGTCATCAACTTGTGACATCCTTGCTTATTGCTCCAACTCATTCCTATGGCAACGATAGCTAATACCACAGTAATGATACCTGCTGCAGGCATCAACTTAAACCATCGTGCTCTCCATCTATGCCATCTGCCAAGCATCAGCATTCGCCTGCGATAGCCAAAGAGCTTGTATATTCTTCGGCGCAATCCCCATGCCGTATGCAGAATGATAACTCCTACCACAAAGCCCACAGGACCTTGCAGTATCTCTGGTGTGAGATATGTGCGTAAGAATTCGCCTGCTTCACGACTATCAGTCTCGCCAAGAAGCAATAGCATAGAAGGATTTATTGTAGAGCCAAACTTGCTAAAACAATAAACGTCGGCTATGGCAATACTATACAAAATGAAGTAGAGCACCGCCTTTATCCATAGGCGTACCTTTCCTGGAATAAGAGAAAGTAGCACACAGGCTATATAGTCGTCGGCAAAAAGTTCTAACCACAGATTGCTATACAGCTCTGCGCCTTTGGTGTTAGGGAGTGTGCAAATGGCACACACAACACCTAATACATACATGAATATGAAGAAACCGAAGTTCCGGGCTATTGGAACCAGCGGCAATGTCATTATTTTCCTAATCTTCATTCGTGTTCTGTTTATTCGATGGTAATAACCATGCGGTATTTTGTGCAAAATTAATGTAAAAGACTGAAACTGCAAAGAAAACATGCTTTTGTTTTGCCATTTCGCTCATTTGCACTACCTTTGCATCACAATTAATGAAGAAAAGTAATAAAAAAAATATAATATGGGAAAGATTATACTTACTGGCGACCGTCCAACAGGTAAACTCCACCTCGGACACTATGTGGGCAGTTTGCGCCGTCGTGTTCAGCTTCAGAATGCTGGCGACTTCGATAAGATGTTTGTTTTTATGGCAGATGTACAGGCACTTACCGACAATGCTGACAATCCAGAGAAGATTCGTCAGAACATCATCGAAGTAGCTCTCGACTATCTTGCTGCTGGTCTCGATCCAGAGAAGTGCACACTCTTCATCCAAAGTCAGATTCCTGAGCTCGCTGAGCTTACTACATATTTGATGAACCTTATCAGCGTTAGCCGTGTACAGCGCAACCCTACTGTAAAGACAGAGATTAAAATGCGTAACTTCGAGGCTAACATTCCTCTCGGTTTCTTCTGCTATCCAGTTTCACAGGCTGCCGACATCACTCTGTTTAAGGCTACTACTGTGCCTGCTGGCGAAGACCAGGAACCAATGATTGAGGTTACTCGCGAACTCGTTCGCCGTTTCAACCAGACATACGCTCCTGTGCTCGTAGAACCAGAGATTATGCTTCCAGAGAATGCTACTGCTCGTCGCTTGCCAGGAACCGATGGTAAGGAGAAAATGAGTAAGAGTCTTGGCAACTGTATCTATATCAGCGACTCTGAAAAGGAAGTTTGGAAGAAGGTGAAGAAGATGTCTAATGGCGAACCTCGTATGAGCATGGACGAACCTGGTCATCTTGAGGGAAATGCTGTGTTTACATATCTTGAGGCTTTCAGCACCGATGATGACTTCGCTAACTTCTGGCCAGAGTATCACAACCTCGATGAATTGAAGGAACATTATGTTCGTGGTGGTATTGGTGATGGTACTTGCAAGAAGTTCCTCAACACCATCCTCAACAATATGCTTGAGCCTATGCGTCAGCGTCGTGCAGAATTTGAGAAGGATATCCCTGAAATCTATAACATCCTTCGCAAGGGTACTGAGCAAGCACGCGAAACAGCAGCTAAGACAATGGATGAAGTACGTCATGCTATGCGCATCGACTATTTCGACGATCAGGAACTCATTCGTCAGCAGATCGAGAAGTTTAGCAAGTAAAAGAATTCTTTTTTATAGCACGTGAAACTATATATATTAGATTTCGACGGCACTATGGCTGATACCCAGAGCCTCATCGTAGCTACTATGCAGCAGACGGTAGAGGCTCTGGGTCTTGCTTTTCGTAGCAAAGAGCAATGTGCTGCAATGATTGGTTTGCCACTTAAGCAAACCTTTACCAAACTTATCCCCATGACAAGCGAGATGGGGGATAAGTGTGCAGAAAAATATACCGAAATTTTTATTCGCAACAATACTAAGGATGCTGTACCTTTGTTTCCAAATGTAGTGGAAACAATAAAAGAATTGAAGCATCGTGGTTGCATTGTCACTATAGCAAGTAGCCGTTCTAAGGCTTCGCTATTAGAATATGTAAATCGCTTTGAGCTCAACGATTATATTTCGTATATCGTTAGTGCAAACGATGTTGTTAATGCCAAACCGCATCCAGAGCCTGTATTGAAAACTCTTCAATATCTTAATATCGATGCTGCAGATGCCGTCGTAGTTGGCGATACATCATTCGATATTCTCATGGGTAAGCGTGCAGGCTGCAAGGCGGTAGGTGTAAGCTATGGCAATGGAACCATAGTCGACCTCCAAGAATCTGGTGCCGACTATGTTATTGATGATTTCAAAAAACTATTGGAAATATAATATCGAGTAGGCAAGCATTAGCCTTACTTCATCACTTTCTTTCCACCATGCACATACACTCCACGCTGTGTAGGCTCGCTTATGCGCTGACCGCTGAGGGTATACCAATTGTTGCAGGCATGAAGTGGAGATGAAGTAATGGCGTTGACAGCAGTGTTGCTGCCAACGAAATCCTTCATTATGTCCATAGCCTTAGTGGCTTTGCCTGTGCGACTATCGAATAGCGGAGCATTATACCATCCGCTGAGCGATGTGTTCTTGGCATTATATTCCATCCACCACCAGAAAAGACCAGTTACCTTTTGATGCCTGTTGAGCATCTTTATCATATCCTTTGTAAAGGCAGCCTGACCATCGTCGCTATAAGAATAAGTCTTGGAATAGTCGATAGTTGAACCAGGAACTGCCCAAGCATATGGGTAGCCAGTCTCTACTATCATAATATCTTTGTCAGCGAATGTTGTTTCAGCCTTAGTGATAGCTGTTTCGAGAACAGAAAGATATCCGTGGAAATAAGGATAATAGCTCAAGCCAATGATATCGTAGTCTACCTTAGCCTTCTGCATTTCGTTGTAGAAGTTTGTCATTACATCAGGCTGAGCTACACGCTCTGTGTGCAAGATAATCTTAGCCGCAGGACAAACCTCGCGACATGCTTTGATAGCCTTAGAAAGTAGGGTGGTGAAGCGTGCCCAGTTGGCATTGCTTCCCATAAAACATTTTTTCAGCGATGCACTTGTCTGATCGTGGCTACCCCATAGCATACCATAACTAATCTCGTTGCCTGTCTGTATGAAGTCGGGAGTAGCACCCGCAGCAGCCAACTGCTGTAGTGCATCTTTGGTATAGTCGTAAATCTTCTGGTATAGTTGCTCGTCGGTCAATGAAGCCCAGTCTGCTGGAGTCCATTGCTTTGCAGGGTCTGCCCATGTGTCAGAAAAATGGAAGTCAAGCATCAACTTAAATCCTGCATCCTTTATTCTTTTAGCCAAAGGCTTGATATATTCTATATCTTGGCAAGTGTTGGCATCCTTGTCTTTGCCTGTATATTTACTTGGATCAACGAATAGGCGTAGACGCATAGCGTTCATACCCTCTTGCTTGAAATATTCAAGAGGAGACGAGATGCTATTACCCTTAGTATCAAAATACGAAGCCTTAGCCTTTTCGTATTCAGGCAATAGTGATATGTCGCCACCAACGAATTTCTGTGCCGAAGCACTTGTTGCCATCAAAGATAAAGCAATAAGTAGATGTCTTAGTTTCATGTTTTTTTATTGTTAGGAGATTTATGTGAAATTATACGTTGCAAAAATACGTTTTTTCTCTTACACCCCCAAGCTTTTCTCCACTTTTTACCCTTTCACCTTTTACCTTTTTACCCTTTTACTTTTTTCCCTTTCTACAGCCATGCCACTACCGTAGGTGTGAGCAATGCAGTGAGGATGCCATTAAGCGTAAGACCCAAGCTGGCATAAGCACCCACAAACTCGTCGCGCTCCATAGCTACAGATGTACCTACAGCATGCGAAGCCGCACCCATAGACAAGCCTTTAGCCATAGGATTGTTGATATGACCTACCGACATAATCTTAAATCCAGCCACACCACCTATCAGACCAGTTATTACCACGATGGCTGCAGTAAGCGATGGAATACCGCCAAGCGCCTGCGTCACCTCCATAGCAATAGGAGTAGTCACCGATTTACTTGCCAATGATACCACTACAGCATGCGATGCTCCAAGCAGTCGCGCTGTTATCACTACGCTAACTATTCCTACTATACATCCCATCATCTGCGATGCCAAGATTGGCAAAAACTGCTTCTTTATCTGCGACAACTGCAAATACAAAGGCACACCCAATGCCACTACTGCCGGCTTAAGCCAAAAGTCAATCATTTTTCCGCTCTCATAATAAGTCTCGTATGGTATATTAAAAGTGGTGAGAAACAATATTATCAATCCTATAGCTATCAATATAGGATTAAGAAGTATAGAGCCCGTTTTACGTTGCAACATCTTTGCCCCTTGGTAAATGCCAAAGGTCAATGCAAGCAGAAAATATTGGTTTGTTATTATATCCTTAATCATGGTTCTTGTGCCTTTCCTCTATTTTATCCTTAATCTTGTTAGTTATCTTCTTTTCGCCCTTCGCCACCACCTGGTGAGTGTGACCAGTAACGAGCAACACCAATGCTGTGCTCACTAATGTAGCTCCAACTATAGGAACCAATTCAGCCTTGATAAGGTTGAAATGCAACATCAGTGCAACGCCTGGTGGCACGAAGAAGAATCCGAGGTTTGCTATCAGAAAGTCAGTAAGACCTCTTACCCATTCCAGTTTTATTACCTTTACCTTCAGTAGCAGTGTAAGCAATAGCATACCGATGATACTCGAAGGCAGTTTCACTCCTGTGAGCGTTGTAACCAGCTCACCCAAAGCCATGCATCCAAAGAGGATGAAACATTGTCTAACCATATTTTTCCTATTGTCTTGTTATCCCACAAATTATCGTATTATTCTTATTCGGGTGCAAAGGTAATAATATTATCTAATAAAAAAACTTCCTCGCCCCATTTTTCTGAGGTGAGGAAGATTATTTATTACATTGTTATAGCCAACAATTCTGCTACAGCCTTGTGCCAAGAGCGTGTGGCATCAAGATGTTGTGCCTTTAGCTCATAGTAGGTGCGAAGATCTGTAATATAAGCTGTGACGCTTATAGCACCTTCGTTGAGCGCTTTTTTCAGCAGTGGCATATTGTTAGAGGTGTTTACGGTCTGATTGTAGGCTTCTGCCACTTCGTGCAGACCAGCTTGGCGCTGATATAGCGACTGCAAGTTGTAATAGAACTGCAGTTTAGCATCTGCCACCTTTGCTTTTGCTGCCACCGCCTCTGCTTTAGCCTGTTTCACCTTATTTTTATTGCTCCATAGTGGTATTGTCATTCTTACAGAGAAGCCACTGAGGTTTTCGTCGTTGATATATTCGCCTGTGAAACCAGCAGTGAGCTTAGGCATGCCGTCGGCACGAGTTATGGCAACTTGACGGTTTGCCACTTCTGCTTCCTGTCTTGCGTATGCCAATGCAGGACTCTTTGTTTCAGCCTCTGCATACCACGACTTGAAGTCGGAAGGAATGGAGACTGCAGGGAAGGTGGCTGTGGTGAGAGATATTGCGTTGCCACCATTGAGACTTTGTAATGATATCAAGGCTGCGTCGCGGTCTGTATCATTATTCTTTAGCGCCACTTTAGCAGCAGCAAGTTCCATCATGGTGGTGTTATATTCTACTTGTGTACCTTCGCCCTTGTCGAGACGTTGCTTCTGCAATTTAGCATTCTGCTCAGCATACTCCAGTCGGGTGGCAAGGTTGTTGTGCATGGCATTATAATATATAATGTCTATACACAGCTGTCGCGCATAGAGCAATATCTCTTGGCGGTCTACTTTGTATTGGTAGTCAGCCATAGCATCTTGCTCTTTAGCCATGCGTCGCTTAGCGCCTGTTAGGGTTGCCATATCGAAGCTCTGCGATACTTCGATGTTTTTTCTGTTGCCCACAGAGCGTGGTGAACCCCATAGATATGCGAAGTCTACTTCTGGGTCTTCAAGTGCGAGACCAGTATGGTTGCCTATCTTTGTTGCCTCAGTAGCCTTGCGCAAGGCAGATAGAGTGGGGTTGTTGTCTTCTATCTGCTGCAGTATACCGTCGATGCAACCCTGGGCGC
>HF994133.1 GCA_000436915.1 Prevotella sp. CAG:1092 | reverse complement strand
GGGAGGCTGTGTCAGAGCCAGTCATGACATAGCGGCCTTTTTCCTCGTCAAAGAGATAGAATCCATCAGAATCCTCATTTCTCCACAACTGAAAAAAGACGCTATCAGGACGCAACCGCTCTATTTTGGCAAATTCTGAGCGATCGATGTAAGGATTGCGACTGTCTTTAAAACTTTTTTTGCCACTACGACAATTGATGATTTCAATCATACTTATTCAAAAATTGTTTCAGAAGTTGCTTCTATGCATTCAAGAGAAATATTAAGCAAGGATTTCATTACACCATCTTTTAATATGCACAAATTACAAGTTCCTTCTATATTTCCTTCACCAAAATATATGCATTCAACACCATTATCTTCACCCTCTTCACCATTTGGCTGACGATACAAAACCACACTTCCTGCCTTTATAGTTTTTTTGCTACCAACAGATACAAAATCTGTCTTAGCATCATGGTTGAGCACAGAGTCACACAATGAGATTAACGCCTGACGTGTAGCATCGTTCATGTTGGGACAAACCGTAGCGACTATTATATCCAGGTATTTTTTGATATAACCCATAAGTTCCTTAAGCAATTGCTCGTCGAGGAGTTTCTTGGTTATGTTTAGTTCGTTCGTATCATAAAGAACCACAAAACGATCTCCTACATGAAGGTTCTCATGCTCATAGTCACTATATAATCTGCCACCTTTGTGACTGATATCGCTTCTATCGAAAGCCCTCAAACGTAGGAATGTCTCGAACATAATGTCAGCTATATTACTAACATTTACAGACTTCTCATTAAAGGCAGGGTGTATGATTACAGTACCCGTTGTTTTGAGAGTAGGCAAGAAATACGGATCATCATATTGATTATATTCACTCTTATCAAAAACTTTCTTATTATAACCATATACCGTCTGATGCTCTTGCAACTTTAGGTTGAATGCAACACAATCACCAAATTCCATAGAACCGAATCGTTGGCTCTCGTCAAAGTTCGGAATCACATAACCACGATGAAGAGATGACGTCGTATAGCGCTCTTTGTTCTTTTTAGCAGTAATCTTATACTCTGCATTTAAAACGCGATGTATCTCTTCACGAATTTGTTCACCATTCTTATAGGTAAAACGAATAGCTTGAGGATAACCCTCTGTAACTATCTGCTCACGGCTAATATGTTCGCCCTTAGGTATAAATTCCTCTTCGCCTTTCACAGCTTCAATTGTAAACTGCTTGCCAAAATGTCTCAAAGTATATGCACGCTGAGGATTATCAACACAGACAGCAATCTCATCATATTCACGGGGAGTTTGTCCATTGAGAACTTTTTCACAAAGCTCTCCGAACGACTGCGGGAACAATTCCTTGCCAGCAAAGGTCTGATGCCTTTTGATACAATCCTTCCACTGTTTATACTCACAATAATCATGGTCGCCAACATGAGTCAGAGCCTGAACATTCTGGATAGTCGGATCTTCAAGGTATAATGCCGGCTCATAGTTAGGCAACACCTTGTCTATGTCACAACCAAACTCTTCAAAAAGAAGCTTTGACGGCAACGAATTGTTGTCTTTAACGATAATCACATAACTTTTACCGCAATTGTAACGTCCCACTCTACCTATGCGCTGCTGATAGCTGTTCTTGTCGTGAGGCATGTCTGCGATGATACAAACATTGAGTCCCTCTATATCAATACCTATCTCCAAAGCACTTGTACTGATAACGCCCTTGAATTTACCATTCTCCAATGCATTATCAATAATGTCAGCAGAGGCAACCTCATAGCCAGAGCGATAGCCATAGATTTCACTTTTGTCATCCTTACCATCTTTACCACGAACGCCCAAAATATTATTAGCCATGGACCCCGTCTTCTGTCTGCTTTCAACAAAGGTTATACTCCTTGTGTTCTCTTTTTCAGCAAATGCTTCAACGAGTCTGGAAACACTTAGATTTTGCTTTGTGTCGGCAACCTCAACGAAAAAGAAAGTCTTTTCATACATTGGAGATCCATCCAAATCCATTCCTATCTCTACAAAATTCTTTGCTCCTGTGATATTGAAAGAGTGCTCACATGCATTCGGCAATGTAGCTGATGCTGTGATATATTGCGCAATATCGTGTGTACCGCGCAAGAGA
>HF994132.1:8867-32767 GCA_000436915.1 Prevotella sp. CAG:1092 | reverse complement strand
GTTAAATCAAAGTGTTGCGGAATTAAGGAACTATATAAAGTATTTACATAGTTTAACTACTTAATAAAATATTTTATTATCTTCAATTATCAACAAAAATCTACCAGACTTACATATACACCTTTTATAATATATTATTATGTCGTAATTATTAAGCATTTTGCTTTAATTAGAATGCTTCAAACTTACAGATTGTCTTTGATTTTCATCAATATTCACTCCTTACTTTTCATCCCATTCTTTTAGCACTTCCTTAGCTTTTTCCAAATGTCGCTTGTCGCGTGCGCTTCGTCGGTCGAATAGTGCAGCAGCATCAAAGGATGCACCTGTTTTAGAGCGTGGAATAGCAGAGATAGCCTGTTGCATGCCTTTGAGCATACACGATAGTCCCTCCACACGAAGATCCTTTCCCCACACTTGCACTTCACGCAGAGTATTCATCGAGGGCAACAACATGATGGTATCAGTAAGATTCTCTTGTTTCACGGTATATGCCAAATAGCCATACCGCATAAAAGTAGCCTCTTCAAAGGCTACGGGCAGATGTAGAGTGCCTGTATAGTCGGTGGTGTCGCGATAGTTGGTTTTGGTAACTACATGCACATCTCGCAATGGCGTATGCGTTTCCAAATCGCATACCACTATCACTCTTTGGGCTTTCACCTCACTACACCATATTATAATAAAGAGGGGCAACAGAAAGCCCAAAATATTACTACTCATTGTCAAGTCATTAAACCGTGGTGTTCGTATAGCACACCTTAAACTTCGACAAAGTTAATATTTTTGCTCTGTTGCCCCTCTTTGGGTTAAAATACTTTTTGTATATTAAACTTTCATTTTGCTAAATAATAGCCCTTTTAGTTAACAATCGTAAAACCTATTACTAAATCATGTCTATCAACTTGTCAATAGCATCGCTTACGCCTTTGTCGCCATCAGGGTTCATATTCTTTTTGACATGCTTCTTCACCACGTCCTTAACATCGTTGACTATCTCCTCGTCTTCATTATTTGCGGAATCATCATTGGTATTATCAGTATTTGCTTCATCCGGATCGCTATCATTAGGCGAAGTAGAGAGCCAATCGTTGTTCGACTTAGTCTTCGATGGTTTGCCGAAGCCTTCGCTAATAGATTTAGCAAGATCAGCCTCGCCAACGGTAAAAACCTTGCCAAGTAAACCTACCGATGCAGTATGCTCCTCACCACGGAATTCTATTGTGGTGGTAGAGAAGAAGATATAGTTATGGTAAACAAGCACACTATTGAGCAGAGGCTCAACGAGGTTGGCTATCATCGAACCACCAAGAGCACCCGTCATCTGTCGTATTTGCTTAGGCAAAGGCAGTGCATCGTTGACAGTTTGTGTGAGAGCCGAAGTGATATTCTCTTGTATCACCTCCTGATGTTTATTACGGTCAGGACATGTGGTACCCAACAATATTGCAGCAAAGAGGATTATTGCCAATCCTATCCACAGCATAGTTGTTCCACAACCTTTTCCCTTCTTCTTTGGTTTCTCAGGTGTTGGTTCTGGTGCAGGCTCATATTCTGGCTGTACATATGCAGATTGTGGAGCTGGATTTGTAGGAGGTGGCGGAGGAGTCTGTTGTCCATAAAGATAGTTTTTGAGTTCTTCCACCTGCCATGCAGGAGTCCAGTCTGTCATTCCCTCAGCCCATACCAGGGTATCAGAGTTAAGACCTCTTTTCACAAGCTCGTCGATAGTGTATGGTCCTGCTTGCTGTCCGTTGTCTACGATAAAATAGTTCATTTTTCTATATATATAATAATGTGGGCGCAAAAGTACAAAAAATATATCTATTTGCCTATATCTGCTTAAAAAAAATCATCGTAACATTATCGCAACATTAGTGCAACGCTGCAGCAACATCTTTTATAGACCTTTGCATCGTGAAAAGAACAACAACAATAAAACGATGAAAAAGAATTTGATTGTTGCAGCCGTTATGGCTTGCGTCGCCATGAGCGCCATGGCACAAGATGTAGACTTAACTCCAAAGATTGGAGGAACCATTCGAAGCAAATACGAATACCAGACCGAAGAGGGCGAAGGCCGCTTCGAGGTTAGAAATGCGAGAATTAATATCACAGGCAAGGTTACTCCTATAGTATCATACAAGGCTGAGATAGACCTCTGCGATGAGGGCGCAATAAAGATGCTTGATGCATATACAAGATTGAAGCCATCGAAGGATTGGCAGTTTACAATTGGTCAGATGCGTGTGCCTTTCACCATCGATGCCCACCGCTCTCCACATCAGCAGTATTTCGCCAACCGTTCGTTCATTGCCAAACAAGTGGGCAATGTGAGAGACGTTGGTGCTGCCGTAGGATATAATGTTAATGTTGGTTTTCCTATCATCCTCGAAGCAGGACTCTTCAATGGTTCAGGCCTAACAAACCAGAAGGACTATTGGACCAAGGGAACAAACTATTCTGCAAAGGCTCAATTCTTGTTGCCATGCGGACTCAACGTAGTGGGTAGCATACAGAAAGTGAAACCATCGGATGTTACCGTTACTATGTATGATGGCGGACTCACCTTCCACCACAAGCAACTCTTGATAGAGGCAGAATATCTGTACAAGCACTATTCTAAGGATGCCTTCGAGGGAGTGCATGCCTTTGATGGTTTCATCAACTACGATTTCTTGATGAAGAAAGGTCCGCTGCAGAAAATCTCAGCCCTTGCCCGTTATGATTTCATGAGCAACCATAGCAATGGTAAGCGTTATGAGAATAGCAATGGCGAGAGTGTGCTCAAGGTCAACGACTACAAGCGCAGTCGTATCACCAGCGGTATCACGCTAAGCTTCGCCAAGCCTTTCATCAGCGACGTAAGAATAAACTTCGAAAAATACTTCTATGCAAAGAATAGCATAGCCAAACCATCCGAAAAAGATAAAATCGTCATTGAGTTTATGACGAAATTCTAAGGAGAGTGAAGAACGAAGAGTGAAGAGTGAAGAATCCATTAGCTTTTATAGCATTTTGATTCTTCACTCTTCACTCTTCGTTCTTCACTCTTCACTTCCTACTGGCTCTCTCTATACTTTCCTTCTTCTTTATCTTCGAGCATAGAGAGGTAGCTTTGGTAGCGGCTGGCAGAGATATAGTGGTCTTCCACAGCCTTGAGCACAGCACAACCAGGCTCGTGAGTGTGAGTACAGTTGTTGAAACGGCAATGCTGAGAGAAATGGAATATCTCTTTGAAATAGCTCGTTATCTCTTCAGGCTCCATATCGAAGGTGCCGAAACCTTTTATGCCCGGAGTGTCGATGACGTAGCCACCACATGGCAACTGGAGCATTTCGCTGAATGTTGTGGTGTGCATACCCGTATCGTGAGCATAGCTAATCTCGGCAGTACGCTGCTGAGCGCCAGGCACAATGCGATTGATAAGAGTAGACTTTCCCACTCCACTATTTCCGCTTAGCAAAGTCACTTTGCCCTGCAAGTGCGGCATTATCGTCTCTACACCCTCGCCTGTTTCTGCCGATACCTCCAAGCATTCGTAGCCGATGGTGGTATAGAGGTTCACCATAATCTTCTGATATCGAGCCTCATCTTCGGTTAGGATATCCGTTTTGTTGAATACCAACACCACAGGCACATTATAAGCCTCAGCCGAAGCCAAGAAGCGATCGATGAAGGTGGTGGAAGTCTGCGGATGAGCCACAGTAACGATGAGCATAGCCAAATCGACATTAGCAGCGAGGATATGGCTTTGCTTCGAAAGGTTCTGCGACTTTCTGATGATATAGTTCTTTCTATCTTCGATAGCCGAGATAAAGGCAGTACCCTCTTGGTTAGTAACCAAAGTAACCCTGTCGCCAACGGCCACAGGGTTAGTGCTTCGGATACCTTTCAGTCGAAAGTTACCCTTTATCTTGCTCTCTATGAGTTGTCCATCGTCGGTTTTGACGGTATACCAACTACCAGTATTCTTTATTACTAATCCTTTCATGCGCAGGATTACACAGTCATGATTTCCTTCTGCTTCTCAGCCAGCAGGTCGTCAATCTTCTTGATGTACTTATCGTGAAGCTTCTGCAAGTCGTTCTCGGCATCCTTCTCAAGGTCTTCAGAGAGTCCGTCCTTGATAGCCTTCTTCAGTTTATCCTTGATTTCGCCACGTACGTTGCGCACCTCCACCTTAGTCTTTTCACCAATCTTGTTGCACTGCTTCACCAAGTCGCGACGACGCTCCTCTGTAGGCTGAGGAATAGCAAGGCGGATAACTTCGCCATTATTCTCAGGAGTGATACCTACATCGCTATCCATGATACCCTTTTCGATATCCTTGATAGCCTTACGGTCCCAAGGCTTAATAGCTATGGTACGTGCGTCAGGCACAGATACTGATGCCACCTGGTTCAATGGCACCATTGATCCGTATGAGCTAACTCTAACTCCGTCGAGGATTGCAACATTTGCACGTCCTGCTCTAATGCGTGCCAACTGCTCTTCCAAGTACATGGCAGCCATATCCATACGCTCTTCGGCGTCGGTAAGTGTTTCTTTTACGTCTAACATAATAATTAAATTAATGATTTTCGATATTTTGCACAAAAATAGGCATTAATTTCGAAATAGCCAATAGTTTGATTATATTTTTGTATAAGAATAGGTGGAAATAATCGAAATAAGGGCTAAGAGTTTTCTGTTTTGTCTCTGCTTTTGTATGGCTTAACTTAGTTTTCTTACCTTTTGCCCAAACACACCTTGCTATTTAAGTTTTCTATCACTATTTAGCCCGCACAGGTTATAATCTGTAATCAAGAAAGAGTGTATTTGCAACATTATGCAAGAAAAGTGGGAAAATATTTGATCTATTGAAATTAACTTGCTACTTTTGCGATGTTATTAGAGAAATAGAACAACTGACACCGCTTATTGAACATTTTAAAATTATATTAATAGTTGCGTATGAGACATTTCTACACTACGATGTTGGCAGCAATGGTTGCTACAACATCATTTGCACAATCAACAGTAAAAACTCAGTCGCTCCTTGAGGCAAATACCGTTGGTACAGTTACCACGTGCCCTATCAAGCAGCAATCAAAAGTGCTTCCTTTTGGAGCCAAGAAGACAAACTTCCGTCTTCCAAACTTTGCTAAAAAAACAACCAAGTCGTTAGCTAAGCGTGTTAAGAACAACGCAGTAGACACACCTCTTATTACTGAGCAACCAGCAGGTACACTTCATGCCAACTATTATGGTGAATAAGCTGGTTATGAGATTTTCTGGAATCAGGTGTTCTCTACCGAGATTGATGGTCCTGCCGAGAACTTCGTAGTTGCAGACAATGGCGACGTATATCTTCAGGATGCTATGGCAACATTGCGCCAGGGTAACTGGATTAAGGGTCACAAGGCAGAAGGCGACACCATTGTATTCAACTTTCCACAGAAATACTTCACACAGGAAGCAACCGATGACAATGGCAACCCTATTGGCGGAATGGCATACTATTATCTATGGCGCACAGTGCTAAACGATGCTCGCGACTCTTTCGTTCCAGACCCTTCATCACAGACTATTAAATATGTATTGCGCGGCGACTCATTGATTCGTGTCGACGACTACAAGCAAGGCATCTATCTTAGCCTCGCTACCGAAGATGGCGAATGGGTGGGCTACAACGACTTCCGTAGCACATGGACAAAGTGTAAAGACGTGGCAGCTGTACTTCCAGCTAACGTAAAGCCTGAGAAGTATCAAGCCGACTATTTCTACGATGCTAATAATCATGCAGACACACGTATCGTAAATGTAGCTTTCGATGGCAACGATATTTATCTTGGCAACCTCACCGATGGCAACCCTAACGGTTAGGTTAAGGGTGAAGTTAAAGATGGCAAGGCTACATTCAGAGGTATGAACTATCTTGACGTAGAAGCAGGTATCGATGCAGGTACATCTTATCACACATATTTCACACCAGCAGGTTCTGCCAAGGTTTACTACGAGGAGTTCGACTATACCGTAGATAGCGTTTATCTAAGAGACGAGATTACTTTCGACATCAACAAAGAGACAAAGTCTTTGAAGGCCGACAGCTTGTTCCTTATTAATATAGGTAAGAACGATATTTATTCTCTAACTAAGTTCTACAACTGCAGCATGACACCTTGGTCAGAGAAGCCAGGCACACCTAAAAAGCCTGTACTCTACGACTACATTCCATTCAAGGATAGCTTCGGTAAGGGCGGTATGCAATTCGATGTTGAATACACATCTACTGATGGCGTATACCTCGACCCTAACAAGATGTACTACAACATCTACTTCGACGACGAGTTGTTCACATTCTATTCTGACGAATACAAGAATGGTTTACTAGGAGATGCCGACGAGGTTACTGACATTCCATTAACCTACAACAACAGCGTAGACCTCATGGCTTACAACAACTCACGCATCGTATACTTCTACACCACTGGTTTCAAGAGCTTTGGCATACAGATCCTTTACAAGGATGGCGACAAGGTATACAAATCAGATATGGCTAAATTCGTATTCGACAAGGATGGCGAACCTGTAGCTGGTATCAAGAATGCAACAGCCAACGAATTCGGTTCTGCAGTAAAGAGCGTAAGCTATACCGACCTCAGCGGTCGCAGTATCAGCAAGCCTAACAAGGGTATCTACATGAAGACCATGAGATTTGCTGACGGTACTCAGAAGACTATTAAATACTTTAAGAAATAAGACCATGATACAGAAAAAACATTTCCTCGGTGCCCTTATTATGGCTGCCGCTTTTGCTGGTTATAGTTCTGATAGCTATGCCGACAATGGATTGATAACATATAGTGCAAATAATGGCACAAAAGAAGTGAAATACTTCGGAACAAACAAGAAGGAGTCTTTCGATGTTGCCATGTTGCTTGCCGACAAATATGCCAAGGGCAAAAAGATTGAAACCATCAAAGTGTCATTCCCTAAGGATGCAGAAATAGGCAATGTCAAGATTTGGCTGACAAAGAAGCTTACTCTTGTGAACAAAAAGAATGTGCCTGACGTGATGAGTCTTGATGCCACGATGGACGACTCTACTGCTATTGTAAAGCTCACTACTCCATATACCATCGATAGCGACACGCTATACATTGGCTATTCGTTTGATGTTGTTGAGCTAACTGAAAAAACAGCGCTTCCTATTTTCTTGATTAATGAAAAAGGAGCACAGGGATTGTGGGCTCACTCAAACCGCACATATCGTTCATGGCTTGACAAGTCTACTTACGGATGCTCAGCTATGCAGGTAGAGCTATCTGGATTTAATGCCAACGATGCCTACTTCAATGGTTTCAAGGATTATTATAATCAGGTGAACATAGCTACACCAATTAAGCTTACCCTCTTGAATCGTGGCTACAATGGCATAAAGTCGATAGACTATAGCTACAGCGTAGGCGATAAGAAAGGTAGCTACCGTTTAACTCTTGATGTTCCTATCCCAGCATACCTCAATGCTTCTACCGAGTTTAAATCACATTGCCTGCAATAGAGGCAAAGGGTAAATATCCTGTAACATTCTCTATCGACAAAGTGAACGGAGAAGCTAACAGCGAAACAGCTACTGCCAACAGCTCAATGGCAATATACAACAAGTTGCCTAAGCATCGCCCTGTGATGGAGGAGTTTACTGGTACATGGTGTCAGAATTGTCCTCGTGGTTGGATTGCTTTGGAAGTTATGGCACGTTTGCATCCTGATTTCATCGGTTTGTCTTACCACTCTGGCGACGTTATGGAGGTTATAAATTCTAAAAACTTCATGGGATTTGGCAATGCCTTCCCTATGGCAAACATCGACCGTATATACAATGAAATAGACCCTTACTACGGTGAAGGCCTTACAGCTTTTGGTATTGAGGAACTATGGAAAAAGCAAGCTGAAATATTGGCTCCCGCATCTTTGGAGACAGAGGCGGCATTTACTCCTGATGGCAAGAATATCAAGGCTAAAGCCATATTGGAATTCCCTGAGGCTGCCAACGATGCCGACAAGTATAGCGTAGAGTTTGTGCTCGTAACAGATGGTTTGCATGGCGAAGGTCAAGCATGGGAGCAAGAGAATACTCTTGACCAAGGAGCCAAGGACGAGTTTCCTTTCCCTGAGGCAGAACCATTCTTGCAGGGCAAATCTTCTGTAAGCAATATTCACTACAACGATGTGGTAGTAGCAACAACTCGTTTGCTCAATGGTCTTATCAAGTTGCCTGCAAAGGTTGAAGAAGAGAAAGCTTTCAGCATCGAAGGCGAGATTGCTAATGTAGACAGCATCAAGAATTAGCTCTATCGATAACACGAATATTCGTTTTTTTACCTTAGGTTTTTGGCAAAAATCTATAGAAAGAACATTAATAATCATTAATGAGACGTTAATATCTACTTACACTTACACCTTATGGTTGTATTTGTTGTACCTGTTGTATTTATTGTTTTCTCTCACTACAATATTTTGTCTTTCTTCAAAACAACAACATTATTTTAAAAAAACAACATATACAACCTATACAACAAATACAACTTCAGAATGTCTCTGTAACCAACTTCATCGCAACACTACTTACGCCCTATGGTTGTATTTGTTGTACCTGTTGTATTTATTGTTTTTCCCCACTACAATATTTTGTCTTTCCTCACAACCTCAGAATGTCATAGCTATCAACTCCATCACAACCTACTTAAACCCTGCGATAGATTTCTTATAATATAATTTCTAATCCTTTTTCTTGTAAGAATAATGCAATAGTATTACTTTTGTATTACTATTAACACAAAAATCATCAAAATACTTAAAATGATAGATATTAAATTATTAAAAACTCACATGTATGATGTCATTGGAGCATTACATGAAGTGCATAAGGAACTTGGGCCTGGCATAAACGAAGTGTGCTATCAAGAGGGGTTAGCTATAGAACTTAAAGAAAGGAATATCGCTTTTTCTAAAGAAGTTTCTTTTCATCCAAAATACCATAACAAAATATTAGGATCAACTTATAGAGTCGATTTTATCTGTAAACAAAATATTGTGATTGAATGTAAGGCTGTAACATTTTTGTCCGATAATCATAGGGCGCAGTTATTTAATTATATGCGATTATTAGAATATCCATGTGGTATTCTTGTCAATTTTGCAACAAGATATGCTGAAATAGAAAGATACTTCTATGATAAGGATTTAAAGGAAATCGTAACAACTGAAGGAAAACCTTTTATCTTCTGATTATAGATATCCTTTCTCACTACAATATTTTATTATTAAAAACAACATATACAACTTCAGGATGTCTCTGTAACCAACTTCATCGCAACCTACTTGGTTGTATTTGTTGTACATGTTGTATTTGTTGTTTTCTCTCACTACAATATTTTGTCTTTTTATAAAACGCTATTCTACCGTAGAAATAGTAACATCAGTAAACTCGTTCATATAGTCGAAGAGTTTCAGGGTGTAGTTGCCACGCTTTGCTTTCACCTCGATGTTAGCCTCGAGAAATTCGCCCTTTGATGTGCGACGATCTTTAATCTCGTAGGAGTGAACCTCCATACCATCGAGTTTTATGCGCTTTATGAGTTCCTTTACGCTGTCGCGCGAAGGAGCAGAGAATGATAGTTCGATATTGGTAGTGAAGAACTGCGGGATGAGATAGTTAAGCACTTCGAGTCCAAGCAGCACCATGACGGTGGTGGCTAAGGCAGCGACATACATACCCGTGCCACAAGCCAAGCCAATAGCTGCTGTTACCCATAAGCCGGCAGCCGTGGTGAGTCCACGCACAACATTCTTTTGGAAGATAATGGTGCCTGCACCGAGGAATCCTATTCCCGATACCACCTGTGCTGCCACACGAGAGGAATCTTTGAGATCGAAGCCAAAGCCATATTGCGACACTATACAGAACAAGGCACTACCCAAAGCAACAAGGAAATGAGTGCGAAATCCCGCTTCCTTGGCTCTGTATTCTCGTTCTATGCCTATTGCACCTCCTAAAGCCAATGCCATCGACAAACGAATGGTAAGATCTAAATAGGTAGCATCCATATATTGTTCCTCCACATTATTATATATATGACTCTTTACTTGATATATTCAGCCACATAGTTGGTGAGCTCAACAAACTGCTGCAACGCGAGTTGCTCAGGGCGCTTTGTCATAAGCTCATGTTCGAAGAAGTCGGCAGGCACATTTGCTGCATCTATAATCTGGCGAAGACTCACGCGCAACATCTTGCGACGCTGATTAAACACCGTCTTTACCACACGCTTAAACAGTTGCTCGTCGCAACCAAGAGTGCGATTATCGTTGCGAGTCATTCTGATTACGGCACTCTTCACCTTTGGAGGCGGATTAAACACATTCTCATCGACAGTGAAAAGATATTCCACATCATACCATGCCTGAATCATCACCGACAATATGCCATAAGCCTTAGTGCCAGGAGCCGAAGCAATGCGCTGTGCCACCTCGCGCTGGATCATACCAGTGCAGCAAGGTATGAGGTCGCGATAGTCGAGCATTTTGAAGAATATCTGCGAAGAGATGTCGTAAGGATAGTTGCCAGTAAGCACAAACTGATTACCGCCGAAGAGTTCTCTGAGATCCATACGCAGGAAGTCGTCACCGATGATGTTTTCACGCAAAGCAGGTAACGCCTCGTTGAGATAAGCCACTGACTCAGAGTCTATCTCTATGGCTTTAACAAGACGAGGTTTCTGAATAAGATACTGAGTGAGCACACCCATTCCAGGTCCTATCTCTAAGACAGGAATATCAGGACAGGCATCCACGGTATCGGCAATGCGCTTGGCTATGTTGAGGTCGGTCAAGAAATGCTGACCGAGATTTTTCTTTGGTTTTACAGCTTTCATGTTGCAAAAATAATAATTTTTTCTATAACAACATAGCCAAGCACCCGATTTTATTAGGTATATGTTAAAAAAATCCACCTTCATCATATAGAATGTTAACAACACACGGAGCAAACTCCAATACACTTCATTAATAACAGAATAGCCAAGGTATGAGCTTGTGTACCTAAAGTTTATGCAAAATTTACTAAAAACATCCTATTTATGCTCATTGCTGAATAAAAAAAAGTAACTTTGCAGAAATTATGGATACAAGAAAGGCTATAAACAACATATTCAAGGTGGGCACGTCGCTCATATTGGGCGGCGCCATACTCTATTGGATGTATCGAGGATTCGACTTCGAACAGATAAAAGAGGTGGTGATGCACAAGATGAATTGGACTTGGATGCTGTTGTCGTTTCCCTTCGGAATATTGGCACAGATGTTTCGTGGATGGAGATGGCGACAGTCGCTTGAGCCTATAGGAGAGAAGCTTCGCTCGAGTGTGAGCATAAACTCCATATTCTTGTCGTATGCATTGAGCTTGGTAGTGCCACGCGTAGGCGAGTTTGCTCGCTGCGGAGTGTTGAAGAGATGGGACGGAGTGTCGTTTCCAAAAGCGTTGGGAACTGTGGTTACAGAACGTGTCATCGACTCGCTATTGGTGCTCATAATAACAGGTATAGTGTTTTTGATGCAGATACCTGTATTCCTACACTTCTTCAACGAGACAGGCACAAGCATCGATGGATTGTTGCATCAGTTTACGACTACGGGATACATAGTGACGATAATATGTGGCATTGCAGTATTGATACTGCTACATGTGTTGCTCAAGAAGCTCGCTATATATAATAAGGTAAAGGCTACGCTATGTGGACTATGGCAGGGAGTGATATCGCTGAAGGGTGTGAAGAATGTTCCTTTGTTCATAGCTTTCACCCTCGGCATATGGCTCAGTTATTTCCTTCACTACTACTTGACATTCCAATGTTTTGAGTCGACAAGCCACTTGAGTTTGACTTGCGGACTGGTGACATTCATTGTTGGTAGCATAGCGGTGATAGTACCAACACCAAATGGTGCAGGACCATGGCATTTTGCAGTAAAGACTATGCTTATATTGTATGGCATACAGTCGACAGACGCTTTATTCTTTGTGCTGATAGTTCACTCTGTGCAAACGCTTCTCGTTGTGCTTCTCGGCGTATATGCTTGGATTGCCCTTGCGTTCACTAAGAAAGTGAAGAGGGAAGAGTGAAGAGTGAAGAGTGAAGAATTAAACACTACACATTAAACATTAAACATTAAACATTAAACATTAGAAATTTAACCATTAACCATTAAAAACTATAATTATGGCTGAAATCAAAAACCTAAAACCTGAGTGCATTTGGCGCAACTTTGATGCGCTGACCCAGGTGCCACGTCCATCTGGACACCTTGAGAAAGTACAACAGTTCTTGCTCGACTTCGGTAAGAAGGTAGGTGTTGAAGTATTCAAAGACGAGGCTGAAAACATTGTAATGAAGAAGCCTGCTACTCCAGGAATGGAGAATCGCAAGACTATATTGCTGCAGGCTCACATGGATATGGTGCCACAGAAGGCTGTGGACAGCACCCACAATTTTGAGACAGACCCCATCCAAACCTATATCGATGGCGAATGGGTGAAAGCTAAGGGTACAACTCTTGGTGCCGACGATGGTATCGGAGTAGCAGCTATCATGGCAGTTATGGAAGACAAGACTTTGAAGCATGGTCCTATCGAGGCTCTTATCACAGCAGATGAAGAGACAGGTATGTTTGGTGCAGAAGGTCTTCCTACAAACACTCTCAACTCTGACGTATTGCTTAACCTCGACTCTGAGACTTGGGGTAAGTTTGTTATCGGTAGTGCAGGCGGTGTAGACGTTACTGCTGATTTGGAATACAAAGAAGTGGAAACCGACGCCAACGATGCAGCATTGCAGGTTACAGTAAAGGGATTGAAGGGTGGACACTCTGGTTTGGAGATTCACGAAGGCAGAGCCAATGCCAATAAGCTGATGGTGAGATTCGTTCGCGAAGCTATCAAGGACTACGAGGCTCGCTTGGCTTCATGGCATGGCGGAAGTATGCGCAACGCAATTCCTTTTGAGTGCAAGGTGGTAGTGACATTGCCAAAGGAGAATGTAGAGGCAGTAAAGGAACTCGTAGAAGAGTGGAAGGCTGACTTCAACGACGAATACAAGAACATTGAGAATGGCGTAGAATTCTTTGCAGAAGATATAGAGACTCCTAAGACTGAGGTACCAGAAGAAATACAAGACAACCTCGTTGATGCTATTTATGCATGCCACGACGGTGTGATTCGTATGATTCCTGCTTATCCTAACGTAGTAGAGACATCAAGCAACCTCGCAATCATCGACATCGAAGGTGGCGCTGCTTATATTAAGATATTGGCTCGCTCATCACGCGAAGATATGAGAGATTATGTAGCTACAATGCTCGAAAGCTGCTTCAACATGGCAGGCATGAGAGTGGTACACAGCGGACAGTATGGCGGTTGGGATCCAAACCCAGACAGCGAGATATTGCACCTCTTGAAGACTATCTACAAGGAGCAGAATAATGAGGACGCATTGGTGCAGGTAGACCATGCTGGTTTGGAATGCTCTGTGATATTGGGCAAATATCCTAACATGGATGTTATTTCGCTCGGTCCAACCCTCCGTAGCCCTCACACCACAAATGAGCGTTGCCTTATCGACACCGTGGCTCCATTCTGGGAGTTGCTTAAGGAAACAATGCAAAGAATTGGCGAGAAATAAGACATTTTTCAGGAGAAACAAAGCTTATATCAAGCTATATTATTAAAAAAGCGTTGCATCGAAGATTTTTTTCGTTGCAACGCTTTATTTATTTAATCTAAATTAGTAATTTTGCAGGCGAAATAACCAAATCATTTTTCTTACATGGACGACTATCACGCGGAAAACCAGAAATTGTAAGACGAAGATAAGCAAAAGTATAGTAAGCTAATCTTCGCCAACAACTCATTTTTCCTAAAAGAAACGAGGATTAGCACAATGAAAACATACTGGAACATCGAAAACACCCTCAAAGCCATTCCTGAGTGGCAACCAAACTGCTGGATTCAAGTTACATGCCCTACAGAAGAGGACCAGAAAGAACTTGAAGAAAGATTTAATATCCCTGATTATTTTCTTTCCGACATTTCCGATACCGACGAGCGTGCCCGCTATGAGTACGACGACGGATGGATGCTCATCATCTTGCGTATACCATACGTCAAGGAGGTGCGCTCACGCACGCCATATACCACAGTTCCACTTGGTATCATCCACAAGCGCGACGTGACAATAACTGTTTGCTACTACGAGACCAATATGATGATTGATTTTGTGAGCTATCAGCAGAAACGCGGAGAGGGATTCACCGACTATGTAGACATGATTTTCCGCTTGTTCCTATCAAGTTCTGTGTGGTATCTGAAACGACTAAAGCAGATAAACACCTTGATAGAAAAGGCTAAGCACAACCTCGACCATGAGGTGAACAACGAGAGCCTTATCGGACTAAGTCGCCTACAAGACTCGCTGACATATTTCGTGACTTCTATTCGTGGCAACGAAAACTTGCTGGCTAAGCTGAAGTTTAAGTTGCAGGTAGACGAATTGGATGCCGACCTTATCGAGGACGTAAACATTGAGATGACGCAGGCACGAGAAACTACCAACATCTACTCCGACATCTTGGAGTCGACGATGGACACTTACTCGAGCATCATTAACAACAATATGAATACCGTGATGCGTACGCTTACTGCCGTGACGATTATAATGATGTTCCCTACCCTAATAGCATCACTCCTTGGTATGAACCTCATCAATGGCATGGAGAATAATCCGTATGGATTTGTGATTGCCATAGTGATTTCATTCCTTGTAACAGGATTATCGTGGGGAATTTTACGCCATAAGCGTCTCTTATAATGTAAAAACAAAAAAAAATCCCTATTTATTAGGATTTTACGTTTTTTTTATTTAAGTTTGCAACTCGTAAACATATTATTCTGAGCATCGACCATTGGATAGATGGGAGGTGCTAACCATAAACCGAATCAGAAACTCAAATCAGTTACATGATGGACTCTCAAGAAAATACCCTTAAACAGGGTTTGCAGGCTGAAGAGCAGCAGGAGACTGTTGTCGCAGCAGAGGTAGAAAACACAGAAAACGTTGCCACAGAAGAAACCGAAAGCAAGGCTGCTCCTGTACGACCAACTTTCAAGAACAAACAAGAAGTGCTTGAAAGAGTAAAGGAATTGGCTCATTGCGAAGAGGTACCAAGCAAAGACGAGGTAGACTTTTTGAAGACTGTATTCTACAAGCTTCACTTTGCTGAGCGCGAAGAAGCACAGAAGAAATACCTCGAAGAAGGTGGCGACCCAGAGAAATACCAGCTATTGCCAGATGAAGACGAGAAAGCCTTCAAGGCGGAAATGGCTATCATCAGAGAAAAGAGAGCCAAGGTTTTCATGGAGCAAGAGGCTGAAAAGCAAGAGAACCTTAAGCGCAAGCTTGAGATTATCGACAAGATAAAGGCTATGGCTACATCGCCAGATGAAGCTAACAAATCATACCAGGAGTTCAAGGCTCTGCAGCAGGAATGGAAAGAGATTAAGGCTGTTCCAGCAGAAAAGGCTAACGAACTTTGGCGCAACTATCAGCTCTATGTGGAGCAGTTCTACGATTTGTTGAACCTTAACCGAGAGGCTCGCGAATATGACTTCAAGAAGAATCTTGATCTCAAGACTAAGCTTTGCGAAGCAGCAGAGAAACTTGATGAAGAGCCAGACGTAATCAGCGCCTTCCATCAGTTGCAGGAGTTGCACCAGCAGTATCGCGAGATTGGTCCTGTAGCTAAGGAGTTGCGCGAAGAGATTTGGGCACGCTTTAAGGCTGCTTCTACTGTTATCAACAAGAAGCACCAGCAGCACTTTGAATCTTTGCGCCAGCAGGAAGAAACAAACTTGGCTCGTAAGACAGAACTCTGCGAAAAGGTGGAAGTTATAGGCAAAGAAGAAAACAATACAGCTAACGACTGGGAGAAGCGCACAAAGGAAATCATGGAAATCCAGGCTGAATGGAAGACCATCGGTTTTGCTCCACAGAAGATGAACGTGAAGATATTCGAGCGTTTCCGTGCAGCTTGCGACGACTTCTTCAACCGTAAGGCTGAATTCTTCAAGCAACTCAAAGAGCGTCTTGCAGAGAATGCTGCTAAGAAGAAAGCTCTCGTAGAAAAGGCTCAGGCGCTTTGCGATAGCACCGAATGGAAGTCTACTTCTGATAAGCTCATTGCTTTGCAGAAAGAATGGAAGACTATCGGTACTACTCAGAAGAAGATTGGCGACCAACTTTGGAACGACTTCTTGACAGCTTGCAACAAGTTCTTCGAGGCACGCAATGTTGCTAACGCAGGCACACGCAACGAGGAGCATGCAAATCTTGCTAAGAAGCGTGGCATCATCGAACAGCTCAAGGCTTTGGCTGAGGAAGCTGGCGACAACTTGCAGGAGAAGGTGCAGCAGCTCATCGCTGAATACAAAGCTGTAGGTCATGTGCCTTTCAAGGAGAAAGATAAGGTATATACTGAATTCCACGAGATTGTAGACAAGCTATATAAGGAATTCCATATTTCAAATGCTCGTCGTCGTCTTGACAACTTCAAGTCGAACTTGAAGAATGTAGCAAAGCGTGGCGATGATGCTTTGGATAGCGAGCGTGGTCGCTTGATGCGTCGCTACGAGCAGCTAAAGCAGGAAATACAGACCTACGAGAACAACCTCGGCTTCCTCAATGCAAGTAGCAAGAAGGGCAACAGCCTCATCGACGAGATGAACCGCAAGGTACAGAAGCTCAAGGATGATGCTCAGCTCGTAAGAGAGAAAATCAAGGCTATCGATGCTGAAAACAAAGAGCAGTAAAAGGTAGTCTGTATCTAAACAAAAGACAAATATCATAGATACACATAACACCGCATTCTAAAAGTTCACACTTTATAGAATGCGGTTTTTCTTTGCCTAATCTCTAAACATTAAACTCTAAACATTAAACATTAAACACTAAATATTAAACACTAAACACTATTTTCTGCATACAAATTGTATGAAAAGTAGAAAAAATGAGCCTTAAAAGATAAAAAAGAGAGGAAAAGTTTTGGTAATTAAGTAAAAAGCAGTATCTTTGCATCGCAATTCAGAAATACACATCTGATAAACATTGGGATATGGTGTAATGGTAACACTGCAGATTCTGGTCCTGCCTTTCCTGGTTCGAATCCGGGTATCCCAACAAAGAGGAACTTACTAAATGGTAAGTTCCTTTTTTGTTTAATATACCCTCGCATTTTTACAAAAAGAGGGGGCAAAAAAGTATTACGTGATACTTGCCAAAGTATTACGTATTACTTTGCAAAGTATCACGTGATACTTGCCAAAGTATCATTAGATGCTTTTCTCGGCTTTATTTTCTTGTTGACTTTTTCACTTGCTTACTTACTATATTTATCTTTTTTTATTGCACAGAAGGATACTTTTCTCATTTTTTATTTATAAATTTGCAGAAAATAAGCTAATGAAATCGTTAAGAGAACTATACAGAATAGGTAAAGGTCCTTCAAGCAGCCACACTATGGGTCCTGAAAATGCTGCTAAGTTATTCTCAAAGAAACATCCTGATGCTGCACGCTATGAGGTGACACTATACGGAAGCCTCGCTGCAACAGGCAAAGGTCACCTTACCGACAAAGCCATAAAGGACGTGCTAAAACCTTTGGCTCCAGTAGAGATTATATGGGAAGCACAAATAGAATTGCCCTACCACCCTAATGGTATGCAATTCAAAGCCTTCGATGCCAAGGATAAGCTTATAGACGATTGGACCGTCTATAGCGTTGGTGGTGGCGCTCTTTCAGAGGGCGACAAAGATGACATGTTTTCTACTCCTGAACCATATCCGCTCAACAAACTTGAAGACATCATGAACTGGTGTTTGGATAATGGCAGACAGTATTGGGAATATGTTGAAGAATGCGAAGATGAAGGCATTTGGGACTTCTTGCAAGATATTTGGGAAGCTATGCAGCGCTCGGTAAAAAACGGTTTGGAACACGAAGGTGTGTTGCCAGGTCAGCTTCATCTACCACGCAAGGCTGCCAATTACTACATTAAGACAACGAGTTTCCGCCCTACACTACAGAGCCGAGGTCTTGTTTTCTCATATGCCTTGGCGGTGAGTGAAGAGAATGCTGCTGGTGGAACTATCGTTACTGCTCCTACCTGCGGATCGTGTGGTGTGGTGCCAGGAATACTATATCACCTATCAAGAGCTCACGGCTTTAGCGACAAACGCATACAGCATGCGCTGGCAACAGCAGGATTGATAGGAAACATCGTTAAGCAGAATGCTTCTATCAGCGGTGCTGAAGTAGGATGTCAAGGAGAGGTTGGTGTGGCTTGTGCTATGGCGTCGGCTGCAGCATGCCAATTGTTTGGTGGCGGTCCACGACAAATAGAATATGCTGCCGAAATGGGATTGGAACATCACCTCGGTATGACTTGCGACCCTATGTGCGGACTTGTGCAGATACCATGTATTGAGCGCAACGCTTTTGCTGCAGCACGCTCGTTGGATGCTGAGCTATATGCCACATTCTCTGACGGTCATCATCAGGTATCGTTCGACAAAGTGGTACAGGTGATGAAGCAAACTGGTCGCGACCTGCCATCGCTTTACAAAGAAACAAGCGAGGGAGGATTGGCAAGACTGAAACTTAAGAAGAAATAAAGTTGATACTTCCAACTACACATTATTATATATATAAGAAAGACGAATCTTAAACAAAGCCTATAAACTGAAAATACTATGGAAGGATTAAAAGACTTCAAAGACATGCTTGCACGATTGGAATGTCGCAACAAACGTTGGCGTTTGGCATTGGTATGTGCCGAAGACGAATCATCACGTATAGCTGCTCAATGGGCGCTGGAACGTAAGTTTGTTGACATCACCTTCGTAGGTGGCTCAAAGATTGTGATGAGCGATGAAAGACTGAAGAAGTATGCCACACATTGGAAGGTGGTGAGAGTGGAATCGCGCGACGAGGCTGCTCGCATAGCTGTAGAGATGGCACGCAATGGCGAGGTTGACATATTGATGAAAGGTATGATCAACACCGACAACCTGCTAAGAGCTATACTCGACAAGCAATGCGGACTGCTACTGCCAGGAGCCGTGATGACTCATATAGCATTGGCTCATATGCCATCATATCACAAGATGTTGTTCTTTAGCGACTCGGCAGTAATACCATACCCTACACTACAACAGCGCATAGAACAAATACGCTATATAGTAGACCTTTGCCACGGCATCGGTATGCTACGACCAAAGATAGCACTGATACATTGCACAGAAAAAGTGAATGGCAAGACATTCCCTCTGACTCTCGACTATGTAGAGCTGAAAGAGATGGCAGAGAAAGGTGAGTTTGGCAATTGCATCATCGATGGTCCTATGGACGTGAAGACGGCATGCTCGGCAGAAGCCATGAGAATAAAGAATATGACATCGCCTATTAATGGTGATGCCGATGCTTTGATAATGCCAGATATTGAAGCGGGCAACAGTTTCTATAAGACGATAACTCTGTTTGCACAGGCAGATACTGCAGGAATACTGATGGGAACAAAGGTTCCTGTGGTGCTTCCATCAAGAGGCGACGATGCCATGAGCAAGTTCTTTAGCTTGGCTTTAGCATCATGGAGCTGTGCTGCAGCTGAAAAGAAATAATGAAATATTATTAATTTTCTAATACTTCAATTGAAAAATACTGAAAGAACTTTGTTATATCAAACTTTAATATTAACTTTGCAGAGTGTTTTTCATGGTATTAGATTATTAAGGTTACAAAAAAGGATGGCTGTCGCGAGACACCCATCCTTTGTTTTTTATATTAATCTTTATTCTAAAGACTAAATTTCACTTATTTATTAGGAAGTTAAAGAAGTTAGAGAAGTTAAAGCCAAATGTTTTATTGCTCAATTATTTCTTCTCGAACAAACTGTCGAGGATAGTATAGAACTCAGGGTCTTCGCCAACGATGGTCTTAATAATCTTACCATCGGCACCGATGATAATCTTTGTTGGGAAACCATTGATAGCATAGGTCTGGCATACATCATTCTTGGCACCACGAGGGTTGTAGACATGAAGCCATGGCAACTCATGCTTAGCAACGGCAGCCTTCCACTTTTCTTGAGTCTCGTTGCAGTCGATACCAAGGATTTCGAGCTTGCCTTTATACTTAGCGTAGTATTCCTTCATCTGAGGCATACCCTTGATACACCATCCGCACCATGAGCCCCAGAAGTCGAGAACAACAATCTTACCTCTTAGACTTGACAATGTCAATGGCTTGCCATTGATATCGTTGAGAGTGAAATCAGGAGCTTCTACACCTGCAGCCTGCAACTTAGCAGCCTTTTCCTCGCTCTCCTTAGCCTTCTTGGCATTATCTACAAACTCAGAGTATACATCTTTCATTCTGCCTTCGCGAACACGCTCAGACAAGAAGCCAAGAGCTTTCATTATGCTATCATAGTCCTCAAGTTCGTAGAGAGCCATTGTAGAAGCCTCATAGTCGGGATGATTCTTGACGAAATCGAGCACAGCATCCTTGTATGCGCCATCGCAAGCTTCCATCTTCTTCATCACATCATTAGTCACCAGCTGCTTGTTTTCGCCTGCAGCAAGACGAGTGCGATATTCATCTTGGAAATTATTCATCTTTGCGATGAAGCTATCCTTGATGCAATCAATCATACCATATTGCTTATAGAACTCCGAGCCTGAATAGTTAAGTCTTGAAAGTTCATCGCCCGAAATCTCCATAGTCTCACCAGGTACGCCAACGAGCCATGCAGTCTGTCCGGCTTGTCTTGCCTGCTGTTCGCCACGAGCAAATGCAGGAGAAGCAAGCTGTATCATCTGAGGTTTGTCGAGGTTGATAGAAAAATCCATCTTGCCATCCTTCAAAGCAATAGTATCAACAACATTCTTTGGAGAAGTATGGTATACCAAAACAGAATCGGTAAATACATCGAGCTGTCCTTTTATGCGTAGGGTGTTAGCATCCTGTGCCATAGCAGAGTTAGCCAAAGCAAGGAGTGCAAGACCTAATAACTGTTTCTTCATATTATTCTACTTTAGATGGCTTTGAAACCACGGAAAGTACTATTGTGCAAAATGTCTCTGATGTTGAGCTCATGGTCTGCACGATGCTCTTCCATCTCATGCCAGCCCTCTTCCTCTTCTTCAGAGTGCTCGTAAGTGAGAGTCATATTCTTTAGTTCTGCAATAACCCATACAAGGAGACAGAGAACCAAGAAAAGAAAGAAGTAGAGAAGAATAATACTCTTGTCTTGTGCCATTAAAAATTCCATTTTTTCCATATATATTTATTATTTAATATTGTTTCTGAACGTATTGTGCAAAATTACGCAATATCCACGAGATTAACAAGAAAGCAGAGGAAAATTTGTTTTTCCCGATATTTAGTAGTATTTTTGCGTCTATAAAACACAATAAGAATACGAATATGGACAACAAGAATAATGCTTTTGGCAAATATATCAATGAGATAGGAAACATCAGCATGCTAACGGCAGAAGAAGAGGCGCTATTGGCAGCACAGATTAAGCAGGGCAATCAGCGTGCATTAGACAAGCTGACATGTGCTTGCTTGAAGTTTGTGGTGTCATTGGCAAACCAATATAAGGGACGTGGTGCTGATATCGACGATTTGGTAGGCGAAGGCAATATGGCTTTGATAAAGGCTGCACAGAAATATGAGCCTGGTCATGGCTGCCGTTTTGCTTCGTATGCTGCACCATACATCCGCAGAGCTATGGAGCAGTCGATAGAGCAGATGTCGGGTCTATATCGTATTCCTCGCGACATGGATACTCCTGCCGAGCGTAAGCGCTCTACCCCACTATCTATGGATGCTCCTTTGGGCGGCAGAGATAATGTAAACTTGCTGAGTGTTGTAGAAGATCCATCGTCGCCAATACCTGGTGAAGACCAAGAGATTGCCGACCTTCATGAACAGCTAACCGTCTGCCTACCTTTGCTCGACGACCGTGAAAAGCAGGTGGTAACCATGATCTATGGGCTAAATACCGAAAAGCGCACTATGGCAGAGATTGCCGAAGTGATGGGAAAAAAGCGCGAGCGAGTAAGACAGATTAGAGACAAAGCTATGAGAAAAGTTAGGAAAGCAGGAAAGAAATAGGAACCATAAAAATAAACGAAATAATAATCTAAAAGGGTTGAACTCCAAATGTAGGAGTTCAACCCTTTTAGATTATTATTTTGTCTAACAGCTGTTAGGCGATAAATGTTTTTTTTACTTCACCATAACCTTCATAGCACGTGATGAGCCATCGGCCATTATCTCTTGGCGCACATAGATGCCATTGGCTGTAGGCTTTGAGTTGCCAAGCATTTTGCCTTCTACAGAATAGTATATTGTATGAGCCAACTTGCTATCAGAAGTAGAGATACCTTTAACGGCTGTGGTACCATTTATAAGGTCGGTAGTATCGATAGGGTCGATACCCTTGCGAGTAGGAATGGTACGCTTTATTGTGCCATCAGCATTAAAAGCAAGCTTGTCAACGCAAACCTCACGATGGTAGCCAGGGCCATTTGAAAGATACTTTTTGTTTATGCGATGGTAAACGATGTACCACTCGTCGGTATCTGGGATGTTGACGATAGAATTATGGGCTGTGCCATAAATCTCGTTGTCGGCATCTTGGATAAGGATAACAGGTTCCTTGGCAACTGTTATAGGACCTGTAGGCGATGTGCTGGTGCCATAAGCCACATGATAGTTCTTAGAACCTGTGTCGTCGACACTCCAGAGGAAATAGTACAAGCCATTACGATAGAATACATATACGCCCTCACGGAAAGCATAATCAGCAAGCGAGCCACCCTGTGGGGTAATAGTATATTCTGTATTGCCAACAGAAATCATATCGTCGTTGAGCAAACGATAGTGAAGCTGTCCGTTGCCATAATAGAGATACGACTGTCCGCTAACAGGATCGGTAAAGACGTCAGAATCGATCATCTGACCACCACTTGTAGACGTGAAGAGAGGAGCCTTAGAAGCCTTGAAAGGACCTGTTGGGTTTTCCGCAACAGCTACACCAAGAGTTTTCTTATTTACAGAAGCATTATGAGCGCTGAAATAATAGAAGTATTTCCATTTGCCATCTACCCATTTTTCTTCGATACAAGGTGCCCATGCGTTGCCACTTGCCCAAGGTGCATCATGACCAGCAGAGAGGTTGAGAATGGTACCCTCGTTGGTGAAGTGTACAAGATCAGGCGAAGAGAATACATCGAAGAAGTAGCCACCCCAACCACTATAACCATCAGAAGTAGGATAAACATAGAAACGACCAGTCTTCTTTGACAATAGCACTTCAGGGTCGGCATGAAAACCTGGGATGATAGGGTTGCCCTCGGCAGCTACACTCACCTTATATGTTTTGGTCTGACCATTCAAGCTCACGGTATAAGTAACCTCACCCTTTGTGAAATCCTGCTCACCCTCTGGAGCAACTACGGCTCCGGGAGTGGCAACAAACATAGGGTCGAAAGCAGAGATATCAGTACCCTGCTCTACTGGGATAAATATTTCCTGTGCCTTGATATCCAGGTTTTCCTGCTTGATGCGATGATTTGTAGCAGCAGAAATTTTAGCAGTAAGACCATCTACAGGGAATGCTTCGAGAAGTTTGCGAGCTTCTTCGGCTGTGATAGGAAGTACTGTGCCATGGCGAGGAGTGAATGCGCCTGAGGTTGTAGTATTCTTCTCCCAAGTAAACTTGTTAAGATCGTCGGAAGAGC
>HF994132.1:3929-8830 GCA_000436915.1 Prevotella sp. CAG:1092 | reverse complement strand
AGTATCCGCTGGTATAGCAGTCGTACATCAAGCACCACTTATCCTGGTTGATGAATTTGAATACTCCCGCACCCTCTACGGCAACATTTGTCTGCTGCAAAGTAGGTGAAGGTTCCGACCATTGCGAGCCAAGAGGCTGACCTTCGGGAGCTGTAAGCGTACGAGCAGTAACCTTACAGATGCCACCAAGACCTTCGTTCTTAAAGAATCCATGATACAACGAGTCGCTTTCGTTGTATACGATATCCATATCGATGGTAGCCGAGCCACGGTCGTAGAGGTATGTTGGTTCGCCAACAAGGTCGGTAAAGTCGTCGTTGGCATAGCAATAAAAGTCCTTATCGTATGGTATGGTGCCATCGTTTGTCAGCAACGAGAAGTAGACCATATACTTACCAGCCTGATTATCGTAGATAGTCTCAGGAGCCCAAACACGAGTTACGTTGGCAAAATTGGTACCTGCATATTTTTTAGGGAAATGTACTTTACTGCAAGTCCAATTGATAAGGTCTGACGACTTCATCAATACCAGTCCGCGGTTGCTCGACCATCCCTTTGAGCACATCATATCTGTGACAGCCATATAGAAATTGCCATCAGGACCACGCAAGATATGTGGGTCGCGCAAACCACCCATTATAGTGTTGCCCTCTGCCTTGAAGAAAGCTTGACCATTGTTGAGCGGAGTATAATTGTAGCCATCCTCAGAGATAGCATAGTATAGATTCTCGTTGTTGTTTGATGGGAAGTAAACGAAGAGATAATGAGAATAAGGCTCGCGCTCGTGGATAGTTACTGTATAATCGTGCGAGATATGCTCTTTACCGCGCAAGAGAGTTGCAGTAAGAGTAACCTGTTGCTTCTTGCCATCAGGTTGCTTAACCACACGACCTGTATTAGTTAGCCAATTGGTATCAGCCGACTTCCATGTAATAACCGAACCAAGTTCGCCTACGGTAGGCAAAGTGAGCTTATCATATACATTATTAATATTACCACCAATTTTCACATTATTATTTTTCCCACCAATTTTCAAATGCTCGAGGTCGTAGGCGATGGTCTCAGCATCAGAGAACTCAGGCAATACTGTAACATCGAAATTAAGTTTCTTTGTCACCAATCCCTCCTCTGAAAATTTTGTAGCAGTAGAAATGATGGTAGCAGTAAGAGTGGCAGTAGCAACAGGACGTCCGAAAACAGGACGAGTGATAGTGCCATCGGCTGTGATGACATTAGCATTCGAGGTTGTCCACACAACCTTTGCATAGTCGCCAATGGTAGTTGGCAGTTCTATATCATCCATCAAATTCTTAGTATTCAGCTCGATTGTTGCATTATTAATTTTCTCATCAATCGCAAGCGAATCGGCATACTTATTTAGCTTCACGTTGTTTTGCTTTGCCATATTTGTGACAGCCTTAAGCGTTCGTACAGGCAGAGCATAGTTGTAAAGTCTGAAGTCGTGGAACATAGCATTCTTCAGATATGCATCGCCATTATAGCAACTCTTGCCGAGATAGTTCATTATGGTGTTGCCAATTTCCTTTGGCGACAAAGTCCATGATATGTTAGACGTAGATCCACCAAGGCTACCGTCGATATAGAAGTTTGCATAAAATTTGCCAGTAGTTCCCAATTTCTTGACGACAACTGTCAGATTAATCCATTTACCCTTAGGAAGTGGAGTTTTCAACGACACGCCGCTTTCGTCAGAATAGTTGGTTTTGGTGATGGCATAGCGTGTTTCCTTAGCCCCCAAAAACAGGTAACCCGTAGAAGACGAGTTAGCGAAACACCACACGAAGTTTCCATTCTTTGTGATGTCAGTAGACTCTGGGATGTAGAGATCGGTAACTATAGTGAACGCCTCAAGCGAGCCTATCACTTTACCGAAGTCGGCACCAAAATCGAAATACCCATCGTCGTTGCCCAAAGCAAGCACGTTGGCTTCTCCATAATTAATAAGTTTTGCACCCTGACACAAAGTTGCATTGTACAACTTAGCCGAATCGGCTGTAGAAGCAAAGTCGAACTTCACCATCGTACTGTCTTGAGCCGAAGCCGAGTAAGCAACGCTTAGGCTTAGGGCTAATGGTAAGAATAGTTTTTTTATCATATAATTGTTGTATTTAGTTTTCTTCAAAAAGAACATATCGACACCTTATTATATTAATAAGCTACCTTTTTTATTATATATAAATACGTATAAAGTGGAATAAATCCTCAAACGCTTGATAAATTGCGAAATAATGTGTATTTTTGTACTCGCATTTGATTATTAACTAACAAAACCATAATAATAAACCACCTAAAAATTATGAACATCAAAACTATTCTAAGTTCAAAGAAAGCCTTGCTTACAGTACTTGGCATGACATGTTTTCTAACAGCCTCGGCTCAAAACCTTGTGAAGGGCGACTACGGCTACCTATATTGCCACATGAGCGATAAGGGAGAGTGGACAGCATATGCTGTGAGCCGCGACGGATACAACTATCAAGACATTATCGACGGTGAACCTATCTTCGACCAAACAAAGTTGGCACGCATAGAGGGTGGCACACGCGACGCCTTTATCACTCGTGCTTACAACGGCAAGGGATATGTGATGGTGACAACAGATATGTGTGTAGCAAAGTCGCACAAATGGGACAACTATGGTATCGACCTCTTTAAGAGCGACGACTTGATACATTGGACAAGCGTTACCTTCGACTATCGCAAGGGACAGCAGATATTCTCAGACCCTACAGCACCATCGCCATACAAGGACTGGTCTACTATCAACCGCGTATGGGCACCTCAGATATTCTGGGACCCAGACTATAGATGGAAGAATGGCGACAAGGGCGGATACATGATTTACTACTCTATGCTAAACCGTGCGGAAGAGAAGTACGACCGCATGTACTATAGCTACGCTAACAAGGACTTTACAGAGATTACCACTCCAAAGCTACTCTTCGACTGGGGATATGCTACCATCGATGCCGACATCAATCTGCTCGACGACGGTCTATACCATATGCTCATCAAGAAGGAAGGTGGAAAGCCTGGTATCTATACCGCTACAAGCAAATACTTGACCCATGGTTGGGGCGAGCCTGTAGAAGACGACTACGTGAGCTTCGAAGGTCGCAAAAACTGCGAAGGTTCAAGTGCTTTCCAGCTTATTGGCGACAAGACATGGCGCGTGGCTTATATCCAGTATAGCGACCACCCTAAGCACTATCGCATTTGCAAGGCTGACGAAAACCTGCGCAACTTCCACGACCCTGTAGACATAAAGGGCGTTACTGGACCACAGCACGGCTCGTTCATGCGCATCACTAAGAAGGAATACAAGAAACTTCTGAAGTTCGACGCAGAATACAAGAAGAACAAGAAATAATTTATATACACAACATGGAAAAACTTATAGTAAACTCTTACGAGGACTTTGCCTCACATCTTGGCGAAGTGCTCGGTACAAGCGAATGGTTGCAGATAGACCAAGACCGCATCAACATGTTTGCTGACGCAACTCTCGACCACCAATGGATTCACGTAGACGTGGAGAGAGCTAAAACCGAAAGTCCATACAAGTCGACCATAGCTCACGGCTATCTCACACTCTCTGTACTCCCATACCTCTGGGATCAGATTATCGAGGTGAAGAACATCAAGATGCTTGTAAACTATGGTATCGAGCACATGCGCTTCGGCAAGCCTGTTATCACAGGCAGCAGAGTTCGCTTGGTGACAAAGCTTCACCAAATTCAGAACCTCCGCGGCACATGCAAGACGGAGATCGACTTCCGCATAGAAATAGAAGGCGAGCGCAAGCCTGCTCTCGAAGGCATAGCCGTATTCCTTTATTATTTCAACTAAGACAAACAAAATGTTTAGGAAACTTATCTTAGGCTTGACCATGCTAATGTGCATAGGTCAAGCCTTTGCGCAAAATACACTACGCTTCAAAAAAGGATTATTCAAGATTGTGCAGATTACAGATTTGCACTATAAACTCGGAGTGAAGGCCTCGGAACAGGGACTTGCCTGTGTAAGAGAAATGGTAGAGACCGAGAAACCTGACCTCGTGGTAGTAACTGGCGACATCATCTATTCAGCTCCTGCCGATAGCACTCTATCGGTAGTATTAAAGACATTTGCCCAACTTGGCGTGCCTTTCTGCATGACCTTCGGCAACCACGACTACGACTTCAAAACGCCAGCTGTAGCCCTATACAACCAAATGCAGAAGACTCCAAACTGCGTGATGCCCGTATTGCAAGGTAAGAACACCGACTATTCGCTACCTATTCTGTCATCCAACGGCAAGCGAACTGCTGCCGTGCTATATTGCATCGACACTCACAACAAACCAGCTATAGGCGGCATTGGTGGCTACCAATGGATAAGCCACAACCAAATAACCTGGTATCGACAGCGCTCTACCGTATACAAGCAGAAAAATGGCGGCAAACCTGTACCTTCGCTTGCATTCCTCCACATTCCGTTGCCTGAATTCAACTATGCCACAGACAACACTCAATGCCCTATGTATGGTTCACGACTGGAGAAAGCATACAGCCCTTCTTTAAATAGCGGCATGTTTGCTTCGATAAAGGAGATGGGCGACATCATGGGTGTGTTCTGCGGACACGACCACGACAACGACTATGCTGTTTCCTACTTTAATGTATTGTTGGCTCACGGCCGCTTCTCGGGTGGCAACACAGAATATAATCATCTGAAGAGTGGAGCAAGGGTGATAGTATTGAAAGAAGGTAAACGCGAATTCGACACTTGGATTCGCGAGGTGGGCGGCAACGTGCTTTATCGAACCACATACCCTAAGAGCTATGTGAAGGATAATTGGCGAAAAAGAAAGTAAAAGAGAAAACGCGACTATCCGCATC
>HF994132.1:0-3919 GCA_000436915.1 Prevotella sp. CAG:1092 | reverse complement strand
GACTATCCGCATCAGCCGATGCGGATAGTCGCGTTGCTATTTGCGAGTAGTCGTATTGCCCGATGCGACTACTCGCATTTATTTATGCATATACTCGCATAAATGAATGAATGATTTATTGTTTGCGCAGCAGGGCAACCATGGTCTTGGCAGCATTATCTGGCGCAACGTCATTACCAAGCTTTGCCTTCACCTCGTCGTAGCCTCGAAGCATAGCCTCGCGACCATCGCCTCCTGGAAGGATAAGGCTGAGATGATGGGTGATATCATTAAAGGTGAACTTATCGGCAAATAGCTCTGGCACCACCTCACGGTCGGCAACGAGGTTGACAAGACTGATATACTTCACTTTTAAAATATGATTGAAAGCCCATCGCATGAAACGAGGGATAGGAGTCTTATAGCATACCACCTGTGGCACGCCGAAGAGTGCTGTTTCGAGAGTAGCCGTACCACTCGTTACGAGAGCGCAAGTGGAATGTGAAAGCAAAGCGTAGGTGTCGTTGTGAACCAACTTTACGTTGCTACCTTCCACATATTTATTATAATAATCGTCGTCGATAGAAGGTGCACCAGCCAACACCATCTGATAGTCGGCAAACTGTGATGCCGTTTGTATCATCATTGGCAAGTTGTCTTTTATCTCCTGCTTGCGGCTACCAGCAAGGAGCGCTATAATAGGCTTATTTTTATCAAGATTATTCCTATCGCAGAATTCATCCTTTGTCTCCTTATATTCCTTGCAGAAAGTGCGCACCTCGTCGGCAGTAGGGTTGCCCACATAGTGGATTGGGTAGCCATGCTTCTGCTCGAAGAAAGGAACCTCGAAAGGCAGGATAGAGAACAAGGCTGTGATGTCGCGCTTTATTGCCTTGATGCGCCATTCCTTCCATGCCCATATCTTTGGAGAAATATAATAGTAGATAGGAATATTCGTTGTAGAATGGATGTATTTGGCTATATCGAGGTTGAACCCAGGATAGTCGACAAGTATCAAGGCATCAGGCTTCCACTCCACTATATCGCGCTTGCAATAAGCCATGTTGGCGAAGATGGTGCGCAGATGTAGCAACACGGGAACAAAGCCCATGTAAGCCATCTCACGATAGTGTTTCACCAAGGTGCCACCAACAGCTTGCATAAGGTCGCCTCCGATGAAGCGAAACTCAGCCTGACTGTCTTCTTTTTTCAGCGATGCCATAAGATGAGAAGCATGCAGGTCGCCACTCGCCTCGCCTACTATGATATAGTATTTCATGCTATGAAGATTGGTTCTACAGATTCCAGTTCTTGATGGTGTCGATCATCTCGTAAGCCGTAACGTCGATGCGTGTAGGTGTGATGGCAACATAGCCATGCGACAAAGCCCATTGGTCGGTATCTTCGGCTGTAGGCTCGTCGTTGGCATATTCGCCCACCATCCAGTAATAGTCGTAGCCTCGTGGCTGATGAGCCTTCACCACTTCGTTGATCCAACGACCAAAGGTCATTCGGCAAACTTTTACGCCCTTGAACTCCTGCATGGCAGGGAAGTTGACATTCAGGCATACACCACGTGGCAAACCATTAGCAAGCACGTTGCTCACAATATTTCTTACATATTCGCTCAAAGGCTCAAAGTTGGCATCATGATTATAATAGCAACTTGAGAAGGCTATAGAAGGGATATATTTCATACAACCCTCTTTGGCAATGCCCATGGTGCCGCTGTAATGATTGTTTACAGTAGAATTGTCGCCATGATTGATTCCGCCAATAACCATATCAGGCATTTTGCCTTCGAGCAGTTGGTCGATAGCAAGCTTCACACAGTCTACAGGTGTGCCATTGCATGCCCAGACATCCACTTTGTCGTCGCTCCACTTATGCCACAATCTTAGAGGCAACTCAGAAGAGAAAGCACACGAATAGCCACTACGTGGACCATCGGGAGCACAAACGAGTATCTTGACGTCTAACGGACGCAACATGTCTACGAGCTTATTGATACCAGGAGCCTGGTAGCCATCATCGTTGGAAATGAGAATTAAAGGTGTTTTTGAATTCATAATCATCTGTATCTTTCTACCTCACAAAGCCTTCGCTTATAGTTACAAAACCTATGGGCTGAGGTAAGTAGAATATTTAATTTGCATGCAAAAGTACGAAAAAACCTTTAATTTACGTCTATCTCGCATAAAATATGTAACTTTGCAGAATAAATTCTGTAAAGACAAGCTTTCACATACATGAAGGAAAGGAAGACGAAAGCTATCTTTTACACAAACAAAGATTAAGAAAACCATGGCAAAGATTATTGCATTAGCAAATCAGAAAGGCGGTGTAGGCAAGACTACAACATCTATAAACCTTGCAGCATCACTCGCTACTCTCGAAAAGTCGGTGCTCGTTGTAGATGCCGACCCACAGGCAAACGCATCATCAGGATTGGGTATAGACCTGGCAGAAGTAGACTGCTCACTCTATGAATGTATCATTGACCACGCCGACGTTAGAGACGCTATCTATACTACTGATATCAACGGACTCGACATCATACCAAGCCATATCGACCTTGTAGGCGCAGAAATAGAAATGCTGAATATCGAAAACCGTGAAAAGGTAACAAAGCAGTTGTTGGCTCCTATCAGAGACGACTACGACTATATTCTTATCGACTGCTCGCCTTCGTTGGGTCTTATTACAGTTAATGCTTTGACTGCTGCCGACTCCGTGATAATACCTGTGCAATGCGAATACTTCGCCCTTGAGGGAATCAGCAAACTCCTCAACACTATCAAGATTATCAAGAGCAAACTTAATCCAAAACTCGAAATAGAGGGTTTCCTTCTCACTATGTACGATAGTCGTCTTCGTCTTGCCAACCAGATTTACGATGAGGTGAAGAGACACTTCCAGGAGTTGGTATTCAAGACCGTGATTCAGCGCAACGTAAAACTTAGCGAATGTCCAAGCCACGGATTGCCTGTGATACTATACGACGCAGAGTCGAACGGAGCAAAGAACCACCTGGCTTTGGCTAAGGAAATCATTAACAAGAACTCTTAAACTAAGTGAAGAACGAAGAGTGATGAATCCATTAGCTTTCATCCTCTACACTTTAGTTTTTTCACAAAACAATAGAGTAAAGACAAGAGAATTCTTCACTCTTCGTTCTTCACTCTTCGTTCTTCACTCTTCACTTAATAATAACATAATGGCTATACACAAGAAATACAACGCATTAGGACGAGGACTCGACGCTCTAATCTCTACCGAGGGAGTGCGCACACAAGGCAGCTCTACTATCAATGAGATTGCCATAGACCAGATAGAAGCTAACCCTAATCAGCCTCGACGTGAGTTTGACGAGGATGCACTTCAGGAACTTGCCATCAGCATTCGCGAAATTGGCATCATTCAGCCTATTACACTTCGACAGGTGGCTGAAAACAAGTTCCAGATTATTGCTGGTGAACGTAGATGGAGAGCTTCGCAACTTGCTGGACTAAAGGCTATTCCGGCATACATCCGCACCATCAAGGACGAGAATGTGATGGAGATGGCGCTCGTGGAGAATATCCAGCGCGAAGACCTCAACGCCATCGAGATTGCTCTTGCTTATGAGCATTTGCTTGAAAATACAGGTATGACTCAAGAGAAGGTTTCGGAGCGTGTGGGCAAAAGCCGTGCTGCGATAACCAACTATCTGCGACTGCTGAAGCTTCCTGCTCAAATACAGATGGCATTACAGAAACATGAAATCGACATGGGACACGCTCGTGCCTTGTTGGCATTGGATAGTCCTTCGCTTCAGATTCGCCTTTTTAAGGAGATTCAGAAGAATGGATATTCTGTACGCAAGGTAGAGGAAATGGTTCAACACCTAAAGAATGGCGAAGACATAGAGAGCAGCAAGAAGAAGATTGTTGCCAAGAAC
>HF994131.1 GCA_000436915.1 Prevotella sp. CAG:1092 | reverse complement strand
GGATTCTTCACTCTTCGTTCTTCACTCTTCTCTTTTCTTTATTCCTCTTCTTTCTTAGTCTTTCTGATTGCACGCTTACGCTTTGGCTTTTCCTCTACCACAGCAGTCTGAACGCCTGCCAACTCTGGGTCGATGAGGATACGTCCGCAGTATTCGCAAACGATAATCTTCTTGTGCATCTTGATATCGAGCTGACGCTGAGGTGGAATCTTGTTGAAGCAACCGCCACAAGCATCACGCTGCACATATACGATACCCAAACCATTGCGGGCATTCTTTCTGATACGCTTGAAACTTGCCAACAGGCGCTCATCGATTTTGTCCTCGAGTTCGCTTGCCTTAGCCTTCAGAGCCTCTTCCTCTTCGCGAGTTTCCTGCATAATCTCGTCGAGCTCGCCCTTCTTCTGCTTCAAAGCCACGTTGCGGTCTGCCAAGAGCTCCTGAGCATGCTTAAGGTCGCGATGACGCTCGTCGATCTTAATCACAGCATCCTTTATCTTCTTCTTGCAAAGTTCAATCTCCAAGTTCTGGAATTCTATCTCCTTAGTCAGGGTGTCATACTCGCGGTTGTTCTTCACCTCGTCGAGCTGTTTCTGATAGCGCTCCACACTTGCCTGAGCCTGCTCAATCTCAGACTTCTTCTGCGACACAGCATACTGGAATTCGTTGATTTCGTTCTCAATCTTCTCCATACGAGTGTTCAGACCTACGATTTCGTCTTCCAAGTCCTGCACCTCAAGAGGCAACTCACCTCTTAGCGCACGCTTTTCGTCGATAGCCGACAATGTGGTTTGCAGTTCATAGAGAGTTTTCAACTTCTCTTCCTCTGTCAATTCCAAAATTTCTTTCTTTGCCATAATATCGTTGTTTATAGATAAATTATCGGGTTTGTATTTGTCTCCGTCATCGTGCATTTCACTCCAGGGCAGTCTCTTTCGATGATTTCCTTCAGTAGTTCTATCGTAAACTGCTCGCTCTGATAATGTCCGATCACGGCAATCTGTATCTCCTGCTCGTGGCCGAAATACTGATGATAGTGCATTTCGCCCGTCACAAAAGCGTCAGCCCTGGCGTTGATAGCATCCTGCAACAAGAAGTCGCCCGCACCGCCACATAGCGCCACACGGCTTATCTTTCTTCTTATCAGCTCGTTAGCCATCACACACTCCACGCCAAACACCTTTTTCAGCATCAGCACAAAGTCGTCGGCAGCCATAGCCTCGCTCAGCGTTCCTATCACGCCTTCGCCACCGTCTATTCCGCCCACATTCTGCTGCGAGCCCATCCATTCCAGCTCCTTGAGCCCCATTTTCTCAGCTATCTTGTAGTTCACGCCTCCCTTGGCACTATCCAAGTTGGTGTGCATAGCAACGATGGCTATATCGTTCTTAATAGCCTTCATCACAACGCGTTGCACATAGTCTTCGCCTGTGATGCGACGCAGTTTTCTGAATATTAACGGGTGATGAGCCACAATAAGATTGCAGCCCTTCTGGATAGCCTCGTCTACGATTTGCTCGTTGACGTCAAGACACAATAAAGCCCCTGACACTTCCGCTTCTGTCAATCCAATCTGCATGCCGGCATTATCGTAGTCAGCTTGCAGAGGCAGAGGCGCGAATCTCTCAAGGGCACTTACCACTTCTGTTATTTTCACGTCGAAATACGTTTTAGGATGCAAAAATACAAAAATATCACGTATTTTCGCCTTTCGTCCTCAAACAATTAAAGTTTTTTAAGAGCTACACTCTCTTTTAGCGCTTCTTCCAGCGCCTGTCGGTCTACGATATGCACTTTCAGGCTCTTCGATACCGGAAACTTATTAAACATCACGTCGAGACTCCACACCAGCTTCACCTCCTTCACCCCTGGCGCCCGTTCCACATTTTGCTTATACCACGCTATGCTCTGCGCCACTTTTGGCAGCACCTTCACTCCGCGTCTGCCGTCGTTGAAGTCCACCACCGCCACCACGTGCCATTTCTTCCTGTTCTGTGCCGTGTCTACCAGCGGTTCGTCCGATTTTCTGTGGCTAATCGTAATCTCGCGTCCATATTGCTCGTTGATTTCAGCCATCATCTGCCTAAACACCCTGCCATGTGCCGAGGTGTCCTTTATATTATTGTACGCGATATAATAATGTATCATCTCGTGGATGATGGTGTCCTCCAGTTCCCGTTCGCTCATATCGTAGCGAGTGTTTATTCTGAGGTGCATATCGCTAATCTTCTCGCCCATCAGCCAACTTCGCTTACGGCTAAAAACAAATTTGCCAAGGAATCCCTTGGCATTACTCATATATATCGGTATCTGCGGCAGCTTGCCCTGGAAAATCAGGGCATTAAACTCCGCAAACTTCTGTTCAGCTATCAGCTTTGTTGGTATCACGTTGTTATTATATTACTGAGCGCATTTGCAAAAGTTGAGTTATTTAGCCACATCCTTCTTCAGCGCCATATAGTCGTCGAAGCAATATTTGCGGCCTACCATCAGCGCTACCATCAGCGACAATA
>HF994130.1:10881-14270 GCA_000436915.1 Prevotella sp. CAG:1092 | reverse complement strand
GAGTGATAACTTCTTTAACTACTATAACTTCCGTACATGCGAAACTTCAGTAAATACATTATATACAACATAATGCGAACCCTCGAACTCTTGGCTCCTGCCAAAAACTTGGAATGCGGTATTGCCGCCATCGACCATGGTGCCGATGCAGTATATATTGGTGCATCACGCTTTGGTGCACGTGCTGCTGCAGGCAACTCCATCGAAGATATTGCCTCCCTATGCCTTCATGCACATAAGTATGGAGCAAAGGTATACGTAACGGTCAACACCATCATCTACGAACATGAACTCAACGACACTATGGCTCTCGTGCGTCAGCTTGCAGCCATAGGTGTAGACGCCTTGTTGGTGCAGGATATGGGATTGGCAAAACTATGTCGTGGCATCATACCGTTGCATGCTTCTACCCAATGCGACACTCGCACCAAGGAGAAGGCGCTTTGGCTTCGCGACCATGGCATGGAGCGAGTGGTGTTGGCACGCGAACTGTCTACGCAAGAAATTCGCACCATCCACGATGCCGACCCTGAATTGCAGCTCGAGGTGTTTGTTCATGGAGCATTGTGCGTTAGCTATTCTGGCTTGTGCTATGCTTCGCAATATTGTTTCGACCGTAGTGCCAACCGTGGCGAGTGTGCTCAGTTCTGCCGAATGAAGTTCGACCTTATCGATGCCGACGGCAAGGAGATAGAACACCAGCGCCATCTGCTGTCGCTAAAAGACCTTTGCCAAATAGACCATCTCGAAGAACTTGCCGACGCCGGGGCATGCTCTTTCAAGATTGAGGGCAGACTAAAGGATGTGGCTTACGTCAAGAATGTTGTTTCGGCATATTCGCAGCAACTCAACAAACTTATATCTCGCCGTCCTCAGGAGTATTGTCGTGCTTCTAAGGGTGAGGTGGAATATTCGTTCACACCTGAATTGAAGAAAACCTTTAATCGTGGCTTCACCACATATTTCCTTAAGGGGCGTCAACGTGATATTGTATCTTTCGACACTCCAAAGGCTCTTGGCGAATATGTAGGAAAGGTGAAGGAAATTAGAGGCAACAGCTTCAACGTTGCTGGCTTGGCTGCCTTTGCCAATGGTGACGGACTGTGCTTTATAAATGCGCAGCGAGAGTTGGAAGGCTTCAGAGTAAACCGTGCTGAGGGTGGCAGACTATTTCCTTTGCGTATGCCTGCAGGCTTGAAACCAGGCATGGCTCTCTATCGCAACAACGATGTGGCTTTCGAGCGCATCCTTGCTGGCACTACAGCTCAACGCAAACTCACTATCACCATGCGCTTGGATATGATAGACGAAGGCTTTGAACTATCTATCGATGGCAATCCTATGGCATCGCTCGAATGTGAACATCAGCAGGCGCAGAAGCCACAGGCGGCTAACATACAGCGACAGCTCACCAAACTGGGCAACACTCCATACATATGCTCGCAAGTGGAGCTTGGTAGTGGGGTAGAGGAGTGCTTCATTCCTTCGAGCCTGCTTGCCGACCTTCGTCGTAGAGCCATCGAAGCTTATGAGGAAATGGTTGACATGGAGGCTGACTCGGCAACAGCTGATGTTGCTAAAGCTGCCAAGGTTGCTAATCATAGCGCTAAGCCAGGAGCAGACAACCTTTGTTGGCAACCAGAATATCGCAAGTTTCCTTACACCTACAACATCTCTAATAGCGAAGCATCACGCTTCTATGTTGTCGAGGGACTAACAGCTCAGAGCAAAGCCTACGAGGTGGAACCTGTGAAGTCGGCTCTTGTTATGCAATGCCGCCATTGTCTTCGCTATGCCTTAGGTCATTGTGTGAAACGTGGAGATAAGGCTCCTACATGGCACGAGCCATTATATCTTCGTCTTGGCGACGGCAGAAGATTCCGTCTGCAGTTCCAATGCGACGAATGTCAAATGAATGTAATTTCAGAATAATACGATCATGCGCAATCTCTCTTCACCCACTATAGCAAGAAGAATCATCAACAATTCTTTTTCGCTCCTCATCCTTCTTCTCCTCCTTTCGATGCTGTCTTCATGCTATCATAAGGTGGGCAAGAAGAATGATGCTATGGTGCAACTCAGCGAACATCAGATAGACTCTCTATCGTTTTTCTCTGAGCATCATTACACCAACAACTATAACTTTGTGGTGAAGCAAGATTCTGTGGTGCTATATTCGCAACAACCTGAGGAGATATTGTCTACAGGCATGGAGGTCGACTCCTTTCCCGCCTACAAGCACGACATGCTGGCTGTGGCTGAAATCCGCATTATCCCTACCGATAGCATCGACTCTGTGTGGGTGGAATTGGCTACCGAAGATTCGCGTTTCGGTTGGACTCGTGAGTCGCAGTTCCTTAATAAGGTGGTGCCCGACGATCCAATCTCGCAGTTCATCTCCATATTCTCCGATGTCCACCTCATCATCTTCCTTGTGGTGATAGGCATTATTGTGATATCTTATTGGATACGCCATCTGCTCAAGCATAAGGCTCCGATAGTGCATGTTCGCGATATCAATTCTTTCTATCCTTCGTTGCTTGCCATGCTTGTAGCAACGTCGGCAACCTTTTATGCCCATATCCAGACTTTCAATCCTGAGATGTGGCGTCATTTCTATTACCATCCCACTCTCAACCCCTTTGCTTTGCCACTCGAGTTGTCTATCTTCTTGTGCTTAGTGTGGTCGATGTTGCTCGTTGGCTTGGCTGCTGTCGACGATGTGCGCCATCAGCTTCCTTTTGGCGATGCCGTAATCTATCTTAGCGGACTGCTTGCCGTTTGTGCTGCCAACTATATCATCTTCAGCATCACCTCGCTCTACTATGTAGGCTATCTTCTCCTTATTATATATATATACTTTGCCCTGCGTCGCCATTTTCGCCACAATCGTATGCCATATCGTTGTGGCAAGTGTGGAGCCTTGATGCATAGCAAAGGCAAATGCCCTAAGTGTGGTGCCATAAACGAGTAGATTTTCTGCTATTATCCTAATTTATTAGGATTGCAAGGTTTTCGGAAAAGCCATACCTTTGCATGCAGTTATGAGAAAGATTGTATTCCCCATTTTTATTGCGGCCATGTCGCTTGCCGCTAATGCAAAGGCTAAAGAGATTACAGAAGTTGTCGACTCATCGCATGTATATGAGCTCGACGAAGTGTGCGTAGTGCGTCAACCAAAAGAGCAGTTCTTGTTGCGTCGTCAGGGCGTCAGCTCCACTATGCTCTCGGCAAAAGATATGTTTACGCTCCATGCCACCGACTTGCGCGAGCTCTCGAGCTATGTTCCCAACTTCGTTATGCCTAAATATGGCTCTCGCTATACCTCGGCTATGTATGTGCGTGGCATCGGCTCGCGCATCAATTCTCCTGCCGTAGGCATCTATGTA
>HF994130.1:9979-10817 GCA_000436915.1 Prevotella sp. CAG:1092 | reverse complement strand
ATACTTTCTTCCACGACATCAGCCGTGTCGACATCCTGCGTGGTCCGCAAGGCACACTCTATGGTCTGAATACCGAGGGAGGATTAGTGCGCATATATAGTCGCAACCCTATCTCAGAACCAGGCTTTGAGTGGGGCAGAACTATAGCCACCCACGGATTAATCTCCACCAACATCAACCTTCGCCGTCGTATTTCCGACAAGGCTGGCTTCTCTATAGCTGGTTTCTTTGTCAACGACCAAGGCTATCTCCGCAATCATCTTCTCGACACCAAAGCCGACAAGAGTCAGGAGGCGGGTGGACGATTTAAGTTCGTTTATGCTCCTTCAGCCACAAGCTATCTCAACGCTATTGTCGACTTCCAGCATACTCACCAGAATGCCTTCCCTTATGGCGCTATGGCTGATGATGACACAACCGACAACCCAAACACAAATCAGCAAGGCCGTTATCGTCGCAACATGCTTAATGCAGCAATAGATTTCGGCACATCTATAGGCAGTCTGAACTTCTCGTCCACAACTTCCTATCAGCATCTCTACGATTTCATGGCTATGGATATCGACTATATGCCGGTAGACTATCTTGCCATGAACGAGAAACAACGCCAAAACTCCATCACACAAGAGTTTGTGCTCAAGGGCAACTATCGCAACCTTTGGCGCCACACTTCGGGCATCTTTGGTTCTGCGCAATGGCTCAAGACGGATGCCCCCGTATTCTTCAATCAGGGTATGGACGAGTTTTTGGCTTCCAACATCCAGCGCCCTATGTATGCTGCCATCCTCGCTTCGATGACTGGCAGATTCCTGGCGCAGGGCATGACGAGCGAGGCTGC
>HF994130.1:0-9913 GCA_000436915.1 Prevotella sp. CAG:1092 | reverse complement strand
AACCGTTGATGCCGATATGCATACCGTGCCTGGATTATTCCATACCCCAACGCTCAACCTTGGCTTCTACCACGAGTCTTCCGTCCAACTTGCCAACCGTCTTGCTGCCACCCTCGGTGTGCGCTACGACTGGAGCCGAGTGGGCGTTGACTACGACACTCAAGCCATCATGGATTGCAACGTTAGCGTGATGGGACGTCCTGCAAACACTCGCATCTCGTCTACATTGCGCCATAAAGAGCACAACAACTACGGTCAGTTGTTGCCAAAGGTATCGTTAGTATATTCTCTTGACGATAGTAACTCTAACCTCTATGCCACCATATCAAAGGGATATCGTGCAGGAGGATTCAATATCCAGATGTTCTCCGACATCTTGCAGACGGAGATTTCAAACTCAAGCTCGCAACGTGGCGACTATGATGTGCCACACGATGAGGCTTCTTACGACAATATACGCAAGAGCATAGAATATAAGCCGGAAACAAGCTGGAACTATGAAGTTGGTTCTCACCTCAACCTCTTTAATGGAGCCTTGCATCTCGATGCTGCCGTATTCTTTATGCAAGTGAAAAATCAGCAACTCTCCGTAATGGCTGGCACTTATGGCTTTGGTAGAATGATGGTAAATGCTGGTCGCTCTAATAGTTGTGGCGTTGAGCTCTCGCTTCGTGGCTCAGCCTTCGACAATCATTTGTCGTATACCGCCAGCTATGGTTTCACCCATGCCACATTCCGCGAATATACAGATAGTGTGAAGCAGGGTAGCGAGCTCGTAGCTGTCGACTACAAGGGTAAGTCAGTACCTTTTGTGCCTAATCATACCTTTGCAGCCTCTGCCGACTGGCGTTTCGATATTGCTCATCGTTGGCTCAACAGCATCACCATAGGTGCCAACATAGCTGGTCAGGGTCGCAACTATTGGGATGAGGCTAACACTCGCAGCCAAAAGGCTTATGCTGTGCTCGGAGCTCATGTCGACTTCAAGATTCGTCGCTTCGATTTCAACTTCTGGGCTACCAACATCACCAACACCCACTACAACACCTTCGCCATTTCGAGCCAGGCTACTGGCACCAACCATTGGTTTGCTCAGCGTGCCACTCCATTCCGCTTTGGTGTAGATTGGAAAACCAGCTTTTAGCTCGTCCTTCCCCCTGACACTAGCACAAAAACTATACATACACTCCTAAAATAAACACTCCTAATCTTCATACACACGCCGCACGGGAAGCCCATAAACAGGTGCATTCCGTGCGGCGTTTGTTTTGTAGTAAGCTTTAAATTATACCCACGGGGTTGTGTTTGCGACAACTCGGTTGTCGCACTTAATCTTGTTGCCCCTAATCAAAGCGTGGAGCATATATTCAAAAATCAAACTTTGGATACAAACAAAAAAAAGCTTCAGGATATTCCTGAAGCTTCTTTGTAGTCGGTAAGGGAATCGAACCCTTATGCCAAGATTGAGAATCTTGTATCCTAACCGTTAGATGAACCGACCATCTGCACTAAGAACAACATGGCGGAAGGAGGGGGATTCGAACCCCCGGTACGGTAAACCCGTACGTCAGTTTAGCAAACTGGTGGTTTCAGCCACTCACCCATCCTTCCATAGGCTTGTTGTTGAATTTGCCGAACCATTGTTCTCAAATGCGGTGCAAAGGTAATATCTTTATTTCATACTACCAAATTTTTACTCAACTTTTTTTGCTTTATTGCCATTATGTCCTGCTCCAGCAGCCTTTCTGAAGGCTCTACGATGGAATTTTTCTTCTGCTCGTATCACTTTTAGCACTTTCGATGCTGGCAATATGTTCATGAATTTCACATGATAGCGTTGTTGTAGCTCTTTCATTTGGATGTCTATCTCGTCGAGCGAGCGTATTGCATTTTCGCATTGCTTATTGTTGCAGAAGTCTACATGGCGATATTTGCCCATCTTCATGAATAGCATGCGTTGCTTTTTCCTCATTTCTTTATATATTGGGAAAAAGGCTGCTGCATCTTTTGCCGACAGTCCAGCTTCGGTTGTCACGTATTGTTCCAAGTCTGCTTCGAAGCGTGCGGGGTTGAACTTTTGTCGCGATTGTGCCATGGCTGATAGCTGGAGCATCAGCATCAGGGCAAATAGTATTAATCTTCTCATGCTATATCTTTTTTTGGGTGTATTATTCTATGCCCGACATATAGGCATACATATCGTCGTTGTCGAGCATGGTATAGTTTACCATAGCGTCGATGTTGGAATTGTCTTGCTGCATGGTGGCATGCTGAGCAGCCAAATGGCTTGGCGAATGTGCGGGATTCGACTCAAGGGCAAAAACAAGACATACTGCTGCGGCAACAGATGCTGCTGCGGCAGATATGGCTACGATATGTCGACGCCAAGCAGGGGCCTGCATCTTTACAATCTTAGCCTGTCCATCTGGAATATGCTGCATCACAGAAGCGGCAAGATTGTCGAAATAGCCTTCTGGCACCTGAAAATGGTTTTCAGCGCCAAACTGGTTTCTTATCTTTATATCTTCTTTTTGCATAATTATTGATGTTTTATTGTTTGACTATTTCTTGCCGTAAAGGTTTAATCGTTGTGGTTAAAAAAATCTTGTATTTTCTTAACTGCCAGGTGATAGCTGGCTTTTAGTGCTCCTTGCGATGTGCCCAATAGGGTGGACATCTCGCTATATTTCATGTCGTCGTAGTATCGCAGACAGAACACTTGGCGTTGCACTTCGGGTAGCGAGGCTATGGCTTGTTGCAACAAGGCTTGCACTTCGTCGCCATCGAAATATTCGTCAGCCATGAGCATATTTGCCACGCCATTATCTTCGTCGGTATATATGTTGGCTGTTAGCTTCTGCTTGCGCACAAAGGTTAGGCATTCGTTGATGGCTATGCGATGCAGCCATGTAGAAAACTTAGAGCGTCCTTGAAAATCGGCAAGGTTGGTCCAAGCTTTTATAAATGTGTTTTGAAGAATATCGTTGGCGTCGTCGTGAACGAGAACCATACGGCGAATGCTCCAATATAGCTGTTCGCCATACTGGGACACCACCTCGGCAAAAGCCTGTCGGCTTGTGGCAGGGTCGGATAATTGTTTTAATATTCGTTTTTCGTCGTAAGTGTTGTTCATCGTTGTTTCTTGCGGTTTTGCGAACACGAATTTTTCTAATAACACGAATGATCCCTGTGGGCTCTTTAGCTTGCGTTTCTTGCTTGATTTATATTTCGTTAGCTTCGAGTTATTCGTGTTCCTTTCAAAACCAAGAGTTATTCGTGTTTTCTGTGAAATCCGGGTAGGATAGATCACATATATTTCTTCAGCTTCCTTGCGATAATCTCGTCGTAGCCATACACGTCGGGATAGTCTACGAGTGAGCCGTTGATGGAAGGGTAGAGGGTGAAATATGTGATGAATACCGGGATGCGCGGATCAACATTCAGGCTCCCTATGAGCTTGCTGCGCTGCAGAGTGTCAGCCACAGCCTGTTGCGCCTCCGAGAGTTCGCTACGTTTCTTTCCTAATGATGAGACGTCAGCATTGATAGAATAGTTTAATCGAGCCAATAATTTTTCTTTGCCTTTGCCAAGAATCGATGTTGCCAGCAAGTATGGTTTTTCCACTCTCACACATCCGTGCGAAGCCCTACGGTCGCTACGCTCAAAGACACTTGGCGACGAGGTGTCGTGGAGGTAGATAGAGAGATTGTTGTCGAAGCGGAAGATGATGCGGCCAAGCGAGTTGCCAGCTCCGCCCTCCTGAACCACGGCATATTCGCCACCCAAGAGCATGTCTGCCGACACCTCCGAAGGGCTAACCTTCTTGCCTGTAGCACGATGGCGGATGAAATAGCGATGCGAAGCAAAATAGCCCACGTTGCCAGCATGATGAGCCACGCTGGTTTTGATGATGCTACGTGGAATTATCCATTGCGGATTTATGTCAATGCGCTTTATCTTGCTTGTTATGATAGGCGTCTTGGTTTTCATGGCTCCACATACAATCTTCATTTCCACTATGGTATCGGCACATACCGCACGAAGCATGTAGGCAGGAATGTTCACCATCACATAGTTCTGGTGGTTGTGTGGCAAATCCGCCACTCTCCATCTGCAACGCTCCATATTCACCATAATCTTCATCCTTTGCCCTCTGCTTAGTCCAGGGGTGGCAAGCTGAGATCGCAACATATAATAATAAGGATTAGTGGGCTGAATAGAGCGCAGAAAAGCGCCTATGCTGTCGGCAGTAGCCTTGCGGAATATCGTGGGCAGAAAGTCGGCTTTAGCCACCTCGGTAGGCACATCATATAGAGTATGGTAGCCCGCACGAGGATTGTCGGCTTCCATAGGGTCTAAGCGGTTGAAAGTCTGATATGGATTCACATATCCATATCTCATCGTTGAAACATAATGCAGATACGCCTTCGACAGTCGATACTCCAGTCGTGCCATAAGCTTATTGATGTTGCCTATGGAGTCGGCATCGAGCGAACGAAGTTTGGCAATATCGGCAGCCATCTCGTCGATATGGAATTTCTCTATCGAGAAACCATCCTGTTTCACCTGTCGCAAATATGTGAAAAGACTATCTGCACGCTCGTCTATGCCCAAGCGAGTAATCCATACAAAGTCGCCCCCTTCGCTATAATATCTGCGTAGGCGCGATGACGAAAGAATGGTATCTGAATCGGTATAGATAAGGTTAGAAATGGCATTCCTTATCTTGTCGGCATCAACTGCAAATGCCTTTTCCCGCATCGGGGCATAATAATCGAGCGAGAGATTACGGTATGGGTTGTCGTCCTTCTTGTCGCACGAAACAAATAGCAATACGACAAGAAGCACCACCCACTTTACTGATCGCAATATATGCGAATGGAATATCACTTAATAGAAATTTTGCGAACCACCTTGCCTACTTTCACGATATAGCAACCTTTAGGAAGGTTTAGTTCATAACGGCGGTCGGCACCCTCCACACGGAAGCTCTGCACATGCACGCCTGCTACATTATATATACTAAGGGTTAGTCCTGTGGCACCTGTAACACGAAGTGTAGACTCCGACACAGTAACTGTGATGCCGACAATATCGTTGTCGACAATTTCGATGGCATTATTGGCATGAGCGCTAACAGGTGCGCCAAGCAGCAATGTCATTGAAAACATCATATATAGTAGATTTCTCATCATAAGCCTTATGGTGTTTGTTGTTATTAGTCCTAAAAACTCTTTTTTTATTTGCAAAGATAGTGCAAACGAGCGCAATGTGAGCTTGCTCACAAATTGCCGAGTGCCGCCTATCTTCTGCAAAGATAAGCATTTTGCTTCATACCTATATTTCTTAACAAAGAATATTTCTGTGACATTAAGAATGTTTAACGGAAACAAGTGTGATTATAGCGTTAAAACTTACTAAGAGCATCGTTTTTATATGCAACTTATTTGCAAGACTAAGATTTTTTCCGTTCCTTTGCACTACAAAAACACATAATAAAAAATACTATTTCGTGAAAACAGACATTCAAATAGCACGCGAAACTCCATTGAAGCACATTAAGGATATCGCTTCGGAATATGGAATCGACGAGTCTTCTTTAGTTTATTATGGCAAAAACATCGCTAAACTTCCTATCGACCTTATCGATGAGAAGAAAGTAGCTGGCAGCAACCTTATTCTTATGACAGCCATGTCGCCTACCAAGGCTGGCATCGGCAAAACTACCGTGAGCATCGGACTCTCTATGGCGCTCAATCGTTTGGGCAAAAAGAGTGCGCTGGCGCTACGTGAGCCAAGCATGGGACCCTGTTTCGGTATGAAGGGAGGCGCCTCTGGCGGTGGCTATTCTCAGGTGTTGCCAATGGAGAAGATAAATCTTCATTTCACAGGCGATATGCATGCCATCACTTCTGCCAACAACCTCATAGCGGCTCTTGTCGACAACTATATCTTTCGCCATCAGGGCAAGCCAGAGCAGCTGAAGACCGTTTATTGGCGACGTGTGATGGATATGAACGATCGTGCGCTGAGATATGTTGTAACGGGATTGGGCGATGGCAATGGTGTGGTCAGAGAGTCGGGGTTCGATATCACTCCTGCTTCCGAGATTATGGCTATCCTTTGTCTTGCCACAGATATGGACGACCTTCGCAAACGCCTTGAGAACATACTGCTGGGTGTAACCTGCGAGGGCAAACCATTCTATATGCGCGACCTTGGTGGCGTAGGCTCGTTGCTCGTGCTGCTCATGGATGCCATTCATCCTAACCTCGTGCAAACTACCGAGCATACAGCAGCCTTCATCCATGGCGGTCCGTTTGCAAATATTGCCCACGGATGCAATAGCGTTTTGGCTACCAAGATGGCAATGTCTACCAGCGACTATGTGGTTACCGAAGCTGGCTTTGGTGCCGACCTTGGTGCCGAGAAATTCCTCGATATCAAATGTCGCATGGCTGGACTAACACCAAAAATGACAATCCTCGTTGTTACCACTCGTGGACTTGCCGAGGCTGGTCTCGACAATATGGCTCGCCACATAGAAAACCTGCAGAATATGGGACAGACCATAGTAGTGACGCTAAATCGCTTTGGCACCGACACCCAGCAAACTATCGACGAGCTAAAGGCTTATTGCAACAAGCTGGGCGTAGACTTTGCGCCTAACGAGGCTTATCTGCATGGTGGCGAGGGTTGTGAAGAGTTGGCAAAACTATGCCTGAAAACCATCGAAGAGCATCCATCGTCGGATATCAAATTCGTCTACGACCTTGAGGATAGCGTAGAAGTGAAGATTGAGAAGATAGCCAAGCAGGTGTATCGTGCCGGCAGGGTGGAATTCACCTCTAAGGCTCGCAAAGCCATGGAGCGCATAGCGGAGTGGGGATTGGACAAGATGCCTATCTGCGTAGCCAAAACTCAATATTCCTTCAGCGACGACCCTAAGGCTATCGGTGTGCCAGAAGGCTTCACCTTCACCGTGCGCGACTTCGTGGTTAGCGCTGGTGCAGGCATGATCGTTGCCATCTCGGGCGACATTCTCCGCATGCCTGGTCTCCCTCTGCATCCTCAGAGCGAGAATATCGATATCATAAACGGAGAAATCGAGGGCTTGGCATAATGTTTTTATCTGTCCGCAAGGCTTTGCTAACCCAATTGTCCGATTAGTAGATAATCATCATATTTTTTTAAGACTCGTAGACCATTCCTGTAATGACCTGCGGGTCTTTTTTTATTATCGGAAGTTAGTCGGATTTTAATCGGAAGGCTCCGTGTGCGACTATCCGTTTTCTGCATTTCGACTATCCGTTTTCTGCATTTCGACTATACTCTTGGCGCCTTTCGAGTAGTCGTGTGAGCTCGTGCTGTCTGTTGCTATTGGTTTTCTGCAAAATTACTACATTCGGAAAGTATATTTTTCGAATGTTGTAACTTCGCCTTTGAAAACCAACGAACTTATAAAATATGATACAGCTATGATTCCTAATACAAATAATACAGCTATGATTCCTAATACAATACATATGAAGCCAAGAAGTATTAACTTTTCAAAGTTAAGCTGCACTCGGGAATAACAAAATCAAAAACTGCGTATTTTGTTTTGTCATTCCACTCATTTGCATTAACTTTGCAACGAATTGCTTTTGCGACGGGCAAACGGCCATTTGCTATATAAAGTCGGGAGAGCATAATACAGGTGTACACACAATATGGAAATTAAGATAAAAGACGCCCTCCTTGCGCAGGCTGCTCAAGAGGGCATGGATGAGTTTATAAAAGTTTTTGTGGATGCCATCCATGATGCTATTGGTGGCGAGCTTTCGGCAGAGACAATGCCTAAGCTTAATGCCGACCAGATTACGCTTCTGGCTTATTATTACTTGCGCGAAGAAGTGATGGATGGCGGATTTATCCAACTCATACACAATGGTTTAGGCGGTTTCATATTCCTTAACCCTTTTGCTCGCGCCATTCGCGAGTGGGGACTACCTACGCTAAGCCCTATCATCAACGGATGTCATAAGCTATACAAGAAATATCGTGAGGAGTTGGAGAAAGACTATACCGACGAGGAGTTTATGGCTTTGTTTGAGAAATATCCCGACTTTGATAAATACGACGACGCTTTCGTGGAAAGCGAAGAAGAATTTACCGAGGCTGTGGCTCGATATGTGGATGATAACATAGAGAATTTTGCAACAATAGATTATGAATAAGAATGATTTGGAACTCCGTAAAAAGAGTCCTGTACAGATACGCAACAAGAAGGCTTCGTTTGAGTATACTTTTATCGATACTTACACGGCTGGCATACAGCTCACGGGTACCGAGATAAAGTCTATTCGCATGGGCAAGGCTTCGCTTGTTGACACCTATTGCTATATCATAAAGGGCGAAATGTGGATTAAAGGTATGAACATATCGCCTTATTTCTATGGTAGCTATGCCAACCACGAGGCTAAGCGCGACCGCAAGTTGCTACTTACAAAGCGCGAAATTCGCCATTTGTTTGAAGACACCAAGGCGCCAGGCTTCACCATTGTGCCTACGCTGGTGTTTATCGACAATCATGGCAGAGCTAAGGTAGACATAGCGCTATGCCGAGGCAAAAAGGAGTATGACAAACGACAGACTCTGAAGGCTAAGGAAGACAGAAGAGAAATGGATAGAGCGATAAAGAGGTTTTAAGTGAACAACACCACAACACATTTGATGAAGACAATTCAGGAACAAATAAAGCAGAAGATATTGATATTGGACGGAGCTCAGGGAACAATGATTCAGAGCTACGGACTTGGCGAGGCTGACTTTAGATGTAATGAGCTGCCAGATACCGAATGCCAGCAAAAGGGCAACAACGATGTGCTGAACATCACACGTCCCGACGTGGTGATGGATATTCATCGCAAATATCTTGCTGCAGGCGCCGACATCATAGAGACAAACACTTTTTCGTCGCAACCTATATCGCAAGCCGACTATCATCTGGAGGATTATAGCCGACAGATGGCACTCGTGGGTGCACAATTGGCTCGAAAGGCTGCAGACGAGTTTTCTTCAGCCGAATGGCCACGATTTGTGGCAGGAAGCATTGGTCCGACCAACAAAACTTGCTCGTTGAGTCCCGACGTGTCGAATCCGGCAGCTCGCGACATCACCTACGATGAGATGTTGGAGGCTTATCTCCTGCAGGCTGATGCTTTGGCTGAGGGTGGGGTAGACGCATTCCTGATAGAAACCATCTTCGACACACTAAACGCTAAGGCGGCTATTGAGGCTTGCCGAAGAGTGAATGAGGAGCGAGGACTGGCGTTGCCCGTGATGCTGAGCGTAACGGTGAGCGACCTTGCAGGCAGAACCCTAAGCGGTCAGACCCTCGACGGATTCTTGGCAAGCATCTCTTCGCTGAATATATTCTCCGTGGGCTTAAACTGCTCGTTTGGAGCACGACAGATGAAGCCTTATCTGGCTGAGCTTGCTCGCAAGGCACCTTATTATATATCTGCCTATCCTAACGCCGGACTGCCTAACGAGCTCGGACAATACGACGAAACGGCAGAATCGATGTCGCCACAGATAAAGGAGTTTATGGACGAAGAGTTGGTGAACATCGTGGGCGGATGTTGTGGTACTACCGACGAATTTATACGCAGATACTACGAGATGTCGCAAGGCATCAAACCACGCCAACTACCAGAGAAGCCACACACGCTATGGTTGAGCGGACTGGAGATGCTGGATGTGAACGAGAATATACCGTTTGTCAATGTGGGCGAACGATGCAACGTGGCTGGTTCGCGAAAGTTTCTGCGACTGATAAAAGAGAAAAACTATCAAGAGGCACTCGACATAGCCCGCCGACAGGTTGAAGATGGCGCCTTGGTGATAGACGTGAATATGGACGACGGAC
>HF994129.1:19060-19714 GCA_000436915.1 Prevotella sp. CAG:1092 | reverse complement strand
TTTGGGCCTTCAGCCCGTACTTGAATCACAAGCGAAACTTGAGTAATTTATTTATTGTCATGAAGAATCTTACATATATGGCAGAAACCAGCGATGCTGCCTTCAACATAGAAGAAGCTGGATATTCATTCAATCATATTGAGTTCAACATCAACGACCGCAGTCTGATGAACTACCCTGTGTCTGCCTACGCCTACCACTACGAAGATAAGTTCGAGGGCAAGCTATCTATCTCTGGTATAAAGACCAGAGAAAGGGTGGAAGACAACGTGATAAAGGTGAGCATACACAGATATGGGTCGCTGAAGAATATTGTAGAAAAGGAATATACTCCCGACTACGAAGACGACGACTGGCTATTGCTACTTCACTACGAGATAGACGACCTTACGCCAGGACTATACACTCTCTGCATAGAGAATGCCACTCCGCAGATGCCCGACCTTCGACTACATGGCGACGGCACAGGTTGCCACTTCTCATTTAGGATATTGCCTTATGGTGCTGACTTGCAGCACCCTACGCTCAAGAATACCAAGGCGAGACTTTGCAAGGGCAATGAGGACGACAGGAGCGAGAGTGAGGATACGCACAAAGGACTCATTATAGCAACCACTATGAGCATGCCAATGACAGACAACGACCTTTATGACG
>HF994129.1:11118-19032 GCA_000436915.1 Prevotella sp. CAG:1092 | reverse complement strand
GTTTCGACAGTTCGTTGATGCTGATGGGCAATGCTGCAAAGACCAAAGCTGGCAACAAGGGCGTGGCGAGAGCTATCGTGCAGTCGGCTTACGCCTGGACAGAAGGAGAATACTATTGCTTTGTTAGACATAACGGTGTGCCTTTCGCTAAGATTACCATTAGCATATCTTCCGAAGGCAAAGTCATGGTGGGCAGTATAGAGACCATGGAGGCTTCTTCGCCATTATATCTTATGGCGAGGCGTGCCGACTCGATAGCGAAGATGCAAGACCTACTCAACGCTGCTGGATGCAGAAACATCAAGGAGCGTGGACTGCTATTCCATCGCGCATATATCCACAACCTGCTATATCGCAGGGGTATCGTAAGCGACATAACGCCATGCAAACACCATATATTCTATGGCAAGGGCGGAAAGCAAGAGGAACAGCTGATAGAAGATTATGCCTGCTGCGCATTTCCCAACTACACTCAGGCAGAGATAGATATTGCGGAGATAAACTGCTCGTGCACAACCATAAATCCTGCAGATAGCATCAAGGAGAGGATAGATGGCGACAGAAAGGTGGTGTTTATAAGGAATGCCAACAGCATGATGTGGCTAAACGGCAAGATTATAGTTAGGGCTTTGGAGGAAAGGCTCAGAAACTTAGACGACCTGATACTGATATTCCACGGCACAGAGTCGGAACTGAGAAGGTTGGAGGATACTTATCCTTCGCTGCTGAATATAGTAAGTAAAGAGAATCGTCTTAGCTTCCCTGCGCTCAGCATAACGGATGCTGTCCACGGCATACAAAAAGCGTTGGAGAGCAAAGACCTAAAGCTATCGGCTACGGCAGAGAGAAAGTTGGTGGTAGGACTAACAAGGCGCATCGCTAAAAGCAACCTCGCCATAGACGGCATCGACTTCTGTGCCAGCTTCATAGAGCGAGCCATAATGCCACGATTCTGCAACCGCATGTTTGCCGATGGCGAAGGCAAGGAATGCGAACGTATGAAATTTCTCACCACTATAGAGCCTGACGATATAGACTGGAGCTCTACGGACAACATGGTGGCGCCATTGGCTGAAAGCTTAGGCGAGATAAACGGTATGGTGGGCTTAAAGAGCGTGAAAGATACCATCACGGCATTGAGCATGAAGGCTGCCTTCGACGCAAAAAGGCGCAAAGAAGGTAAGGGCAACTGCGCAACAGGTGTATACCACATGATATTCACCGGCAACCCTGGCACAGGCAAGACTACGATAGCAAAGAAGCTTGGCAAGATATTGCATTCGCTCGGTATATTATCGAAAGGCGATGTGGTGATGGCAGAGCGAAGCACTATTGTGGGAAGGTTTATCGGACAAACGGAAGAGAACATGCAGCAACTATTGCAACAGGCACAAGGCAACGTGCTGTTTATAGACGAGGCTTACACTCTCTGCGACACCACCGACGACCGCAAAGACTATGGCTACAGGGCTATAGAATGTTTGCTAACGGTGCTGGCTGAGCAATCGCCCGACATGGTGGTGATACTTGCAGGCTACGAGAATGATATGGAGCGTATGCTTATGGCTAACCAAGGACTGAAAGGCAGATTTCCATATCATCTGAAATTCGACGACTATGATGCCGACGAGCTAATGGAGATAGGAATGAGATATCTCAATGCCTACGACCTCGACATCACGCCCGACGCTAAGGCAAAGCTAAAGGACATCATCGAGCAACAAACGGCAAGGCATGAAAGAGAGTTTAGCAACGCGCGATGGATGGAACAGCTGATAGACAACAGTATAATCCCTACTCTCTCGGAGCGCATTTTTATGCAAGGAGATACTACCAACGAGAGCACCATCACCACAGCCGATATAGAAAAGGTGGAGGCAAAGCTACCGCAGGGTAAGGCACAAAAAAAGATAGGATTCTGAGAAGAATCCTATCTTTTTTATTCTTATAACGCATGCTGGAAGCATAGCTCCCGTAGCAAGTATTATTCTGCAGGAAGCATTATAACACCAAGACGATTGCCATTCTTATTGAATTCCTTCATGAATGAGCAGATAGTCTCTGGAGTCTGAGCCTCGATGAGCTTCTTGTAGTCAGAGTGGCTGTCGATGCCATACTTATCGTACATCTCGATGACATTAGACCAATAGCCATTAGACTTAACAGCATCGTCAGCCTGCTTGAGCATCAACTCCTTAATCTTAGCAACCATAGAAGCATCGCAGGTGTTTGCAAGGTCCTTAACCTCTTGCTCAAGAATAGAAACAGCCTCATGGCGCTTCTCTGGCTTCATTGGGCAAACAGCATAGAGCATCATGCTATGAGTCTTGTCTTCGCGAAGCTGTGCTCTACCAATAGCACTTACAGAGTAAGCAGCGCTGGCTTCCTCACGAATCTTCTTCAAATAGATCATATCGAGCACCTGACCAGCGATGTCGGCACGGATAGAGTTTTCGAGAGTGTAAGGCATCTCATCGTTGTACCACATATATTGTGCACGAGCCTTTGGAGTCTCCATCTTGCGAGCGAAGGTGTTGGTATAGTCGCCCTTGTGGAAGAATGCTGTGCGATGACCAGGAACAACCTTACCCTTAGCAGGGAGAGAAGCAATATACTTGCAGATAAGAGGACGGATGGTAGCCTCATCGTAGTTACCGATGATGGTGAAGGTCCAACCAGAAGCATTGGCAGTACGCTCCTTAGCCATCTGAAGGATGCGGTCGTAGTTGATATCCTTAACATCCTCGAGAAGCATTGGCTTCAAACGTGGGTTGTGGTCGTAGTATGTAGCCTTGCAAGAGTCGCCGAAAGCGATGTCAGGATTGAGTTCACGATTCTTAAGAGCAATCTCATAAGACTTGATGAGGTTGTTGAAAGAAGCGGTATCCTTGTTTATCTTTGTGAAATAGAGATAGTTCATCTGCAACATAGTCTCTACATCCTTAGGAGTAGACGAACCGCTAACGGTGGTGTTCATACCATCCATAGTGAGGTTTACGTTGGCAATCTTACCAGCCAAAACCTTGCCGAGCTCGTTGCTTGTGAAGTTACCCAAACCGCTGAAGCCAATCACCTGATCGAAAGCGTTGATATTGGTGAGGTCGCTGAGAGGATAGAGTGAGCTACCGCCCTTGCCTTCGCCGATGAGCATAACCTGGTCTTTCTGGAAGTCGGTCTTCTTGAGAATCACCTTAGCACCATTAGAAAGAGTGAGCTTGGTGTAGCCTAACTTATCGTTGCGCTCTTCTTTCTTAATCTTGCCAGCCTTAGGCATCTTAGCTATCAATGGCTCGTTCTTAACCTTATCAACGAAAGCCTCGATAGTCTCTGCACGTGCAGCCTTGACAGCATCAAGGAGCTGAGCCTCGGTAGGATATACGTTGCCTTCCTTCTCGTTGTTGAAGTTGAGGATTACCATGTTGCTATCGTTCTTAGGCAACAACTGCTCCATGAAACCATTGATATACTCCAATGGGATAGAAGGAATAATCTGCTTCATCATCTCGTAGGTGTAGTCGATAGATGGCATTGGCTCATTGCTAAGGAAGTTGTCCTTGCACTGCTCATAGAACTGCGAATTGTAACGCTTGTCCTTATTGCTATACATCTTGTCGATAGCGCTAAGCTGGGTTTCCTTGAAACGAGCATACTCGGTAGGAGTGAAACCAAACTCTGCAGCCTTGCGAGCCTCTACGAGGATAGCCTTGAGAGATGGAGCCACGAGCGACATATCCTTAGGTGTTGCAGAGAGGGCAAAGGCTCCCTTGGTCTTAGCAAAGATATAGTTGTCGTCAGAAGCATTAGCATCTACGAAAGGACAGTCAGACTTCTGTACAGCCTCAGACAAACGGTCGTTGAGCATTGTAACGGCAGCATCCTTAACATATTCATATATGATATATTCTGGCGACTGCTTCAAAGAGTCTGGATATACGTCGTGCTTGAAGATAATCTCGATGTCGCTCGACTGGAACTCCTTGTCCTTGTCTATAACAACGATAGGCTCTGCATTGTCAGGAACCTGTACGTCGACGATAGGAGCGGTATTCTCAGGGTTGGTGATAGGACCAAAGAGCTTCTTAATCATAGCCTCGGTATGGTCTACATCGATATCGCCAACTACAATGATACCCTGGTTTGTTGGATGATACCATTTCTCATAGTAGTCGCGAAGCTCCTGATACTTGAAGTTGTCGATGACAGACATCAAGCCGATAGGATAACGCTTACCATACTTACAGTTAGGATAAAGTTTCTCAAGGTTGCGCTCAAACATACGAGAGCTTGGGCTTGTTCTCAATCGCCATTCCTCGTGGATAACGCCACGCTCCTTGTCAATCTCTTCAGGGTCGAGGGTAAGACCATCAGCCCAGTCGCGAAGGATGAGCAAGCAAGAGTCGAGAGCGCTCTGACGAGTTGTAGGCACGTTGTCGATATTGTAAACAGTCTGGTCGATGCTGGTGTAGGCATTCAAGTCGCCACCAAACTGCACGCCGATAGACTCGCAATAGCGGATGAGGTCGTTGCTTGGGAAATTGTCGGTGCCATTGAAGCACATATGCTCAAGGAAGTGAGCCAAACCACGCTGACTTTCCTCTTCCTGTATTGAGCCAACCTTCTGTGCGATATAGAAGTTAGCACGATGTTCTGGCCAGTTGTTGTAACGGATGTAGTAGGTGAGTCCGTTGTCGAGCTTACCAATCCTTACCGCAGAATCGAGCGGAATAGGAGGCATCTGCATCTGAGCCTGTGAAATGCCAGCAATAAATACTATTGCTAACAATAAAAGTTTTCTTAATCTCATGTTTTTATTATTTGTATTTAAATTGTTTAATCACTGTTGGTTGCCGTGATGTTCTTGCTGATACATTCTGTTGCGAGGATGATGTTCCAATATCTCTTCGCGAAGCATGGTAGAATCGATGTGGGTGTATATCTCTGTGGTTCCGATATCCTCGTGACCAAGCAGAGCCTGGATAACACGGAGGTCTGCCCCACCCTTCAGCAATGCTGTAGCAAAGCTATGGCGAAGGGTATGCGGAGAGATAACTTTCTTGATGCCGGCTTCTTCTGCCTGACGCTTTATCATTATCAGTATCATCACACGAGTGAGATGACTGCCACGGCGATTTAGGAACACATAGTCTTCTTCGCCTTTCTTTATATCAAGATGACAACGGTCGGAGAACCATAGCTCAAGCTCGTGAATAGCCTTATCGGAGATAGGAACGAGGCGTTCCTTATTACCCTTGCCTATCACCCTAACAAACTTCTCTTCGAGATAAAGATCTGAAAGTTTAAGGGTTACGAGTTCGCTAACACGCAGACCGCAAGAAAAGAGTACTTCAATAATCGCTCTATTGCGCTGACTCTCGGGTTTGCTCATGTCGAAACTTGCCTCTAATTGGTCTACCTCTTCAAGAGTAAGATACTCGGGAATATGGAAAGGTAACTTTGGCGACTCAAGAAGTTCCGAAGGGTCGGCATCTATATAGCCATCGAGCAAAAGGAAACGATAGAAAGCACGTACGCCACAGAGTATTCGGGCTTGCGACTTTGCTACAACACCCTTCTCGTGGAGGGTGACAGCAAACTGCTGCAAATCTTCGAGCTTGACGGCAGTAGGTTGTAGGTCGTGTTCTTTCAGGAAGTCAAGCAACATCAGCAAATCATGACGGTAGGCCTCTATGGTATTGTCGGAATGATTGCGCTCCAACTTAAGGTACCGCATGTAGCGTTTAAGCATATTGGTAGCCGATTGCTTGTCTGTTTCCATATTTTTTCGTACTTTTGTCGGCAAAGTTAGTGCAAATGAGCGAGAAAACAAAAGGAAACATCGTTTTCTTTTGCATTATGCACATTACTTAACTTATAAAAACTTACACAACACATCATACAGTTATGAAAATTCAAATCATCAACGGACCCAACCTAAACCTCTTAGGTACTCGCGAGCCTGGTATCTATGGCGACAACTCGTTCGAGAGTTATCTGCCTAAACTCTTTGCGCAATATCCTGATATAGAATTGGAATATTACCAAAGCAATATCGAAGGCGAACTTATCAACAAACTGCAGGAGGTGGGCTTTACATACGACGGAGTGGTGCTAAACGCAGGCGCTTACACTCATACCTCGATAGCATTGCAGGATTGCATACGCAGCTTGAAATGCCCTGTAGTAGAGGTGCATATCTCTAATGTGCATAAGCGCGAGGAGTTCCGCCATCATTCATATATTTCTTGCGCGTGCTTGGGAGTGATAGCAGGCTTTGGTCTCGACTCTTACAGACTTGCAATAGAAGCCATCATCAACCATAAGGATTGAGAATAACAAACCGACATGACCATCGACGAATATATAACTCAACATATTGATAAAGAGGGCGACTATCTTTATCGTTTATATCGTGCCACAAATATTCATACCATTCATGGCAGAATGGCAAGCGGACATCTGCAAGGCAGACTGCTGAAGATGATAGTGGAAATGATAAATCCGCAAAACATTCTCGAAGTGGGAACGTTTAGCGGATATAGTGCTATTTGCCTTGCCGAAGGGTTGAAAGAAGGTGGAAAGGTGTATACCTTCGAAATAAACGACGAGATGGAAGACTTCACTCGCCCTTGGATAGAAGGTTCGCCTGTGGCTGACAAGATTGATTTCAGGATTGGCGATGCTAACATCTTGGCTCCTAAGCTCGGTATAGAGTTTGATATGGCATTCGTTGATGGCGATAAGCGTACTTATGTTGAAACCTACGAGATGGTGATGGCAATATTGAAGCCTGGCGGTTTTATTCTTGCTGACAACACTCTTTGGGATGGACATGTGGTAGACGAAGCATATGGTCACGACCACCAGACGCAAGGAATATGCAAGTTCAACGACCATATAGCCAATGATCCTCGTGCAGAGGTGGTGATACTACCATTAAGAGATGGACTTACTCTGATAAGGAAGAAGTATTAGTCTGTTTGTTGATTATCATTATGGCATAATTGATTATCGATTCTCCTTATGGCACAACTGGAATATACAGGAATAGGATGGCGCTATGTATTGGATAAAGAAAGGCACCATCGAGAGCGCTTGTGGAACTACAAGGGTTGTGCCATATATCATATCACACTAAACACCGAGCAACGATTTCCTATCTTCGGAACCATTGCCGGTGAAACGGAAGATACAGCATATATATCGCTTTCCACATTTGGGAAAGCGGTAGCAGAGATGTTTAGAGGTATTCCTGCTCATCAATCGCCAAAAGGCTGCAAGCTTAGGGTGTTGGCTCTAAGGGTTATGCCCGACCATCTACATGGTGTAATCCAAGTATTGGAGCCTATGCCAAAGAGTATTGGCGAAGTTATCAGAAGCTACAAGAGTGCATGCACAGCACTATACAAGAAAGAATTCTTAAGCGATGACACCTTCGGCAGAATATTCTCAGAAAGGAAGAGTATTTGGGAACATATTGCAAGCGGATATCATGAGCGCATATTACATTGCGAAGGACAATTGGATAGGATGATACGCTATGTAAAAGATAACCCAAGGCGATTGTGGCTCAAGCACTTTAATCCAGATTTATTCAAACTCCATAATAATTTATCCTTTTGTTTTCAAGATGAACGAGGAGATGAGCATACTTGGAAATTCAGAGCTTTAGGAAATCTATTCCTTATAAATGCCTACCAGAAGCAATATCTGCAATGTTCAAGGCACGCTACAACGCAAGATATCGATAACCTACTGCAGGCATTCTCTGATAGAGCTGAGCTCGGAGCAATAACTATCACAGCAGCAATAAGCGAAGGCGAGAAAACTATCACAAAAGCTCTGAGAGGCAAAAAGTTTCCATTGATAGTACTATTAAAGGATGGTTTCCCAAAGATAGGCTCGCGCCAAGAGCGC
>HF994129.1:2240-11106 GCA_000436915.1 Prevotella sp. CAG:1092 | reverse complement strand
AGATAGGCTCGCGCCAAGAGCGCTTCTTCAAGCCAGGAGGAGTATATTTCGACGCCTGCGCAGTTGGCAGATTATTGCTTTTGGAGCCATATCCCGAGGTATTAATAGAAAAGGAGGTTAGCGATGAGGTATATCGCAAAGCCCCAATGGCACCAGCTGGTTGCTTGCGCTATCATTTCCTTGCCCTTAATTATATAGCAAGGATTATGGCTAATAGCGATGGCAAATATGCCATCGGAATGAATAAATAAAGGAGAAAAAAGAAAAAAGGGAAAAGAAAAAGAAAAGGACAAAAGAAAAGGGAAAGGACAAAAGAAAATGGAGAGGAGGAGCTTAGGCCCCTCCTCTCCATTTTTATTTTGCTTTCCGCTTATTTTCCCTATCTTTCTTTATTTCTTCATTTTGGGCGCATAATTGCGCCCATATCCAATTCTTGCTTAAGCTTTTTGCTTGGTGTTATTCTTTCCTTTGCGTAAGCATATTGGCTACCCTCTTTACAGGATACCAGACGGCAAGCCAGCCTACAACAATCACCGTAACAAATATGCAGAGGACATCGAAATAATGCACACTCACAGGATAAGCATTAACAACAAAAGAGCCATCGCTGCCTCCCATACGAACCAAGCCAAACTCCTGCTGTAGCCAGCATAGCAACAAGCCAAAGCCTATTCCCACTATAGCACCAATAGCAGAAATCATTCTGCCTTCAAAGAGGAATATCCTTACTATCTGCTTATCTGTAGCGCCAAGATTGCGCAATGTCTGCACATCATCCTTCTTATCAATGATAAGCATCGACAAAGAGCCGATGATATTAAAGCATGCCACCACAAGGATGAAGGTAAGGAAGATATAAGCTATGACCTTTTCTATCTGCATAATGCGGAAGGTATCTTCCTGCTGTTCGAAACGGTCTTTCACTACATATTTATCACCACATATCTGTGTAATCTCCTTTTTCACAGCATTGAAATCAGAGCCATCCTTGAGTCGCAGCTCAAGCGAAGAGAGCATACCCTGCTGACCGAAGAGGTTGCGAGCGAAGGTTATAGAGGTGAGGATATAATTCTTGTCGTATTTAGATTGTTTCACACAGAACACTACTCCCGATGCCAATAGCGAGTCTTCAACAAAGCCGTCGGTAGGGCTTGACATATCAAGCTGTCCATCACGGCGAGGAGCATAGATATGCATATAGTTATTCCAACGTGCGCCAAGTCCCATATCCTGTGCAAGGCGAATACCTGGAGTACCATACTCCAAGTTGGCAGTATGGAGGGCAAACTCACCATCGCCAATAAGGATATCGTTTATATGAGTAAGGTCTGAGAAATTATCATCCACACCCTTTATCTTCACCATCTGTTGGTTACCACCATAGATAGCAAGAGCGACATCCTCAACACACTCTGTTGCCACATCTATCTGTGGCAGCTGCTGTATCTTAGTAAGTATTGGATCATCACATGGAGCCGTCTTACCCTTAGCAGGGACAATCTCTATCTGCGGATCGAAGTTGGTGAAGAGAGAAGCTACAAGGTCATGGAAACCATTGAAAACACTAAGTACTATCACCAAAGCCATGGTAGCAACGGCAACACCAACCATAGATATCACCGAGATGATATTAATGGCATGTGTGCCCTTTTTTGAAAAAAGATACCTACGAGCTATAAAGAATGGGAAATTCATATATCTTACTTACCATATTTATATAGTATAGGGAGTCAAGTCTGACATCTCAACTCCCTTACTATTATTGCCCTTTTGTTTTTTTAATTTTTTTACCCTTTTACTTTTTCAAGAGTTCATCAATACGCTCAATGTAGTCAAGACTATCATCAATGAAGAATCTCAACTCAGGGATGATACGCAACTGATTTCTCACACGTGTACCAAGCTCGTAGCGTATAGTCTTCTCGTTGGCAGAGATATTCTTTATTATCTCTTCGCCCTTTTCAGAAGGGAAAATGCTAAGATATGCAGTACAGATACTGAGGTCTGGACTGATGCGAACTCTTGTTACGCTTACCAATACACCATGCATCAAACGAGTCTGCGACTGGAAGATAGCAGCCAGCTCCTTCTGCAATAGGCGTGATATTCTATTTTGTCTTGTTTCTTGCATAATTCTATTTTTTCTATTATAAACGATATATAATTAAGGATTACCTATGGGATTTGATACCTTTCTCTGAGGATTATCCAAGGTCTACATGCTTAACATTCACCTTTTCGTGGAGGAATATCTGAGCAGTTTCTTCAAACTTATCCTCGCTCTCGGTAGTGAAATACTGACATGTACCATTCTTTGTCAATCGCTCGTCCATAGCGGTATGACGATTGAGATAGTCGCGAAGACTATTAGCGACATATTCTCCTTGCGGGATGATACGTACCCCTGTAGGAACATGCTTTACGATACTGCTCATCAAGAGTGGATAATGAGTGCATCCCAATATCACAGCATCTATCTCAGGGTCTTTGCGCATCAGCATGTCGATACGCTTCTTAACGAAATAATCAGCACCAGGACTATCGGCTTCATTGGCTTCAACGATAGATGCCCATAGCGGACAACCTACGCCAGAGAGCTTGATATCAGGGAATAGCTTTGCAATCTCCATCTCGTAGCTACCACTAAGGATGGTACCAGGAGTAGCAAGGAGTCCGACGTGGCGAGAAGTGGTGAGTTGTCCGATAACTTCGGCAGTAGGACGAATTATTCCCAACACTCTGCGATTTTCATCCCATTGCGGAAGGTCGCGTTGCTGAATGCTTCTCAGCGCCTTGGCAGAAGCGGTGTTACATCCCAATATCACCAACTGGCAGCCCATGCTGAATAGCTTCAGCACAGCCTGACGTGTAAACTGGTATACTACTTCGAACGAGCGTGAGCCATAAGGCGCTCGGGCATTATCGCCAAGATACATGAAGTCGTATTCTGGTAGTCGCTGTCTTATACCATGCAGGATGGTCAGACCACCATAGCCAGAATCAAAAACTCCTATAGGTCCAGGATTACTTGAAAACATCTTTTTAATTCATTTGGGGAGTTTATACAGATCTATTTCGCTGCCTCCTTGATGAAAGCAGTAGCATCTTCACCAATCATAGGGTTGATGAAAGGCGCGGTATTTGAGTCGGTATTAAGAATAAAAGCATATCCTCTTTCCTTACCAACCTTCAGCACAGCAGTAGCAAGTTTGGTCTTTACTGCAGCAAACATTTCAGTTTCAGCCTGCTTAAGGAGTCGCTTGCTTTCGTCTTTGAAGGCAAGGTTTTTCTCCATCAATTCTTTTATTTCAGCTTGTCTTTTCTTCAGAATTGCTGGAGCAAAATCTCTTTGTCCATCAAGAAACTCCTCATACTTGGCATTAAACTCGTCTTCGGCACGCTTCATCTCAGCTTCGTATTTAGCCTTCAATCCTTCATAGTTGCGTTTAGCTACTGCATAACCGGGCATAGACTCAAGAGTCTGCTGATAGCTGAAATAACCATATTTGAATTGTGGAGTTTGCTGAGTCTGCTGCACCTGCTGAACAGGAGCAGTTTCTTGTGCCATAGCGCATCCACATGTGAGCATTGCTACGGCAAGTGCTATAAACCTGATTGTCTTCATACCTGTTGTGTGATTATCCTCCCTTTGGGGTGTTTTTTGATATAGACTTCTAAAACCAAAAAGCCTCCAAGCCTTGCATTACAGAAGGCTTGGAGTGGTTTTAATATCAATAATGAATTTTATTTCATCTTTGTGAGCTCGCTCTGAACCTTAGAGGTTACATCCTCTACGTTGGTGCCAGTATAAACAGCAGCACCCTCTTCGAAGATGTATGTGTAGCCACCTGTATTACCAACATTCTGGATAGCGTTGCGAACCTTGTTCAAAACAGGCTGCATCTTCTCCTGCTGAGCCTTCTGAAGAGCCTGTTGGTTGTCTTGATAGGTCTGCTGAATCTTCTGGTAAAGACCCTGCAACTCCTGTTCCTTCTGCTGCTGAGTAGTAGCATTCATAGTGCTCTTAGCCTTCTCGTAAGCCTCACTCTGACGCTGCAACTCTTCCTGCATGCTCTTAAGCTCGTTCTCATACTGCTTAGCAGTAGCCTCAAGTTCACCATTAACCTTGCTAAGCTCTGGGAGCGACTGCATGATGGTCTGTGTGTTCACCTTACCAAACTTCTGTGCGAAGACAGCTACTGGAGCCATCATCATCAACATTACAATAAGTTTCTTCATTTCTTTTAATTCTTTATGTTATTATTTTGTTTTATCTGTGTTAGCATTTATTACAGATAGATTTTACTTAGAGTAGCCAAGTTTCTCGAGTACCTCGTTGCTGATATCTATCTTTGGACTACCAAAGATAATAGAGGTGTCGCTGGCTCTGTCTAATACGAGTGAATAGCCACGCAAATCTGAGATTTCCTTTACTGCATTGTAGATTTCCTCTTGAATTGGCGACATAAGGCTCTCGCGTTTCTTAAACAGTTCACCCTCAGGACCGAAGTATTTCTTCTTTAGGTCGGCAGCCTCTTTTTCTTTCTGCATTATCTGCTCCTGCTTAGCCTTCTTCTGTTCTTGAGACAAGAATACGACTTCATTCTGATAGTTCTTATACATGGTAGTGGCTTCGGTGTTTATTGCCTCAACCTCAGCCTGCCACTTCTTGCTCACTTGGTTGAGCTGCTCGTTGGCACGCTCGTAAGCAGGGATATTCTTTAGGATATATTCCATATCCATAAGAGCGAACTTCTGTGCGTTTGCTGTAACGGCAGCAACAGCCATCACAAGCATCAACATTATTTTCTTCATAAGGATGTCCTCCTCGTTGTTATTTGTTTATTTCTTAGCCCAATACCTATACATTATTATATATATAGGTATGGGCATTGAATTTTTCACTCTTCGTTCTTCACTCTTCACTCTTCACTCTTCGTTCTTCACTTAAATTCTTCATTCTTCACTTCTTACTCATCCGTATTCGCAGGTAGCGCTGCCAATCCTTCAGCCGCAAGGATGAAGTGGAACTGTCCACCTCCCTTGGTTCCCCAAACCTTGTCGAAACCGTAAGCCCAGTCGATACCCATCAAACCTACCATAGGTAGGAAGATACGAACACCAACACCAGCACTACGTTTCATGTCGAATGGGTTGAAATCCTTTGTGTCGTTCCAAGCATTACCAGCCTCAACGAATCCAAGACCATAGATAGTGGTATTGCCAAGCATCAATGGATAACGGAGTTCGAGAGTAAAGCGGTCGTAAGCATAACCCTCCTGATAGTAAGGAGTCAACGAACCATTCTCGTAACCACGGAGTCCGATGGTTTCTTCAGCATATCCTGTTGAATATCCACTCATACCATCACCACCCATGTAGTAGGTCTCGAATGGACTCTTCTTATATCTGTTGTAAGAACCGAGCAATCCCATCTCTACACGTGTCATCAGCACGAAGCACTTCTGACCACCGCTGAGAGCTGTATATGTCTTTGACTTAAACTTCCACTTGTGGTATTCAATCCAGCGATACTTCTCCTGCTGTTCCTTCACGTAGTTAGGTGAAGCTGAGTTGGTAGCAAGGTTTTTGTAGTCCTTGCCATCCCAGAGACTCCATGGTGGAGTAAGAGTGACAGAAGCCGTAAACTCTGAGCCACGACGTGGGAAGAGTTGGTTGTCGGTAGATGTACGGTTGATAGAGACGCTGAGGTTCAAGTTGTTAGCATTACCATTTGTGATAAGGAAGTAACGCCAATTCTTCAGCATATATCTCTGATAAGCCAATTCCACGTTGAGTGTGAAATAGTCGTCAGGCCAACGCAGACGCTTACCCCAACCAAGGCTAACACCGAGCAACTTCACGTACTTATCAGGGTCGTAATAGTTCTCGAAGTTGCGATAGTTGTAACCATAGCTGTTGAAACCATACATATAGTTGCTATAGTTGTTCATCCATGCCGAGTTGTAGTAGTTGCTCGACACGTCGGTCTGCTTAGAATAGTAAGCTCCGACGCTAAACTGGATAGGACGCTTACCGCCAAACCAGCTTGTGGAATATCCAATATTATACGACTGATAGTATGTACCGTTGGTCTGTGCACCGAGACTCATGGTTTCACCATCACCGATAGGCATAATACCACGATGCTCCTTATTCTTATTAAAGAGGTTTGCCATAGAGAAGTTGTTGAGCTTCAAGCCCACACGACCGATGACACCTGTCTGACCCCAACCGAGCGAGAACTCTATCTGGTCGTTGCTCTTCTGCTCAAGATTCCAGTTTACGTCGACAGTACCACTCTCATAATCTGGCTTAACGTCTGGCACAACCTTCTCTGGGTCGAAGTGTCCCATAGAAGCAAGTTCACGAGCTGAACGCATCAAAGCCTCCTTAGAGAACAAATCACCAGGCTTGGTACGAAGTTCACGACGAACGACATTCTCATACAAGCGGTCGTTACCATTGATACGCACATGGTTGAGGTGAGCCTGTGGACCTTCTGTAACACGCATCTCAAGGTCGATAGAGTCGCCAACGATATTAACCTCAGTAGGTTCAATGCGCGAGAACACATAACCATTGTTATAATAAAGGTTGCCCACAGCATCTTCGTCTTCCGACAATCGTTTGTTCATGAGTTTCTGGTTGTATACATCGCCACGCTCCATGGTGAAGAGTTTGTTCAGCATGTCGGTGTTGTACTTTGTATTACCAACCCATGTTATGTTTCTGAGGTGATATTTCTTACCCTCGTCTACCTTTATATATATGTTGACATGCTTAGGGTCATTGTTCCATACGCTATCTTCAACGATATATGCATCACGATATCCAAGCTCGTTATATTTCTCGAGCAGTTTCTCCTTATCTTCCTTCCAACGCTGAGGAGTAAACTTCTTAGCCTTGAGGAAAGAGCCTAAAGTACCAGCCTCGTGAGTCTTGGCAAAGGCACCCTTCTTAAGAAAACCACCCTTTATCTTGCTCGACTTCAGCTGCTTATTACCCTCGATGATAATCTTGCGAACCTTCATCTTCTCCTTTTTGTCGATGATAACATCAAGGATGACATGGTTTTTCTGAGCCACATCGGTGCGTTGCTGAATATTGATATCAGCATTCTTAAAGCCCTTATCGTCGAAATACTTCTTAGCAAGAATCTTGGCACGATTTATCACATCGGGATGAATCTGCGAACCTCTAAGCAGTCCCAGTTTCTCCTCCATATCTTCGCGCTCACTCTTCTTCAAGCCGATATAGTTGATGGTAGACACACGAGGATGTGCCTCGAGCTTGATGTGCAGATATACTTTATTGCCTACAATAGAGTCGGCAGAAATCTGCACGAACGAGAATAGTCCGTGACGCCAATATCTCTTCACGGCATCAGTAATCTCGTTTCCTGGCAACGACACCTTCTGTCCCACCTGCAATCCAGAGATGCCGGTGAGCATATAGTCCTCGTAGCCGTCAATACCCGACACGTTCATACCGCCGAGCACCAATTCGCGTGGTGTTCCGGCATACGATATGTCAGGATGCACTATTTTGTCTTGTGCCACCATCGTAGCGCTGCTTGCCAGCATCACAACAGTAGTAGCCAAAAGCTTGCTTATCTTATTCATTGTCATTTGTGTTTTCTTCTTCTATTTGCTCTTCGGTCTTGCCATATCTGCGCTGGCGTTTCTGATAGCTCAATATGGCCTTCTGTAAGTCTTCCTCTTTGAAGTCAGGCCAATAAGTATCGCAGAAATAGAGTTCTGAGTATGCCATCTGCCACAACAGATAGTTGCTGATACGGAGTTCGCCACCTGTACGAATCATAAGGTCTGGATCTGGCATAAAGTTGGTAGACAAGCGCTTAGAGATTTCCTCTTCTGTTATAGTCTCAGGATCGAGAGTGCCATTCTTTGCCTCGATAGCCAAAGCCTTAGCAGCCTCTGTTATCTCCCAACGTGCCGAGTAGCTCAAAGCTACAACCATTGTCATAGCTGTATTGCCGGCAGTATGCTCCATTGTCTCCTGCAGCTTCTGCTGTACAGGCTCAGGCAAACGCTTAATATCACCGATAACACGGAATCTCACGTTGTTCTTCATGAATATTTCGTCTTCGAGCGAAGTTAATACGAGTCCCATGAGAGCAGCAACCTCGTCGGCAGGACGATTCCAGTTTTCGGTAGAGAAAGTATAGAGTGTAAGGTATTTAACACCGAGGCGAGTACACTCCGATGTTATTCTTCTTACAGTTTCTACACCAGCCTGATGACCGAAGCTGCGATCTTTACCACGTTCGGTAGCCCAGCGTCCGTTGCCATCCATGATAATGGCAATATGCTGCGGTATGTTTTCTATATCCACGTTGTTCATCAATAGTCTTTGTTGCAAGTTACACATTTTGGCAAAAAGCTATATGTTATCGACAATTGCAAAGCCGAATAGCAGTCGGTATTCTTGAATATACCAGTACTCTTTATGCCATATGGATCTTTCTTTCCGTCTATTTCGTCGCTTTGACTAAGGTGTAAAGCCCATTCCAAGCCTATATTTACACGTTTGCCAGCTTTGTATTTCAATCCGAAACCAATAGGCATATTGAATGCGCCTTTGGTTTCACCATCGCCCGAAGAAACTACTACTCCCAAGCCTATAAAGGCAAAAGGTACGAGTTTCTTTGCTCCACGATAGTCGCGACCGGTACCATAGGGTATGAAATTATATTCATAGTTTAGACATGCGTCGTAGAGGTTGCGATTAAATTTATATGGTTCTGTGAGCGACTCTGGATATTTAGTTTCTACATTATCTGACGAGCCTTTCACCTTGCCAAACATAGCATTAAGCCTTAATGCCATCCAAGGGCTGAGCA
>HF994129.1:0-2198 GCA_000436915.1 Prevotella sp. CAG:1092 | reverse complement strand
TAAACGACGCCATAGGCTGACTTTCCTTAAAGATATTGCCATTATAGTCGCCTTCGTAGGTCAGCAATCCTGTGCCCACGCCTATCTCCATCTTATATTCCGGGTCGTCCTGCGCATGAATATTCATGGCAGTTATGATCAGCATTATGATGAAGATTGTTTTTCTCATTATTATATATAGTGAGGGGTGATAGCCACATCCTATTATTATTCTTTGTTAGCCCAACCGAGCTTATTAAGTCTGCCTCGCCAAATCTGTCCGTTGCTTGCGCTAACGAGCCAGATAAAGTTGTCGGCATCAATAGTCATTGCAAAGACATCACTTTCAGGGGCAAAAGTCGTTGGCATTACTAATGTAGTATCAGTCTGCCATGTGAGTCCTGCATCCTGGCTTGAATATATTTTAGAGAATGCCTTGACAGCATTGCCATTGATACCTTTTCCACCTATTGCCATAATCTTTCTTTGATATACGAAAGTCTGCAAATTAGCAAGAGCAGGCAAACGGAATCGATTGTCGTTCATCACATATTGTGTCCAAGGCTGATCGTTGGTAGCTGTGATATCTTCTTCTATCTTTCCCCAGACATTGGCATATTTGCTACTTGCATCATTACCTACAAGCGAAAGCAGATAAGTATCAGAGTTTGTCTTCGATGGCATTGCCAATAGGTTCATATTGCTTTCTGGCAACGAAGCTACATCGCAATCCATAGCACAAGGCATCCAAGCCTTACCATCTACAGAGTATACGATAGCTCCATCTGCGGAATAAGCATACAATCGATTGTTGCCCGCACCAAGAAGGCGCTTAATAGTAGTAGTTGCAACAGTTGCCAAAGTTCCGTTAGCATCTAATGACTCTAATGATGTTCCATTAAGGAAATATAAAAGTCCGTTGTATACTGCCACATTCTTATAAACATCTGCATCAAGAACGATATTAGACTCTACAAAATTAGCAAAGCCATTTCGATTGGCTGCATAAAGAATTGTTTTAGTACCATCGTAACCGAATACATATATAGCATTGCCTATGCTAACCATCTTCATTGCCTGAAGATTTGCAAAAGCAGAAGTAGTTGCAAGATTCTTCCAAACAAAAGAATCGGCTACTTCCTGATGCACATTAAGCTTAACTGTATATTTGCGGAAAGCGGTCATACTGGTGTTATAAACTCTAAGCTCACGAGTATTGGTGAAGTCTACAGAGTCGGTAGACGAGCAATAAGTCATGCTGTCTTTACCTTCTGACGACTTCATACACCATACTGCCAAACCCGAGTTCTTAGTGCTGACAGTACACAACACCTTCTTGACGTCAACGCCTACTGGCAATGAGTCTACATTATATATCTCGTGTGTGGCATTATTGATAGTGAATCTATAAGAACTTGCATCAATAACAGACTTCACGATACTATCCGAACCCGATGACGACTTTACTGTGATATACTTATTCAGATTTCCGATAGAGAATCCTGTCACCGCAGTATCATCGTAATATACTAGCGTTTCCTTTTCATCTTCAAGACATGATGCCATCGACAAAGCTATGGCACAAAGCATGAAAATAGGCAATATCTTCTTTAACATTATGCGTGAAAATTGTTTTTGGGTACAAATTTACTCAGAATTATCCAAATAAGAGTCCTTTTTAATAATTTATTATCATAAAAGAACATAATGTATATAATTTTTAAGGTCTTTTAGAATACCACCTATATATCAAGTTGAATAACAAAAAAAACTGGTACTCTTCACGAGCACCAGTTCCTTTTAAAGAATATGTTAAAACGACTTGGTCTAAAAAAATGCCACGAATGACAAAACCTCATCGCTTGTGTTCAATAGAAAACCTTAACATAATCTTTACCTTAAAAAATCTATCAAACTACTAACCTAATGAAACTTTATGTGATGTATTCTCACGAACACGTTGCAAAGATACAGTGTTTTCTCAACAAACACAAATATATTCTCTTATTTTTTTGCTAAAAATACAACTTTGTTGACATATGTCAATCAAAAGAGCTAAATAACAACCTATATTCCACTATTAGTTTATAGTAAATGGCAAAACAGATAAAAAAGCACATAAAAAAAAGATGCCGACATTTCTGTCGGCATCTCAATATATATTAATAAGATATTCTTATCAATACCTAATCGCTTAGAGCTGTGGACCAGCAGCAACG
>HF994128.1:59204-126931 GCA_000436915.1 Prevotella sp. CAG:1092 | reverse complement strand
TACATTGCGCTCGCTTGCATTATCTTTGCACACAAGAACGTATTTGCATATGACATTCGAAAAGGAAATAGCAGAATATGAGGCTTTGCGACAGAAATATCAAAAACTTTTTGTCGACAAAATGGATAGAGAAGAGTATATCAAGTATAACGAGATACTTTTCTCCACACATTCATGTGCCATAGAAGGTAATTCTTTTTCTATTGACGACACTCGTGATTTAAAAGAAAAAGGATTAGGAATGATACCTTCGGGCAAGTCTTTGCTTGAAGCTTTCGAGATGCTGGATCATTTCGATGCTTATGAATATATGATAAAAAATGTAGACCATCAGCTTGATGAGACTTTCCTGAAAGAAATCAATAAGCGTGTTACGCTTCATACCATCACCTATCGTGCTCCTGATGCCATTCCTGGTGAATATACCACTACTGATATGGCGGCAGGTGATACCGTTTTTGGTGTTCATGAAGAACTGATTGCTAAGGTTCCGAGATTGTTGGAATCTACAGAAAAGGCTATTGCTGCTGGCAATGTGCATCCTGTAGTTTTGTCAGCTCGCTTCCATGGCTTTTATGAATATCTGCATCCTTTCCGTGATGGTAATGGCAGGACAGGACGCCTTGTCTGCAACTATATCCTACTTCGTATGGGGCATCCGCAGATAGTTATACCATCTGATTGCCGTCAAGAATATATTTCGTCACTCCGATATATTCGTACGGAGGCAACAGATGAGCATCTAATAAAGTTCTTCTTTAAAATGGCTAATAAGAGAATGAAGGAAGAACTTCAGCAGAAGGAAGCCAATACAAAGAGATTTCCAACGTTCTTGTTTTAGACAATTCTAATAAGAAAATAATATATATATAAATAGCGGAGGTCACCAACCTCCGCTATTTATGTTTTCTTGAATTCTTTAGAATCTCTCCAGCTTTCGCTTTCTCGCTGTCGAATGTCAATACGTTGTAGATGGCTATGGCGTTTTGAGGGTCAACAATGTGAGAAGCCATCATGCTGAGCACTTTCAACTGCTTATCGCCAAATGTGAATATACTCATCATGCGAGCAACTTGATTGCATGAGTAGAAGCATCCGAGACTGGCAACCTCAAGTAGGTCGAACTTGTTGTCGTCGAAGCTTGTGTTCTTCACTTTGTTATACAGCTTGACAAAGGAAGTTTCGTCAAGACAATAATCGTAATACATTGGTGCATTAGGATATATCGCATATGGAGGGGTATGGCGCTGATGGTTTACATCTACTGTATGATTAGTGTTGACATCTACAACATAATTCATGTTACAAGCAACAACTCTTCCGTTTAAATCAAAGCTTACGGTAATCTGTTTTGTATTTTTGATAAACTCCCATTTGTCGCCATAAGCATCAAAGCTCGTTAGCTTTGGTTTGCCCAATATGTTAATAACTTCCTGCTTGGTCATTCCACGCTCCACACTCTTCACATCCTTTGCCGATGCAGAAAGGCATACGGCAAACATCAATATGGTTGTGGCAATAAGTGCCATCCATTCATTCCTTTTCATAAGCTCTGCTATTTATAGAGGGTTATTATAGTTTTCTTTTCTGATTGCAAAATTAGCAAGTATGATTGACAGAAGAAAGGTATGAATCCCTATAGATTGATAGGAAATTCCCTAAAAGGAAAATCAATACATTTAGAACAACATCGTTATCAGAGGAATTGTGAGGATGGAGCCTACGGTAGTGATGAAGGTTATCTCGGTGATGAGAGAAGGGTTGCGACCATACTTCATGCAAAACATTGTACCAAAAGAGGCGACAGGCATGGCTATCACTACGGTGTTTATGTTGTTGACAATGTTGCTAACTCCACAAACTTTGAACAGATAATATACAGATAGCGGTACGACGATGAGACGCAAGAATGATGTTACATAAACTTTTGGACTTCCCACTATTTCGCGTAATGGAAGGCGTGCCATAGAAGAGCCGATAATCATCAGAGCGGCAGGAACAGTTATGTTGCCAACTATGGTGATAGGACGAGCTATAATGTCTGGAGTGTGTACGCCACAAGCAACGAGTATGGCGGCAATGAAGGCTGCTATCATCGCTGGCGAGAAAAGCAACCTTGGGTTTAGACTTTTAAGACTATATTCGCCCTTAACAAGCATTACTCCTGCTGTAAATATAAAGAATGTGTTAGGAGTATTCAAGAGAGCGGCATAAAAAATGGCTTTTGGACCGAATATGGAAGAGACGATAGGGTAGCCGATGAAGCCTACATTAGCAAACATCAATGTAAAACCTATCATGCCTTGGTCGTCGTGGTTCTTGCTGATAAAGCGAGGTACCCAAAAACCGAATACGAGCAATAGGATATAGGTGAGAAAGCCTACGCCTAATAGTGGTAGAATTAGACTGCGGTCGGGGAGTTCTGTGCCCATTACCGATGAGAGTATCAATGCTGGACAAGTAATGTCTATAACTATAGATGATAGTTTCTGGTCGAACTTGTCGCCCATATATCCCAATTTGCACATGGCATAGCCAAGCACTACGATGATGAAGAGAACCACCATCACTTCTATATTTTCCATATTCTAAATATATTTTGCCATCCTAAACGGTTGGCAAAATTATATAAAAAAGCTGGAACCACCACCAACTTTTATACATTAAATTCTACGTCTCTATTATTTTCTGTAGCCTTCGCTTTGTGGATGCGGGAAAGTTCTTATGTTATAGTTGCCTTTTGTTTTGAAGAGCGATAATACTTGAAGGCTTTCTCTATTCAACTTTTATAATAAATTGTTGGTGATTTAAAATGATATGTATAACTTTGTAACCGACATAATCAAACTACAATATGACAAACGAAATCTCAACATATTTCCATGACGGAATGGAAATTCCTTTTGAGGATTGGAGCAAAAAGCTTCACTCTTTTAACGACTTGACTTCTATTATTCAGACCACTCATGATGCTGCACAATCATCTGCAGTAAAGGCTATAAACCGTATGCAGACTATGCGCAATTGGCTCATTGGATATTATATCGTAGAATATGAGCAGCATGGCAAGGATAGGGCGGAGTATGGAACACAACTGCTGAAGAAACTGGAGGAGAGAGTGAATAGGAAGGGTATGACAACGACATTGTTTAAGTGGGCAAGAAAGTTCTATAGATTATACCCTCAAATGACGGATAATCTACCAGTTCGAATTTGTGCGACAATGATGCACCAATTACAATCCATTGAAAATAAGGAAGATGCAATTGGTGCATCAATGATGCACCAATTTATGACACCCGGCAAAACAATTATCTCACATTTGTCATTTACTCATTTACGTGAGATAATGACCATTGACGACCCTCTCGCTCGCTACTTCTATGAGCAAGAGTGTATCAAGTGTACTTGGTCGGTTCGTGAGCTTCGTCGTCAGATAAGCACAAACCTATATGTTAGGGCAGGCATAAGCTCTAATCCTGAGAAAATGCTCTCTTTGCCATCAATTCAAGGTCATGACTCGGTTGACTTGCAGATACGACAGCCTTTTACCTTCGAGTTTCTTGGACTTAAGGCGCAGGATGTAGTCGACGAGCATGATTTAGAGGATGCACTCATCAGTCATTTGCAAGAGTTTATTCTTGAACTTGGCAAAGGGTTCTGCTTTGAGTCAAGACAAAAGCGCATTATCATTGATGATGAATATTATTATCCCGACCTTGTGTTCTACAACCGCATTCTGCATTGCGGAGTTATCATCGAATTAAAGAACGAGGAATTCTCTTATGAGAACTTCGGACAGCTAAATGCATACGTATCGCATTACCGCGAGAACGAGATGCACCCAGGAGACAATCCTCCTATCGGCATTCTTCTTTGCACTCGTAAGGGAAAGAAAATGGTGGAGTATGCTCTTGCAGGTATGGACAACCAACTCTTTGTTTCTACCTATATGCTCCAGTTGCCAGATAAGAAGACGTTAGAGGATTTCCTTTTAAAGCAATTGAGAGAGCAAGAAGGTTAAAGTTGTAATTTATATTCCTTCTTTATTTCTGCAAGTTCTTTGTCTGTCATGCGCTGATATATCACCAAGCCATAGAAAGGCTTAGTGGTATCGTTCTTAATGGTTGTGTAGCCAAGCTTCTGAATGGTATAAAGATAGAATTCTTTTCCTTGAAGTGTGGCGACATACAGCACTTGCATGTAGCGTTCTGATATGCTTAAATCGGCAGAATAGCGCATGATATATCCCTTACTATCGTCATAGCTCCATTCTGTATTTATGTAGTTTTTACCAGACACATCACCATGAAGGAAGCCTATCAAGTTATTGTCTGCCTTAAACCAATAGTCTGTATATCCGCTACCATACACCATATCGCGATAGTCTTTTTGTGATAGCTTACCATTATCCATTATTTTATATATGCCAATAACCTTCCAGCCATAGCCCTTCACTTCATCATTGATAATTTCAGCTCTTATTGGCTGCAAACCATCAAGCACGCAGCATCCGGCATCGTTGACTATATATTTGCTATTAAATAGATTTTCCTTTATAGGGTCTACAGTGTCATCCGACTTGTCGCAACTTGTAAATGTACAAGCGCCAGTAATCATTATTAAAAGAAATAAAAGCTGTTTCATAATACGTTTTTTATGTTTGTCATATTATAAACGCACAGAATCTTTATATATTGCTTGCTGTCGAATGTTATCAACATTTTTTCTGATACCATAAAAATGTAAGCATTCTCCCTAATTTTATATAAATAATTTATTGAAAATCTATAACTTTGCACCGTAATAAAAAAAGATATGCCGATGAAGCTATTGATAAAGAACATGGTTTGTCCGCGCTGCATCTCTGCGGTGAAGGATATCCTTGAGTCGGAAGGTCTGACGGTGAAATCAATAAGGTTGGGCGATGCTGAGATAGAGGAAGAACTTACAGACGAACAACGTCTTTCTCTTGCAAGGAAGTTGCACGACATAGGCTTTGAGTTGCTTGACGACCCACGCTCGCTGTTGGTGGAACAGATACGCATTGCCGTGCAGCAATGGGTAAGAATGCCTGTGGAGCGTCCTAAATTGTCCGATTATCTGTCGCGCCATCTCAACAAGGACTATAGCACCATGAGTAAGCTCTTCTCTGAAGTGCGAGGCATTACCATTGAGCGGTTCTCAATTCTGCATCGCATAGAATATGTCAAGGAACTACTATGCTATAGTCAGCTTTCCACAAGCGAGATTGCATATAGACTTGGTTATAGCTCGCCGGCACATCTCTCATCGCAGTTCAAGCAAGTCACGGGTATGACTCCAAAGGAATTTCGTGAACTTGAGAAACCTGGCAGAACACCACTGGATGCATTGTGATAAGGTTAAAAGATTGTTATAAAGGTTAAGTACATGAGAAAATTATTGATTGGTTTATTGGGATATACGTTTGTGTCACAGCAGATGGTTGCGCAGACAGATAGCATAGCCAGTACACACGAATTGAAGAATGTGGTTGTGAGAGCCACTAATGGCATTAAGTTGAAATACCGTGTTGATAATGCCGACATAATAGGGCAAGGACAACTGATACGTGCTGCTTGTTGTAACCTTGGCGAGTCGTTTACTGCCAATCCTTCGGTCGACGTGAGCTACAGCGACGCTGCCACTGGAGCTAAGCAGATAAAGCTGCTTGGACTTAGTGGCACTTATGTGCAGATGCTCACAGAGAATATCCCAAATCTGCGTGGTGCATCCTTGCCATATAGCTTGGGCTATGTGCCTGGACCTTGGATGCAGTCGATACAGGTGAGCAAAGGTGCGTCGAGCGTCAAGAACGGATATGAGAGCACTACGGGTCAGATAAACATAGAGTTTCTTAAGCCACAAGGCACAGATGGTGTGCGTGCTAATGTATATCAGGATAGCGAGTTGAAGACGGAGGTAAACCTTGACGGAAGCATACATCTCAATGACCGTCTTTCTACAGCAACCCTTCTTCACTTCGAGAACCGACAGATGGATCATGATGGCAATGGCGACGGATTCATGGATATGCCCAAATTGCGACAGTATAACTTGATGCATCGTTGGGCATATGTGTCGCCACGATGGATTAGTCAGTTGATGTTGCGTGGCTTGCATGATGAGCGCGAAGGCGGACAAAGCCGTAAGCACCTGGCAGCCTCTTCGTCGGAACCTCTCTACTCAACCTCGGTAAAGACCAACCGCTATGAGATGCAATGGAAAAACGGTTTTACGCTGAATGCCGACCATAACACGTCAATAGCCTTGATGCTGCATGGCTCATGGCATGATACAGACAACATGTTTGGAACTACCCAATATGATGTCACTCAGAAGAATGGTTATGCCCAACTGATGTTTGAAACTGATATTACGGAGAATCATAATGTTAGTGTGGGTGCGTCGTTCAACCACGACTATTATGACGAATGCTTCAATCCATTGGGAGCATTGCCTACAGCAGAAAGCAAGGTGACAAAGGAAACCACTCCAGGTCTCTACGCTCAGTATACATACAAGTTGGGCGAGAAACTTACTGTAATGCCTGGTGTGCGTTGGGATCATTCCAATCTTTACGGCAGTTTCTTCACGCCACGTCTGCACATCAAGTATTCTCCATCCAATATTGTCACGCTACGCACTTCGATAGGCAAGGGCTACCGTTCGCCACATGCCTTGGCAGAGAATGTCACGCTGTTGGCAAGCGGCAGACAGATTATCATTGATTCTGACCTTAAGCAGGAGGAAGCTTGGAATATGGGAGCTTCTTTAGCCTTCAATATTCCTCTATTTGGCAAGAATCTTGAGCTGAATGCGGAGTATTACTATACCGACTTCAAGCATCAGATGGTAATGAACTTCGACGGAGCCAAAGGCGCTCACACACTCTCGTTTGAGAATCTAAATGGCAAGAGCTATAGCCACACTTTCCAAGTGGATGCCACATACGCTTTGTTTAGTGGTATGTCTGCCACAGCAGCCTTCCGTCTGAACGATGTTAAGTGTACTTATGATGGTGTGCTGCGCCAGAAGCCTCTCACATCCCGCTACAAAGGTTTGCTCACTCTCTCGTATAAGACGCCGCTCGAACTTTGGCAGTTCGACGTGACTGGTCTGCTAAATGGTGGTGGCGAGCTTTATGACCAAAGCCGCTATCCTGCCTATTTCCAGCTGCAGGCGCAAGTTACACGAGAGTTCCACAACTTCAGTCTTTACTTAGGTGGCGAGAATCTCACCAACTATAAGATAGACAATCCCGTGCTCCATTCTCATCATCCATGGAGTGCCGCCTTCGATGCTACTCAGGTGTGGGGACCTATCACTGGAGCAATGACTTACGTAGGCATTAGATTCAAATTAGAGAAGTTATAATACATACATTATTAATATAAGGATTATATGAAGAAGAATTATTTAGTAGCATTTATGCTTGTAGTTGCCGGCAACACTTTTGCCAAGACATCAGCCGACACATTGGTAGTAACCACTCAACCGCAGATGCACTGCCAGAACTGTGAGAAGAAAATTAAGAGCAACATTCGCTTCGTAAAGGGCACAAAGAAAATAGATACCTCTGTAGAAAACCAAAAAGTTACTATTGTCTTCGACTCTAAGAAAGCAAAATACGACGACTATGTTGAGGCTTTCAAGAAGATTGGGTATGAGATAAAGAAGAAGTAGCTTATAGTAAGAAATGAAAATCGGTCATTAGAAAATGATAAGAAGCATTTTCTAATGACCGATTTCGGTATCAGTAAGCTGGTACTGGCAATGCAACTAAACGGCTTTATTTGCTTATCTTATAGCTCTTCTTGTTGCCCTTATTTCCGCTTAGGCTAACAACGTAAATGCCGTGCGCATGTAGAAGCAAATTCAACTCTTCGTTTTCCTGACGAAGAGCCTCATTCTGCTGGAGAAGATGGTTGTAATTCTCTTGAATATCTTCCATAATAAGAGGCTGTTTTGAGGGTTTATGTGCGGAAACCTCACGGAATTTTTCTGAAATAAAAATTTTCCGCAAGCTCACCAGTGACTGTAATAGACTGATTGTCAGTACAAATACATATTACATATGTAGACTTGGCTTATACCTCACGGAAAAGTGCTTGTAACCTCACGGAATTTGACTATTTTTCCGTGAGGTGCCATACGGAAGTAACTTCATTTCTTTCAGTCCATATTTTTCCTGCTTTCCTTAATCGTTTAAGCAAATAATCCAATTTATTGTTCTTCTGTTTGTCGTCCAGCTGGTCAGGCAGCACATCCCAAAGCAGACGCACTATTTCAGGCTTCGTCAACGAACCATGATCCTTCAACGAATCGAGCAGCAACGCCTCACATTTCTTATCATCCAATCCCTTGTGCTTGGAATATTCTATCTTCAGGTCTGTTACTTGGGCAATATCCTTTGCTATGAAGATATGTGGTTTACCATAGCTTTTACCAGTGCTGGGTTGCGATAGTGCCTTGGTGTTTTCTCACCAGTTATATATTGGCTAAAGAAATCCTTACTCGCCATTTCTATGACATGTCTAATATGATGTTAAGAAATGAAGGTGTGTAGTTGTCAAATGGTTGGGTAAAGACTTTGCTTTGGATATTCTTGCCGTGTTTTCTTTATACGGTCATTTCGATTGTCTTTTTTGTTGCATCGTGCATAGACAAGTAAGCGGAGGATGGGGTGATTTTAAGTCATCCCATCCTTCACAATACATTGTGTCATAATGATAAAGAACTAATCATAAACTTGTTGAAGGCAATAAGATGCATCTGAATACCCTAAGTAGCAGCTTTTCTCCAACGGTATTTAGCTTGGTCTATATCTTTTGGTACCAGCGTGTCAAAATCTGTATTTTTTCAGTATTATTGAGTAGTTTAAATATTCATAATTCCAATTCGTCTTCAAATTCATCATCAAGCCCTTGCATGAGGGCTTGTTCACATTGAGCAGTATATGCAGCACCTTTTAATTGTGGCGATGCTTGCTCCTTATACCATTCTTCTTCATATTCAATCAATCCACTTTCATGGATTTTCTTAATGCATTGATCTTTATTATTGTCTCCCCATATATGTAACTGAATAAAACCATAATCAAAACTATGGCTATCTGGACCTAATCCTAAAAGTCGTCTGCAAGCAACTTTGAATGCGTCAGAATTCTCACCAATATTTCTCCGAGTCCAATAGTAATTATAATCCTTATCTGAAACAACAAGTTGAACTCCTGCAATTTCTATTATCCGCATATTCCCTTATTTTATAGAACTCCACTAACACGTAAAAGAAATAGTACAATTCCAATAATTATTAGAGTGAAACATCCCCATGCCTTCCTGGTTCTTTGCTGTTCGTACTTTTTTAATAGCAATTTACAATCATCGGAATTGCACCAAGAATTAAACTCAATCTGTACAATTGACTCAGGTGAAAAAGAAGTGTTTTCCCATTTTGAGAGAACAGAAGGGGTTTTATTAAGATATTCAATAAATCCTTTCTTCTTAACTTCAAATACATTTTGAGCTTCTTCTGCTGCTATTTCTGCGTTTAGGGCATTTGCATAAGTATTTATATCAACCCGTTTTCCGTTTACATAATATAATTGTTTCATTTATTATTCTTAATTACTAGTGATGCGATATTGTTCGATTAACTATAGTTATGTATTTGAAACTTAATCATTTACAAGTGTTTTTGTTTTTTTTTGATTTGAAATTGATTGAGTAATCGGTATCGTCCGACCAATGTATTCAAACACAAAGGTTGCTGAGATAACAATAGACAATGTCCTCTATGCACTTGACTCCACAACTATCTCAACATGCATTGTCCTGGCTGCATGGGCATTGGGCAAGTATAGCAAAGGCGCAGTCAAAATGCACACACTGCTGAATCTTCGTGGAAGCATTCTTGCAAAGATCCATATTACAGATGGAAAATGGCATGACAGCAATGAACTGGATGAGATTGTGCCTGAGCCATTTGCGTTCTATATGATGGACAAAGGTAAGGCTTTTGCATGACAATGTATCATGTTTCAATGAAAAATTTATTGGAATGAAGCAAAATTCTTCAACCGTACATTAAAGACAAGATATAACATCTTATGGAATGATGGGGTGTTGCAGAGAATATCACAGCGAAACACACCTAACTCAAACAGTTTGTTTACGCATTGTTTACGCAGGAAAGAAAAACAGCGACCTACGCTGAAGCGTAAGTCGCTGTAATAGAAGTGTGGACCAGCTAGGGCTTGAACCTAGGACCTCCAGATTATGAGTCTGTTGCTCTAACCAACTGAGCTACAAGTCCGACTTAAAGACAAAGATGCCTAAAAGTTTTGTGGATGCAAAGGTAGTAGGTTTATCTCAAATATCCAAATTTTTTTTGTAAAAAGTATCTAAATGAGCGGATAATGTTGCGGTTTAAGTTGAATTTGCGTAACTTTGTCAGCTGAACAAAATATCGGTGAATAATATAAATGAAGACAACGATACTATCTGAAGATACTATATTTGAAAATAAGGCTGTTGCAACAATAGGCTTTTTTGATGGTGTGCATCGTGGACATCAGTTCTTGCTGAAGCATGTCGTAGACCTTGCTCACGAGAATGGTATGGAGTCGATGGCTATAACCTTCGATAAGCATCCGCGCCAGGTGCTAAATGCCGACTATCAGCCACAGCTACTCACTACACTTGACGACAAGCTTAAGCTATTGGCAGAAACAGGTATTGACCATTGCGTGGTGTTGCCATTCACGAAAGTCCTTGCAGCTTTGTCGGCTTACGACTTCATGGATAATATAATGCGCACTAAGCTTGGTGTAGCAACGCTCCTTATAGGCTACGATAATCGCTTTGGTCATAATCGTAGCGAGACTTTCGACGACTATGTGCGCTATGGCAAGGAGATGGGCATAGAGGTAGTTCAGAACACGGCTTTAGATGTCGAAGGCATTATGGTTAGCTCTTCTGTGGTTCGTCGCCTTATATCTAATGGCGATGTGGAAACAGCTGCAAAATGCTTAGGTCGCTACTATAGTCTGCATGGCATCGTTACGAGTGGATATCATGAAGGTAGAAAGATAGGCTTTCCTACTGCCAACATCGACTTAGGAACAAGTTGCTTGCTTGCTCCTGCAGGTGGAGTATATGCCGTAAAGGTTTGGCTTGATGGCGAAAGCGAGAGTAGGGTAGGTATGTTGAATATTGGCACTCGTCCTACTTTCGGAGGCAATGATGTGAGCATTGAAGTAAACATCTTTGGTTTTGCTGGCGATATATATGGTCAGAATATCAGAGTAGAATTCTGTAAGCGCATACGTAGCGAACATAAGTTTGATAATATTGATCAGTTGGTAGCGCAACTAAAGAAGGATAAAGAAGAAATCTCAAAACTATTTTGATTATGAATATAATGAAGAATAATAATGTCAAGGCAGCAGTAGATATAGTGCTCTACTTGATAGTTTTTGTGTTGCTGCAAGTGATATTCCTAAATGGAGCAGATCTCATGGGCAAACATTATGGTATAGATTCTGCTATTACAATGGCTGCAGGAACAGCCTTGAGTGGATTGATTACCATTGTAATTTTCCTTTGGAGACGATGGTCGCCATATTCAAGAGAATATATTGCCACACGCCCTTGGACAGCCTTGGTGTGGGTAGTTTTGCTTTCTTTGGGCACTATAATTCCTTCGCAATGGATGATAGAAGTATTAGATGTAGACATGCCAAAAGAAACACTTGAACTTATGACCAAGCTCTTAGGCACTCCTTGGGGATACCTCGCGGTAGGCGTATTGGCACCTGTAGCCGAAGAAATGGTGTTTAGAGGAGCAATATTACGTCGTCTGCTCGAAGTGATGGGAGAAGGCAGAAAATGGTTTGCTATTATCATCTCAGCCTTACTCTTTGGGGCTTTGCATGCCAATGGACCACAGTTTATCCATGCTGCGCTTATAGGAGTGCTTCTTGGTTGGATGTATAGCCGTACAAACAGCATAGTGCCAGAAATGCTATTCCATTGGATAAACAACACTATTGCCTTTGTGGCATACAACATGATACACCAGACTGCCGACGGCAAGCTGATAGATATATTCCAAGGCAATCAGCGTAGCGTGTATATGGCTCTTGGCTTCTCGCTATGCATATTCCTGCCCAGTCTCTTCCAGCTTGCTCAGCGATTAAAAAAGTAAGCTACGAATAATTTTACGGAGAGTTTAAGAAACAAGTACACGTATATGTATAAAAATGAAGGAATCATCTACTCAGTATATCGATATAGATGATTCCTTCTTCGTTAATATGTTATGAAATTTGAGAGAAAACGAAACTTCACAGCCTCGTGAATGTTGTTTTACTAAACATGATTTAATTATAGAGAAAGCATAGAAATATAGTCTACTTTAAGATGTTTGACACCTGGCTTGACTGTGGGTCTGCGATGCTACGCTTCATGGAGTCAACCACAGCGCTATCGCCCATTGCCATAGATGTGCCCTGCTTTATGCTGTCGTAGCCATCGTAATAGCTGATAGCGTTGCCATTATTGTTGTTGGCAAATGGCACTTGCAAAGCGTTGCCGAGTGTTAGTATTATTGCCACTGCAGCTGCCGCCTTTACAAGAGGGCGAAGCCTTTGTGTCATGCTGATGACCTTGGCCTTTACAGGAGTGCTCTCTTCTGTCATAGCCAATATCTTGGCATCGAAGTCCTCACCTAATACATCCTGTTTAGTTTCGGAAAGTTCGTAGGTGAACAAGTCCTTATATCTAAGCAACTCTACAGGCACGTCCTTTTGGCTGAAGAATGCTTTCAGGATGTCTTCTTCCTCAATGGAAGTCTCGCATCGCCAATAGCGTTCGAGTAGTTGGTTGATGTATTTATAGTCCATAGTCGTCTAATTCTTTAAAACGTTGTTTGATGGTTTGTCTGCCTCTGAAGATATTGATCTTTACCTGATCTTCGCTTATTAGCATTATCTCCGCCACTTCCTTATATGATTTACCTTCAAAGTCGCGAAGCTGTATGCATGTGCGTTGCTTCTCAGGCAGTTCGTCTACGATTCTTCTTACCAGTTGTATTCTGTCTTTCTGGTTCATTTCCTCGTAAGGATTGTTTAGAGCAGAAGGTCTATCTTGCTGATTGTAGTCGAGCGAATCGTGTTGGTTTCCCATTTTCTTTATCTTATCTAAGGCTAAGTTTCTGCATATTGTCATACAGAACGCCTCCATCGATTCTATCTCGTCCCAACGTTCGCGTCGGTTCCAGACTTTTATCAGCGTATCCTGAACCACATCCTCAGCTTCTGCATTATTGCATGTAATGCGGAGAGCAAGCCGATAGAGATTGTTCTTCATCGGCAGAATGTCGTTACGGAAACTGACCTTTTTCATCTTGTTCTCTGTTTAATTGACGATTGGTTATGAGGATAGTTACAGTAAGAACTGTATTTTAACGTTTATTTAGTATTTCTCTACTTTTTATCTATGTCCTATACCTTATATAATATATATAGCGTTGCAGAAATGATACATTATAACTGAGGTATATCCACGTGGCGTATGTTGTTAGCCTCGCAGTATGGTGCCGTGCTTACCGTCGATGGCAGAAGCGAGGGTTATCACCACTTGCTTTACTCCATGTTCGATGGCGTTGAACGAGTTTTCGAGCTTAGGAATCATACCTCCAGCAACTGTTCCGTCGGCTACAAGAGCCTTAAACTCTTCAGGAGTGATGGAAGGGATTACGCTATCGTCGTCGTCAGGATTTGATAGTACACCCTTTTTCTCGAAACAGAACATCAGGGTTACGTCGTAATATGGTGCCAAAGCTTTTGCTGTTTCCGAAGCTATGGTGTCGGCATTGGTATTTAGTATGTTGCCATTGCCATCGTGAGTCAATGGAGCCATTACAGGCACTATGCCAGCCTCTACGAGGGTGTGAAGCATATTGCCGTTGGCATGGTCTACGTCGCCAACATATCCAAAGTCTATACCATCTTTCAATGGACGCTTATGCGAACGTATCATGTCGATGTCGGCACCTGTTAGTCCAAGGGCGTTTACGCCTACAGCCTGTAGCTTTGCCACGAGGTTTTTGTTTACCAATCCGCCGTATACCATAGTTACTACATTCAGCATTTCGCGGTCGGTGATGCGTCTGCCATTCACCATCTTGGTTTCTATACCCAGCTGTGCTGCAATCTTTGTTGCACTTCGACCTCCTCCATGCACAAGGACTTTGTTGCCCTCGATGGCAGCAAAGTCCTTAAGCAGTTGCATCAGCTGCGCTTCGTCTTCTACTACCGCACCGCCTACTTTTACAACAGTAATCTTTTCCATTGTCGTTATTCTTTTAGCTATATCCCCCTCTGCTTATGCTGCAGAGAGGGGTATAATGCTTTTATTATTCCAAATATGTATATCCGTATAGACCTGAGCGGTAGGTATCAAGGAATTCTTTGCCTTCTTCAAGACTAATTTTTCCTTCCTTCACACTCTTTGTTACCCATGTCTCGAGCTGGCGAACCAACTTCTTAGGGTTGTACTGCACATAGTCGAGCACCTCTTCTACGGTTTCGCCATCTATTATCTGGTCAATATTGTACTTGCCATCCTTAACAGAAATATGTACGGCGTTGGTATCACCAAACAGGTTGTGCATATCTCCAAGAATCTCTTGGTATGCTCCTACGAGGAATATGCCGAGATAATACGACTCGTTCTTTTTCAAGCTGTGGATAGGCAACACATGAGATGTATGACCCTCAGCCACAAAGTTTGCAATCTTGCCATCAGAGTCGCAAGTGATATCCTGCAATGTAGCGTTGCGAGTAGGACGCTCGTTCAATCGCTGTATAGGCACGATAGGGAACAACTGGTCGATAGCCCAAGAGTCCGGTAGACTCTGGAATAGCGAGAAGTTGCAGAAATATTTATCTGCCAACAGCTTGTCGAGATTCTTCAGTTCCTCTGGCACATGCTTGATGTTCTTTGCCAACACGTTTATCTCGTGAGCCACGCTCCAATACATACGTTCTATCTCTGCTCTTGTCTTCAAGTCTACGATGCCATGACTAAAGAGCTCAAGAGCCTCTTCGCGTATCTGCTCAGCATCGTGCCAATCCTCGAGCATAGAACGAGAGCTAAGGTTGTCCCAAATGTCGTAGAGGTCTTTCACCAGCTTATGGTCATCAGGCTTAGCCTCAAACTCCTCTGGCATCTCTGGCAAGCTTGCAGTCTCCAATACGTCAATCACCAATACCGAGTGGTGAGCCGTTAGCGAACGTCCACTCTCTGTGATGAGGTTTGGATGAGGAAGCTCATTCTTATCCGCAGCCTCCACGAAGGTGTAGATACAGTCGTTGACATATTCCTGGATGCTATAGTTGACAGAGCTTTCGCTATTTGACGAGCGAGTGCCATCATAGTCGACGCCAAGACCACCACCACAGTCAACAAACTCCACCTTATATCCCATCTTATGAAGATTGATATAGAATTGTGAAGCCTCACGAAGAGCTGTCTGTATACGACGAATCTTTGTTATCTGCGAACCAATATGGAAATGGATTAGCTTCAAGCAGTCGTGCCATCCCTTCTTCTCCATTATGTCGAGTGCCTGCAGCAGTTCAGCGCTGGTAAGACCAAACTTAGAAGCATCGCCGCCACTCTCTTCCCATTTGCCGGAGCCACATGATGCAAGCTTTATTCTGATACCGAGGTTAGGCTTCACGTTGAGCTTCTTTGCTACAGTAGCAATTGTCTCAAGCTCGTTCAGCTTCTCAACCACGATGAAGATACGTTTGCCCATCTTCTGAGCCAACAGCGCCAACTCTATATATGCCTGGTCTTTATAGCCATTACATATTATCAGCGAGTCGCTTTGGCATTGCACAGCCAATACTGCATGAAGCTCAGGTTTTGAACCAGCTTCAAGTCCGAGGTTAAACTTTCTGCCGTGCGAGATTATCTCCTCTACCACAGGCTGTATCTGGTTAACCTTGATAGGATAAATTATGAAGTTCTCACCCTTGTAGCCATATTCCTTCTTTGCCACGTCAAAACAGCTGGCAGTCTTTTCGATACGGTTGTCGAGGATGTCTGGAAAACGCAATAGTACAGGCGATGTGACATCGCGCAATGCCAGTTCGTCCATAACCTCGCGGAGGTCAATCTGTGTCTTGTCCTTACAAGGAGTGACATATACATTTCCCTTGTCGTTGACTCCAAAATACGAAACGCCCCAACCATTAATGTTGTAAAGCTCTCGTGAGTCTTCGATAGTCCATTTCTTCATTCTTCTTTTATTCGATGTTTAGCAGTTCTTTTACTTTTTCTACTGAAATCTTTATCTTCTCATAGTTGTCCATGAGGTCTACGTTGAGAGTGTATTTAGCCTTTTCATAGAAAGGCTTGCGCTGTTCCAACTGTTCGTGGATAAACTCGCGAACCTCGTCATGAGTCTTGTTCAACAGCAAAGGGCGTACGGTCTTTCCCATCTTCAGATGTCCGTATAGCACCTCTGGCGAAGCCTTTAGGTAGATGGTGTCGCCCTGCTGATTGATGTAGTCGATATTGTCGAAGAAGCATGGAGTGCCTCCGCCACAACTAATGATAACATCCTCAAACTCTGCCACCTCGTGAAGCATATTGCGCTCAATCTCTCGAAAGCCCTCTTCGCCAACGCTGTCGAAGAGTTGCTTTACCGTTTTGTGCATTCTGCTCTCTATATACCAGTCGAGATCGTAGAAAGGCAATCCAAGCTCCTTGCTTAGTGCCTTGCCTACGGTAGTCTTTCCCGACCCCATATATCCTATGAAGATAATCCTCGTCATGATAGTTTTCGTTTATTTCTTTCTTGCCTTTGGTTCTGGTGCAGCGTTTATCACCTCCATACATTGTTCGTAGGTAAGATCTGCTGCATTCTCGTGCATAGACTTTGGCAAACGATAGTTCTTGCCGTCGTAGGCGAGATAAGGACCATAGCGTCCGTTCAGCACTTCCAACTTAGTATCCTCGTTGAAAGCTTTGATATGGCGTTGTTGCTCCTGCTTGCGCTTGTCCATGATAATGGTTATAGCGCTTGTGAGAGATATTGTCATTGGGTCTTCGCCCTTTGGCAGCGAAGCATATTTCTTGTTGTGCAATACGTAAGGTCCGAATCTTCCTGCTCCGATAACCACAGGCGAACCTTCGAAGTCGCCCAATGTGCGTGGAAGCTTGAATAGTTCAAGAGCCTCTTCGAGTGTGATAGTCTCGATACTCTTATCTGCAGGCATCTGAGCAAACTGTGGCTTATCATTGTCCTCAGCCGAGCCAATCTGTACAGCAGGTCCGAAGCGGCATATCTTCACATATACAGGCTTACCAGTCTTAGGGTCGTTGCCAAGCATACGTTCGCCAGCCTTATGCTCTGATCTTTCGTTCATTACCTTGTCTACCACAGGCTCAAAGTCTTTGTCGAAAGTCTTCATCATCTGTAGCCATTCCTCTTTGCCTTCGGCTATTTGGTCGAACTGCTCCTCCACACGTGCGGTGAAGTTGTAGTCCATAATCTCTGGGAAGTTCTTCATCAAGAAGTCGTTAACCACCATACCGATATCTGTTGGCAACAGCTTACCCTTGTCAGAGCCAGCCATCTCGGTCTTGGTCTTCGAAGTCTTAACGCCATTCTTCAAGGTGTCTATCACGTATGTGCGTTCCTCTCCATTCTTGTCACCCTTCTGCACATATTCGCGCTGCTGGATGGTAGAGATTGTTGGAGCATAGGTAGAAGGACGACCGATGCCCAATTCCTCAAGCTTGTGTACAAGACTTGCTTCAGTATATCTGGTAGGACCCTGGCTGAATCTTTCTGTAGATGTTATCTCCTCCTGCTGTAGCTCGTCGCCTTCGTTGATAACTGGCAACAAATCTGATTCTTCTGCATTCTGGTTGTCGTCGTCGGTAGACTCTGTGTAAACCTTCAAGAATCCGTCGAATGTAACAACCTCGCCATTAGCAACAAACTTATACGAAGAGTTGTTTACGTCGATAGTGATAGTTGTCTTCTCCAACTGTGCATCAGCCATCTGCGAAGCTATGGTGCGCTTCCATATCAAGTTGTATAGGCGGCGCTCCTGTACAGTTCCCTCTATGGTCTGCTGATCCATAACAGTAGGGCGGATAGCCTCGTGAGCTTCCTGAGCACCCTTAGAACTTGTGTGGTAGTTGCGTCTTTTTGAGAAGTTGTCGCCATAAAGCTCCTTCACCAAAGCTTCGCTACCGTTGAGTGCCAACTGCGATAAGTTCACACTATCGGTACGCATGTATGTGATGCGTCCGTTCTCATATAGATGCTGAGCCACCATCATGGTCTGGCTAACAGTAAAGCCCAACTTGCGGGCTGCCTCCTGCTGAAGTGTAGATGTTGTGAAAGGAGGAGCAGGCATACGCTTCAAAGGCTTCTTCTGTATAGAAGCCACGGTGAAGTGAGCATCCTTGCATTGATTCAAGAATTCCACAGCCTCTTCGTGAGTCTTGAATCGAGTGTCGAGTTCTGCCTTTAGCTCGCTCTTTGTGCCATCGGCTCCAGTAACCTGGAATATGGCATTCACTCTGTAGTATGGCTCACTCTTGAAAGCCTGCATCTCGCGCTCACGCTCTACGATGAGTCTTACAGCTACACTCTGCACACGTCCGGCAGAGAGTGATGGTTTAACCTTGCGCCACAATACTGGCGAGAGCTTAAAACCTACTATACGGTCGAGCACACGGCGAGCCTGCTGTGCATTCACAAGGTTCATGTCGAGAAGGCGTGGAGTCTCTATAGCCTTAAGAATAGCCGACTTAGTAATTTCATGGAACACGATACGCTTTGTCTTCTCCTCGTCCAATCCTAATACTTCGCAAAGGTGCCAGCTGATGGCTTCTCCTTCGCGGTCCTCATCGGATGCCAACCAAATCTGCTTTGCCTTCTTTGCATTGCTCTTTAGTTCTGCAACGAGTTTCTTCTTCTCCTCAGGAATCTCATAGTGAGGCATCATTGTCTTTTCATCAATACTCAACTCACGTTTCTTGAGGTCACGAATATGTCCGTAGCTCGACATCACCTTGAAGTCGGAGCCTAAAAACTTCTCTATTGTCTTAGCCTTTGCGGGGCTCTCTACAATCACTAGATTTTCTTGCATACTACGAAATGTATAAATTATGGGGCACAAAAGTAATTAAAACTTTTCTTATACCTTATTATATATCTATATTTTTATTTTTTTTAAGGATTTGTGATGCAAAGATGATACAAAAAACATAAAAACCTGTTTTTATTTGGTAATTTCGATAATATTCGCTATCTTTACGGCAATTTTATGAATTAAAATATGTTATTTTTGACACTCAAACAGCAGTTTTGTTTAACGTGGCTTCCGTTCTTACTCCTGAGACGAGAAGAATTGTAAACCGTCAACGGAAGTCTCAACTTGACATTTACCTTTATTATTGTGCCTATTGACGGAGACGCAACGACTGACAAATTTTATTGATACATGAAGAAATTTACGTATTCGTTTCTTAGCATTTTGATGCTATTGTTGGCTATGCCTGCTGGGTTGTTGGCAAGAACTACCGTGACTTTCGATTTTGCAGCTAATCCGTGGGGATTGCCTTTGAGTTCTAGTAACACTGGTGAAGTAGACAAGGGTGCCATTACATCTCCAATTTTGCAAGATGGAGTAACTCTGACAACTACTGATGGTACTAACAAAACCAAGATGTGGGTAACTAATAGTGCTATTGACTTACGTGTTTATAAGAATGGCGGCTCATTCACTTTCACAGCCCCTGAAGGTAAGGTAATAGAAAAAATAGAATTTACAGCAACAGATTTTAAGAGTACTCCTGAGGTCGGAACTTGCACTTCTAAAACTTGGGTCCAGCCTAAAGAACAGGTGAATGCCGTGAAGTTTACTGCAACTGGTACAAATAAGATTGAAAAGGCAGTCCTCACTATCGCAGATCCAGGCGAAGGTGCAGAAGTAGTTGTGTTGCCAGAGATTGCAGACTTCGCTTCTCTCAAGGCTTGTGAGAAAGATAAGGCTGTGAAGCTTACTGTTACCAATGGTAAGGTGGTTTATGCTGGAAGCAAAGACTTGATCGTTGAAGACGCTACAGGTGCTATCGACTTCTATAACTGGGGTATTAAAGCAACAGCAGGTCAGGTAATCAATGGTACTATAGAGGCTAAGTATAGTGAATTTATGGGTATGCCACAGGCTGCAAAGACTGCTAATACCGATGTTACAGCTCTTACCATTACCGATGGCGACGCTGTAGCTCCTGTAGCAATGGAATTTGCTGACGCTATGAAGGCTACTTCTTATTTGAAGTATGTCACACTTACCGATTTTACTATCGAAGAGGCTGATGGTAAGACATACCTCGTAAATGGCGAAAACAAGATTCAACTTTACAACAAGTTCAATGTTGAATATACTCTTCCTGAAAATATTCAGAGCATTAGCGGTATCATCATTCCTTTCGTAGCAAAGGGTTCTACTGATGTTATTGTAGAAATTGCTCCTACAAGCGCTGAGGATATCGTTGCTAAGCCAGAAGGTCCTGCTTATCCAGAGGCTGGCACATATTATATCAAGAATGTTGCTACAGGCAAGTTTATGGCTGCTGGTAGCTCTTGGGGCTCACACGCTATTGTTGACGACCATGGCTTTGATGTAAAACTTGCAACATTGGAAGAGGGTAAGTATACTATCGACACTCAGATTTCTAATGGCGGTGCCAAGAACTTCTTGAATGGAGAATTTACCGATGGTGCTTCATTCACATGGACATTCGTAGCTACAACTGCTACTGATGGTACACCTGCATTCTATATCAATAATGGTGAGAAGAACCTCTCGGCTCAGGAAGGTAATCAGGATGTTGTTCTTCAGACAACTGATAATGACTATGCTAAGTGGGTGTTCGTTACAGAAGCTGAGCGTATTGCTGCCCTCGCTAATGCTACTGCAGAGGCTGGTATGGATGCTACATGGCTTATCAAGGGTCACAACATCGGACGCAACGATACACGTAACAATACATGGCAGGGAAGCGTGAAGCCTGGTGGCGACGTCACCAATATGAACGCAGAGAAGTATAATACCGACTTCGATGTTTACCAAACTATTAAGGTTCCTAATGGAAAGTATGTTTTAGAACTTCAAGGTTTCTATCGTAATGGTGAAATAAAAATTTCTGCACCAGCTCACCTTAATGGTAGCGAAAATCTTTATGCAAAAGCTTACGCAAATACAGTAGAGACATCATTACCTTCTGTCTATGCAGATGCAGGCAAGGTAGATGCTGGTTCTTCTGCAGAAGGTATCGGAGGCAAGTTCCCAAATAGTCAGGCTGATGCAAGTAAATTCTTCTCGGCTGGTGCCTATAATTTGGCTCTTGATCCAGTGGTTGTTTCTGACGGAACATTAAAAATTGGTGTTAAGAAGGTTGAGAAGGTGGCTGCCGACTGGGCTTGCTTCGACAATTTCCGTCTTACATACTATGGAGAGGTTAACGATGTCGCTGTATTCAAAGGGGCTTACGAGGCAGCTCTCGCAGCTGCAAAGGCTGCAGTTTCTGATGATACTTATGCAGAAGTTGTTGGCGACGAGCGTACTGCTTTGACCGCAGCTATTGATGCTAACAGCACAGTTGCAGAGGAAACTAAGGAGGCCTATATTGCTGCAACAACAGCTCTCAATGAGGCTACCAATACATTCAAAGGTGCTAAGGACGCTTATGTAGCATTGGCAACAGCCAAAGCTCAGTATAAGGATTTCGAAGTTGCTGCTTATAAGTATGCAAGCGAAGAGAAGGCTTCTGCACTTGCAGATGCTCTTGTAGCTACAGCCAAGAATGCAGAGGAAGCTACAGCTAAGGCTTCTGCTCTTGTTGCTGCTGTTCGTTCTATCGTTGAGTCTAATGCTTTGGCAGAAGGCGTAGAGGGTGCTACCAACTATACCGAGTCTATCAAGAACCCTAACGCTGAGGCCTTGGAGGGTTGGACAACAGCTCTTGGTGAAATCAACAAGGGTGCTATTAATATTAAGACAGCAGAACCATTCACCGATGCAGAAGGAAACTCTACTCACTCTTACTTCGATGGTGGTAGCTGGAATGACAATGCTTGGGATGTAACATTCTCTCAAGACGTAACTTTGCCTAAGGGTAAGTACTTGCTCACAGCAACATCACGTGCATCGGCAGATCTTACTTCATTTGCACTCTTTGCAGGTGAGGCTCGTGCTGAAATGAAGCATGTTGGTGCTTCAGGCGAACTCTTCGATCGTGGTTGGAACGATAACTCTGTAGAGTTTGAGGTTACCGAGGATGATGCTGTCGTAAACCTTGGTGTACAGGGTGTAACCGATAAGCAACATCAGTGGATGTCATTCACACGCTTCCGTCTTGTTAAGGTAGGCGAAGTTGCTCCTGCTTACACCGAAGTTAACAGCATCGCTGAATTGCGTGCTATTAAGGTTGAGAGCGAATTGGATGAAGTACCAGTTAAGTTTAACCTCCACGATGCTAAGATTACTGCTTTGCACAAGAGTAGTTACGGAGGTATGGAAATGATAGACTTCGCTATTTTGGAAGATGCTACAGGTGCTATTGATATAAGCGATCTTATGATGGAGGCCACTGCTGAAGGTTTGTTAGAAGGCAACTTTGAGGAAGGTTCAGTTCTCAATGGTACCCTTTATGCAACATACAACTGGCCTAACTCTCTTTGTGTATCAGAGGATACAGAGAAATCACAAATAACACCTACTCCTTCAACAGTAGTACCTACCGAGGCAACTCTTGCTGAAGTTATTAAGCCAGAGAACGATTTACACTTGTTTAAAGTCAAAGATGTAACTATTAAGAATGTGGGTACAGAGGAAGCTCCAAACTTTGATATCTGTCAGGGTGAACAGTCAATACAGCTTCGTGATGCTTTCGCATTATGGTTCTCTGATGGAAGCAATATGCCAGAAAAGCTTCAGAGCGTTACAGGTATTTTGTATGCAGAGTACGAATCATTAGATCAGGAAACTCCTAAGTATTTCTTTACTCCTTTATCTTATGAGGCAGCTCCTGCAGCACCTATCGAGGTTAACAGCATTGCAGAGTTGAACAAGCTTGGTGAAGAGAACGAAGGTGCAACTATTAAGTTGAAGCTTACAGATGCTCAGATTACTGTAGCTGACGCTTCAATGTCTTCTGCAATCATCGAAGATAAGACTGGCGCATTTAATGCTCAGTACTTCTTTGCTGAGGCTGTTGGAACGGAAATGTTGAAAGACGAATTCAAACAGGGTGTAGTTCTCAATGGCTATCTCTATGCAAAATATAGCTATGGTTCTATCGAGGTATGTGAAAACACAGCTAATTCAGATATTACTACTACAGAGGCTCCTGTTGTTCCTACCGAGGCTGATTTCGCAGAGGTATTGAAGGCAGAAAACAACTACCGTCTCTATGAGTTTAAGGGTATTACTGTAAACAAGAACAAGGATGATCACTTCCAGCTTGTTAAGGGTGATACTAAGGCTGAAATCGCTGACAGAACTCACTCACTCGACGAGTCTATGATGGCTAATGTAGAGAGCGTAGTTGGCTACTTCCGCATAGCAGGTGATGAAGCTGAATTCACACTTCTCTCTTACAAGACAGCTACTCCTGATGGTATCTCTGCTCTTGAACCACGGCGATTTTCACCATCCAATATCTCCGTTCGTTAGGCTATGAGGTGAACAACGATATGTTTGCCCAGCATTCCTGGTACTTCCGCAATGCTTTGGTTCGTGCCAACTATCGCAACATTCAAAAAGGTATAGAATACTCTCCTGTCTACCTGGTTCGTTTCTTCAGGAACTTACTTCTTAAAGATGGTTGGGTTCTAAAAAATAGGTACTTGCATATCCGACCGACAGATGATTGGAAAGAGCAGCCAAGAATAGGTACCCCACAAGTACCCCGCAAGCTATCCTCAAGTACCCCACAAGTACCCCACAAGTTCAGTCAACATGTGGAGACTCTTATTCTATCCTTTAACGATGAATATATGACATCTGCGGAAATTATGGGTGCAATCGGACTAAAGGATAGAAAAAGTTTTAGTGAACTATATTTAAACGCTGCCCTCTCAGAAAAAGCTATTGAAAGGAAATACCCAAACACCCCAAGACATCCTCGTCAGCAATATAGAATGACGGAACTGGCGAAGACTTGGAAAGAATGGTATGAGAAAAAGAATAAATAACATCATAATAAAAACAGGAAAACAAGTAATGAAGAAAAAAGCAACAGTCCTTATCGCTTCGATGATGGCATTCTGCGGACTCAACACCGCACATGCTGACGAGGGTATGTGGACAATCTACAACTTGCCTAATGCTGTTTACAACATTATGCAGCAAGAAGGTTTCAAGATGACTTATGATCAGCTCTACAATGGCGAGAACGCCTTGAAGAACGCGGTAGTTAACTTCTCTGGTTATTGCTCTGGCGTTGTGGTATCGCCAGACGGTCTTGTGTTTACCAACCACCATTGTGGTTTCGAAGCTATTCGCTCACATTCTACCGTAGAGCACGACTATATGCTCAACGGTTTCTATGCTAAGAGCTTCGAAGAGGAATTGCCTAACGAGGATATGTTCGTTAGCTTTATGATTGATCAGAAGGATGTTACCGATCGCCTTACTGCACTTGGCATCGACAACATGAACTCTAACGATCAGGCTAACCTCATCGACTCTTTGCAGAATGCTCTTACCGATTCTATTAAGAAGGTAGACTCTACTCTCCATATCGATATCGATGCTTTCTATGAGGGTAACAAGTATTATGCTACCACATATCAGGACTTCACCGACCTCCGCTTGGTGTTCACCGTGCCTAAGTCAATGGGTAAGTTTGGTGGCGAGACTGACAACTGGATGTGGCCACGTCAGACTTGCGACTTCTCGGTATTCCGTATCTATGCCGACCCTAAGACCAATGGCCCTGCAGCATATAGCAAGGACAATGTGCCTTACCATCCAAAGCGTTGGGCTCAGGTTAGCATGCAGGGATATAAGGAAGGCGACTACGCTATGACCATCGGCTATCCTGGTTCTACAAGCCGCTACCTATCAAGCTTTGGTATCCACGAGATGCGCGATGCTCAGAATGCTCCTCGTGCTCAGGTGCGTGGTGTAAAGCAAGATGTGATGATTCGCCATATGCGTGCCAACGAGGCTGTACGTATCAAGTATGATTCTAAGTATGCTCAGAGCTCTAACTATTGGAAGAACTCGCTTGGTATGAACAAGTGTATCGACTCTATCGGCATCATCAATTTGAAGCGCGACTACGAGAAGCGTATCAAGGCTTATCAGGATTCTACAGGCTATCTGAAGGGACAGCTCGACTTCGATAAGATGAAGCAACTCTATGACAAGCGCTTCGAATATATGAAGGTTTGGACAAACTATAGCGAGGCTTTCCGTCGTACCAACGAGTTTACTACTCGTGCTATGGCTCTCGACAGAATGGAAGTTAAGGGACCAAAGAACAAGAAGTCGAAGCAGTATATAGAGTTTGCTGACAATAGCGAGGAATGGGATGAAGCTCTCGACAAGGAGGTGCTCGCAGTATTGATGAAGAACTATCGTGAGCATGTAGATAGCAAATATCTTCCTAAGTTCTATGCTACCATCGACAGTAAGTTTGGTGGCGACTATGCTAAGTATGTAGACTATCTTTATGCTAACTCATTCCTCATGAAGAGTGGCAAGCCTATCTACATCAACCGCAAGTCATATCTCAAAGACCCAGGTGTGCAGCTTGGTCTCGACCTCTTGGAGGTGCTCGGCGTATTGCGTGAAAACATCAATAGCGTAAGCGACGATATCAACAAGCAGGAGAAATATCTCTGTGCTGCTAAGCTTCGCATGGAAGAAGACCTTCCTCACTATTCAGACGCTAACTTCACCATGCGTTTGAGCTATGGTCAGATAGGTGGCTTCGACCTTGGTGGCAAGCCTTCAGGCTATTATACTACTGCCGAGAGCATTGTTGAGAAGATGGATAAGGGCAATAAGATTATCGACTATCAGGTAGAGCCTATCATGCACAAGCTCTTTAGCTCTAACAACTTTGGAAAGTATGTAGACCAAACAACAGGTAAGTTCCAGCTCTGCTTCCTCACCAACAATGATATCACAGGCGGTAACTCTGGTTCACCTATGTTTGATGGTAATGGCAACCTCATTGGACTTGCCTTCGATGGCAACTGGGATAGCCTTTCTTCAGACATCAACTTCGATAGCCACTTGGCTCGTTGTATCGGCGTTGATATCCGCTATGTGCTCTATATGATGGACTCTTGGGGACATGCAGACCGTTTGCTCAAGGAGATAAATGCAAAATAATTCTTAAAAGCCCCTAATATGATAGAAGGGAAGCAAAGATAGGAAGTAAGTCCTAATCTTTGCTTCCCTTCTTGCTTTTGCAGGTTAGCAATTCAGATGTTATATCATCAAAATATGAGATAGAACAAAAAAATATTGGCAAATTGCCACTTATTACAAATATTTTAGTTACTTTTGCAATCAAACCACTATTTAATATATTCTACTAATAATTAATGACTTATATTAAGACTTAAAAACAAAGATAAACTAATTGCAATTCGGCTGACCTTACCCCTAAGACTGGAAGGTGATAAAACAGTCCGCAACCGAATACCTAAAACTTTTACCTATTATTTAAGTGCCCACGGACTGACGACACTCTACTCTACAAAACTATAACTACATGAAGAAATTTTATTCTTTATTGATGACTGCGTTGGCAATGTTCTCAGTTGGTACTCAGACTTCTTATGCAGATGAAACAGTATTGACCCCAACACAGACAACTGTTATACAAGCAGATGGTAAGACAGCACAAAATGCCAATACTGTATTGTATAACGCAGAAGCAACTTCTTGGCGCTATTCACAAGCTAAAATCAATGGAGGCGCATTTACAAACATGTTGGCAAATTATGAAGGCTCACCTGTCGTTTTGACAAAGTTTGATGCGTCAACAACATTGAAAGGTAAGTTGCTTAAAAAGGCTACATTATCGTTCTATTCTGTTTGTACAGTATCAAAAAAGAATTCTAATGTGCAGGTTGCCACTATCAATACAGGTTGGGATGCAACTAAAGCAACATGGACTAATACCAATACTGCCGAAATTCTTAATGCTGTATGTATTAATGGAGATGGTGATAATGTTAAAACATCTAAGAAGGAGTTGAGTTACGATGTTACTTCTTATCTTCAGGCTTCAACAAATAATACTTTAGGTATTGCGCTCTTTACTTTTACAGGTCGTGAACAAGAGGCATCTGATTTTAAATTGGCATTGGAATACGTTGATGCTGCAAGTGCTACAAACTATACTGTTAAGTATGTAGATGCTGCAGGCAACGAGATTAAAACAAGTTCTACTTATGTAGCAGAAAGTGGCTTGGTTCCTTCATTGACGGAGTCTGACAAGGATGCAATTTATAATGAAGACAAAACCGTGAAGTATGTCTACGATAGCGACGATGCTGCAAGCTTGAAAATTGCTGCTGATGGTTCAACTGTCGTTACTATTAAGTTCCGCGAGGCTGCTAAATGGAATTATACATTCAATGCTGTTGATGAAGAAGGCAATCCTTTGCAGGAAGGTATCGTAAAGGGTACAAACTTTGAGGGCGAGACTTTCGACGTAGGTTATCCTTATGCTATCAATATTGATAGCACTCTTTATACATCTGATAAGTTGAGCTCTGACAAGAAGGGATACTATCTCTCTTATACTCTTGAGGCAGACAATCAGGTTAAAAATATTACTTTCAAACCAACAACTACTACAGATATCGTATTCTTATCTGAAGCAGAGAATATTGAAGGTTTGACAAAGGCTACAAACAATAATACTTTTGTTCGTAGTTCTAACGGTGGTTCTGCTTATGCAGCAGAGGCTGACGTTGAAATTACAAAGCTCCAGCCAGGTAAATATAAATTGACCGCTGTTATTTGTGATGCTACAAAGAATGCAGGTTCTGAATGGAACTTCCTTGCAGGCGAAAATAACATCTTCAAGTTTACTGCTTCTACTGTAAACTGGGCTCAGGGTACATCTGAAGAGTTTGAAGTAAATGCTGAAACTCCTATCTATTTGGTTAAGGGTGGTAGCGCTAACCAGGCTGTTGACTTTATCTATATCCAGAAGACTGGTGATGCAGAAGCACTACCAACTTTTACCGAGGTTAACAGCATCGCAGAATTGCATAGCCTTAAGTTTAAGGACGAGAATGATGAAATACCAGTTAAGATTAATCTCAAGGATGCTAAGATTACTGCTTTGCACAAGAATAGTAATTATGGCGTGGAAAAGATTGACTTCGCTATTTTGGAAGATGCAACAGGTGCAGTTGATGCAAGTATTCTTTTGCAGGAGGCAACTATGGAAGGTTTGCTTAAAGGCAACTTTGAGGCAGGTTCTGTACTCAATGGTACTCTCTATGCATCATACAACTGGCCAAACGCTCTTTGGGTATCAGAGGATACTGAAAAGTCAGACGTAACACCAACTCCTTCTACTGTAGAAGCTGCTGTAGGAACTCTTGCAGAAATTTTGAAGCCAGAGAATAATATGCGCTACTTTGAACTTAAAGATGTAGATATTAAGAAGACTGATGATGTCGAGTTCCCAACATTCGATTTTTGTCAGGGTGAAAATTCAGTATCAGTGAATGATTACTTTGCATTATGGGATTCTGATGGTAGCAATATGCCAGAAAAGCTCACAAGCGTAAAGGGTATTCTTTATGCAACCTATGAATCGATCGATCAGGAAACTCCTACTTATTTATTCATTCCTGTTTCTTATGAGGTTCCTACAGCTCCAGCAATTCCTGTTGTTGACAACATTGCTGCACTTAGCAAGATTGAAGGTGGTGAAATGGAGAATCCAAGCGTTAAACTCATGTTGAAGAACGCTAAGATTACTTATGTTCAGAAGATGGACGCGGGTATCGACCCACGTGCTGCTGTATCGTACGCAATTCTTGAGGACGAGACTGGTGCAGTTGAAATCTCTAACATTATAACAAAGGCTAATGCAAACAGCTGGTTCACAGGTGAACTTAAGGAGGGTGTAGAGCTCAATGGTTATATCTATGTTGATTATAGCTCATACTCTTTTGCATTGGTTGCTAATGCTGAGACTTCTAAGTCAGAACTTACAATCACTCCTACCACAATCACTCCTACAGAGGCTAAGATTGCTGATCTTCAAAAGGCAGAGAACAACTTGCGTTTGTTCGAACTTAAGGATGTTGACTTCGCTGATGAAGATGGTGCTCCTGTTATTAAGCAGGATGATGCTTCAATTATTCTTGCAGATCAGTTCTCCGTTCTTCCAGAGGATATGCCAGAGACAGCTAAGTTTGAGAGCGTTGTTGGTGTAGTATTCGTGGATTTCGAAACTTACATGTTCTGCCCAATCTCTTATAAGTTTGCAACCTCTGATGGTATCTCTTCAATCGCTGTTGCTGCTAAGAATGCTGCCGTTTACAACTTGAACGGAGCTAAGGTTCTTGGTGCAGGTGAGTCTGTTAAGGGCTTGGCTAAGGGTATCTACGTAGTAGGTGGCAAGAAGATTGTTGTTAAGTAAACATACATCTATAGATAAGGTGGCTTAAGCTTTCACCTTATTATATAATAAAGGAGCGGCATTCGCATTATTGCGGATGCCGCTTTTTGGTTTATAAAAGTAGTATACTCAAGGATTCTTTGTTTATAGAAATAGCTTGTTCGTTGATTATTTTTAGAAATATATAATAAAAAAAAGTTATAGCAGAATAAATATTTGGTTTTATTAAAATAAAAGCGCTATATTTGCACTCTTCGCTCGTTAGTTTTTTATGTATATTAACTATAACTTATGATAAAGAAAACTATTGTAACTGGAATGGTAGCGCTCATGTCGTTGGCAGCAATGGCTTTGCCAGCTAAGCGCGGTTTGACAAACGTTATCACACTTAACGATGGAACTAAGGTTGAGGTGTCGTTGGTAGGTGATGAGTTTATGCACTATTGGCAAGATGCCAATGGCAACAAGTATGTGCCTACAGGCGAAGCAAACGTCTTTAAGCTTGCTGATGCTTCTGCTGTTTCTAATCTCACTACTCGCGCTTTGGCTCGTAAGGCTAAGGCTCATGCTCGTCGTGCTGCTCGTCGTAATCTTAGTAATGCTACCGATGTGTTTCAGGGCAAGAAAAAGGGTTTGGTGATATTGGTGGAATTTACTGATGTGAAGTTCAAGAATAGTGATTCTCAGACTCTATTTAATCGTATAGCAAACGAGGCTGGATATAATGAAGGCTACTTCCAAGGTTCGGTTAAGGATTATTTCCTTGCCCAAAGCCGTGGACAGTTTGAACTTGACTTCGATGTTGTTGGTCCTGTAAAGTTATCTCACAACATGAAATACTATGGTGGCAATGACGAAAATGGCTACGACCTTCATCCTGAAGAGATGATTGTTGAGGCTTGCAAGGGCATTGACTCAAAAGTTGATTTCTCTAAATACGACTGGGATGGTGATGGCGAAGTAGACCAGGTGTACGTTATCTATGCCGGCTATGGCGAAGCTGATACCGGTAAGGAAAATACTATTTGGCCACACAAATATCAGCTCTCAGGTGCATCTATGGCTTTGACTCTCGATGGAGTGAAGGTTGATCCCTATGCTTGTAGCTCAGAGCTTAATGGCGCAGGCGAGGTTGGTGGTATCGGTACTATGTGCCATGAGTTTTCTCATTGTATGGGTATTCCTGATATGTATGATACAGGCTACTCTGGCAACTTTGGTATGGGACCTTTCGACCTTATGGACTCTGGTGCATATAATGAAGATGGTTACAAGCCTTGTGGCTATACTGCTTATGAGCGTATGATTTCTGGATGGCTCGAGCCTGTAGAAGTGCGCAAAGGAGCTGAACTATCAGTTACTGGCATGAAGGCACTTACAGAAGGTGGCGAGGCTTACAAACTTATTAATAGTGGCAACGAGGATGAATACTTCTTGGTAGAAAACCGCCAGTTCTCAGGTTGGGACGAGAGTCTGCCTAAAGGTGGTGTACTCATCACTCATGTTGACTTCGACCAGACTGTATGGTATTATAATATGGTAAATACCACAGGATATGATTCTGATTTGCAATTCACAAACCCTCATCAGCGCATGACAATATTCCATGCCGACAATGATGACGACTCTAAGTATTATAGCAAAACTCAGCAAGGCTACACCAAGACAACATACTTGGGCGACCCATATCCTTATAAGGGCAATGATAGCTTGACTAATTTATCACGTCCATCTAATGCTATATATACAAAAAATAGTGATGGCAAGAAATACATGGATGTAGCAATCCGCAATATCGCAGTAACAAGCGATGGCGTGGCTTCTATGGACTTTGGACCTAACTACTTCAATTCGTCTTCACCAAATACTCCTACTGGCGAAGTTATATTCTCTGAAACCTTTGATGCTTGTGGTGGTACAGGTGGTAATGATAATGCGTTTAGTGGAACAGGAAGATTTGCAGACGCAGACTTTGAGGCTGATAATGCTGGTTGGTATTCTGAAAGTCCTCATGGTGCTGATGGTTGTGCTCGTTTTGGTTCAAGCAAAAAGAAAGGTGAAGCTACAACTCCAGCCATCGAGATAGATGGTACAGCAACTCTTACGTTCCGTGCTGCTCCTTGGGGTAAAGATGATACACGTCTGTCTGTCTCAATAGATGGCGATGCTACAATTTCTCCTTCTTCATTCAATATGACTATGGATTCTTGGCAGACATTCACAGCAACCATCACAGGTTCAGACAATATAAAGATAAAGTTTACTCCTGGTAAGCGTTTCTTCCTCGACGATGTAATTGTTACAGCTGCTTCAACTGCAGTCAAAGGAATTGAGCAAAACTCTGTAAAGGTTCCTGTGGCAATATATTCTACAGATGGCACTTTGCGCCAGGTTCTTGGTGCAGGCATCAACATCGTTAAGTATTCTGATGGTACTGTAAAGAAGGTGTTAAGGTAGTAACTTACATTAAATGGCATAAAGAATTATTAATATAATAGGCAAACAAGCGAGTCAAAATTATTGGCTCGCTTGTTTTGTGTTTCCACTGAATTATAGTAATTTTGCAACGGAATACAATAAACTTATAATAAAATAGTAATTATGGCAAAAAAAGCTCTTTTGATGATTCTCGATGGATGGGGAATCGGTCAGCATGGTAAAGGTGATGTTATCTATAACACTCCAACTCCTTATCTTGATTATCTTACAGCCGTTTCGGCTCACTCTTCACTCCAGACTTCTGGCGAAGATGTAGGTTTGCCTAACGGTCAGATGGGTAACTCTGAGGTTGGTCACCTTAATATCGGTGCAGGTCGTATCGTATATCAGGACTTGGTGAAGATCAACAAGGCTTGCGAAAGCGGCGAAATCCTCAACAACAAGGAAGTGATAAAGGCTTACAGCTATGCTCGCGATAACGGTAAGAAGCTCCACTTGATGGGGCTTACTTCTACTGGCGGTGTACACTCTTCACTCGACCATCTCTTCAAACTCATCGAGATTGGTAAGGAGTATGGTTTGACAGACAAGGTATTCGTACATTGCTTCATGGACGGTCGTGATACCGACCCTAAGAGCGGTAAGGGCTTTATTGAGGAGGTACAGAAGTGCTGCGACAACAATGGTGCACATATCGCAAGCATCATTGGTCGTTTCTATGCTATGGACCGTGATAAGCGTTGGAATCGTGTGAAGGAAGCTTACGACCTCTTGGTAAAGGGCGAAGGCAAGAAGTCTGCAGATATGGTACAGGCTATGCAGGAAAGCTACGACGAGGGCGTAACCGACGAGTTTATCAAGGCTATCAGCAATTCTAATGTAGACGGTACTATCGGTGAGGGCGATGTTGTTATCTTCATCAACTATCGTAACGACCGTGCTAAGGAGCTTACTCAGGTATTGACTCAGCAGGATATGCCAGAAGAGGGCATGAATACTATCCCTGGATTGCAGTATTTCTGCATGACTCCATATGATGCAAGCTTCAAGGGCGTAAACATCCTCTTCCCTAAGGAGAATGTTACTAATACTCTTGGTGAGTATCTTGCAGCTAATGGCAAGAAGCAACTCCATACTGCAGAAACAGAGAAATATGCTCACGTTACATTCTTCTTGAATGGTGGTCGTGAGACTCCATACGAGGGCGAGGATCGTATCTTGGTACCTTCTCCAAAGGTTGCTACCTACGACTTGAAGCCAGAGATGTCTGCTTACGAGGTAAAGGATAAGCTCGTTGGTGCTATCAATACTCAGGAGTATGATTTCATCGTTGTAAACTTCGCTAATGGCGATATGGTTGGTCATACAGGTATATACAATGCTATTGCTAAGGCTGTACATGCTGTTGACAACTGTGTTCGCGAAGTTATCGAGGCTGCTAAGGCTAACGACTACGAGGCTATCATCATCGCTGACCACGGTAACGCAGATAACGCTATCAACGAAGACGGCACACCAAACACCGCTCACTCTTTGAACCCTGTTCCATTCATCTACGTTACTGACAACAACTCAGCAACAGTTAAGGATGGTCGTTTGGCTGACGTAGCTCCTTCTATCCTCCATATCATGGGCTTGGAGCAGCCTGCAGAAATGACAGGCGAGTGCCTTATCGAAGACTAATAGTAGCCTCACCTCTCTACAAAATATTAAAACCTCACTCCCAGCAATAATGCTAATTACTTCCTTCTCCCTTTTGGAGAGGGGCTGGGAGTGAGGCTTTCTTTCTTTTTTCTCCCTATGAACGTAGAAATAGAATCTTCATGGAAACAGCACCTTGGTGCAGAGTTTGATAAGCAATATTTCGTTAACCTCACTAATCTGGTGAGGGAGGAATACTTGCATTATCAATGTTTCCCTCCAGGCAACAAGATTTTTAATGCTTTCAACCTTTGTCCGTTTGACGATGTAAAGGTGGTGATAATAGGTCAAGACCCATATCATGAGCCTGGTCAGGCTATGGGATTGAGTTTCTCGGTGCCTGAAGGCGTTACTCCTCCTCCTTCGCTCATCAATATCTTCAAGGAGATAGAACTCGACCTTGGTAAACCTGCAGCTAAATCTGGCGACCTTACTCGTTGGGCAACTCAGGGTGTGCTGTTGCTAAATGCTACACTTACAGTAAGAGCACATGTTGCCAATAGTCATCAGCGATTGGGATGGACTACATTCACCGATGCTGCCATAAAGGCATTGAGCGACAAGCGTGAACACTTGGTATTTATGCTTTGGGGCGGTTTTGCTCGTAGCAAGAAGTATCTAATAGACCAAAATAAGCATTTGGTACTTGAGAGCGTGCATCCTTCACCTTTGTCAGCAAACAGAGGAGGATGGTTTGGCAATCATCAGTTCTCGCGTTGTAATGACTATTTGGCGCAGAATGGAGAAAAGACTATAGAGTGGTAAAGACTTACAGAATATGCAAGAATTACATATTATACAAGTGGGCGACGTATTGGTGTCGCCAGATATTATTACTGAGAAATTCTGTTGCGACCTTGACAAGTGCAAGGGAGAATGTTGTGTGGAGGGCGATGCAGGTGCTCCGCTAACCATGGACGAGATAGCAGGCATCGAAGATGCTCTCGATATTGTATGGAACGATATGAGTGCTTCTGCGCAGGCTGTTGTCGATAAGCAAGGTGTGGCATACAACGATCGTGATGGCGACCTTGTTACGAGTATCGTAAATGGTAAAGACTGTGTGTTTACATGCTATGAGAATGGTTGCTGCCTGTGTGCTCTTGAACGTGCTTATCGTGGTGGCAAAACAAAGTTTATAAAGCCTATCTCTTGTGCTCTTTATCCTATTCGTGAGAAACGATTTGCTGGTGGTCTTGTAGGTCTTAACTATAATCGTTGGGATGTATGCCGTCCGGCAGTAGAAAAGGGTAGGGAACTTGGCTTACCTGTATATAAGTTCCTCGAAGGTCCATTAGTTCGTCGCTTTGGCAAGGAGTGGTATCAGGAACTATGCGAAATTGCTGAAACATTATTGGCTTCAAGAGAAGGCTGATGAAGAATAAAAATGCGCAAGATGTTGTCTTGCGCATTATTGTTTTATTTATTTTTCCTTTTTATAAAGTGTAATCTATTTACCCTTGCGATATGCAGAAGGACTTATTCCTACATGCTCCTTGAAATATTTGCCAAGGAAGCTTTGGTTTGGGAAGTTCATCTCTTCTGTTATCTCTTTTATGTTCTTGTTGGTATTCCTAAGTAATACTCTTAGCTCAAGCGTCACATAGTCGTCTATCCAGTCGTTTGGCGTACGTCTGCTTGCCACTTTCACCATCTCTGATAGATATTTTGGTGTGATACCTAAGTTTAGCGCATACCATCCCACACGTCGCTGAGTGCGGTAGTTGTTTTCTACCAACAGCAAGAACTCTGAGAATATCCTATCAGCACGAGTACTCTTTTTCTCGTTGTCTTGCATTATACGGTATATCACATTGCTGAGGTCGTAAATCATGGTGCGCAATAGCGACATCACAGTTTCACGGCGATAGCGATGGGTATTCTCTTTGAGCTTGTAGATAAGAGATTTTATATAATTCTTTGTTAGATATACTTCGTCGGGTTCCAAGTTGCATACCGGATGCTGGTGTGAGAATAGAAACAGAGAAGATATCTCGTGCATACCCGATATTATCTCGCGGAAGAAATTCTCAGACATCATAAAAGCCATACCACTACAGTCGGCAGACATATTGAAGCTGTCTGTCACCTGGTTGGTACTTATTATTATCACGTCTCCTGCCTTCACGTGGTGCGCCTTTGTATCCACATTATATGTAGCTGTGCCGTTCAGACATAGCGCCATCAGTATGCAACCCATACGGAATGGTTCGTCGGGGATTGGCACTTTAGCAATCTCGTCGAATATCACGAGATCGTTGTCAAGATAGTCGCAATTGCATAAACTCTTTATTGAGTCGATGGTGATAGGGTGCATCTGATAATCGTCCATTTTTCCTTTTTCTTTTCCGTTTCTTTTGCAAATATACATAATTTGGTTGAATTGTCAACAGAAAGGTATAAGAAAGTGTCGATAATTGGTCGATTTGTCTTACCAATCTTCTGATAAAGTGTGAATTAATATACCTTATTAGTGGCTTATTATACTAATACCTTCTACATTTACTATATGGTCAGCACGAAACTTATTGTCGCCATAGATAGTTAGTTTGCGGACGGGCATTGTGGTAAAGCGAAGGCAAGCTTGCTCGTCAAGCTGACCGCTACAGATATATTCCATATCGCCGATGAAGATACGTTCGCCCTTTCTCGCACCACGAAGGGTTACACGGGCAAAGCCTATGAAGCCCAAACCGAAATCATAGGTTATGGTATCTTTCTCTATGTCGAAATAGCGATAGGGAATGATGCTCTCTATGGTATTATTGAGATTATCGGTGGAATGGGGATATTCTGACGATGAAATGGGCTGCTTTTTGCATCCTTGCCATAGTGCAAGGTCGTTGATTTGATTAGCTTTCCATTCATTTTTGTCGATTCTACCGTCGATGGTTTCACTACCTTTGCTGTTAAACTGCGAGCATGATGGACGGCATAGCCACGATTCGTCGGAAGCAAAAGAGAACGATGAGCCATCCTGATAGGTGCCGTAATAGATGAGGGATAGCTGACGATTGTTGATATGTGGATATGAAGGAGAATACCATACGGCAATGGTAGTGGTATCAGGGCGCGAAAAGCGAGTGATGTCGTAGGTAGTAGAAACAGGGTAGTCGGAATATGGCTGTCGGTATGGCGCAAGATAATTGCGACTTGCGTTGCGACGATTTATATAAAGGTCTGCATAGCCAGTTGTAGCTATGCAGACGTAAGCTTTCTTTATTTTCTTATGATGTACGTATTGGTTGCGAAACCATATCTGAGCAGTAGAGTCAACGCATGGCGAGGAAATCCAACGAAGGTTGTATTCTTGAGCCATTGCCATAAATGTAGACAACATGCATGATATGATAACCAATATTCTACGCATCTTTTATTTTATTATATTCCTTTTGTATAGTTGATCTCTTTATTTCAGTACTTTCTTTTTGCCTGCTTTGAGAGATATTTGTTTCGATGAGCCATTGTAGTTGACGGTGGCTTTGCCGTTGACAGAAGCTGTTATAATAGCCTCTACAACCTTGCCGTTAGCCCATTTCATGTCGATAGTATAACCGCCACGAGCTTTGATACCCTTTATTTCTCCCTTGCTCCATTCGTTTGGCAATGCTGGAAGGAGGGTGATAGTAGCTATTGGCTGGTTGGCTGCAGTTAGCTCAAGCGAACTCTGCACAAGCATCTCGCAAACGCCTGCAGTACCACCAAAGTTGCCATCTATCTGGAATGGTGGGTGAGCATCGAAGAGGTTAGGGTAGGTGCCTCCACTTCTGCGACGGTCAGGACCTTTGTATTCATCAGGACTCACGTAGGTGAGCAATTTCTGATAAATATGGTATGCTTGGTCAGGACGATTTAGTCGAGCCCAAAGGTTTATTCTCCATCCTGTGCTCCATCCTGTTGTCATATCGCCCTTTATCTCGAGGCTACGAACAGAAGCCTTTGCAAGGTCTGGAGTCTTGATAGGAGTTATCTGATGACCTGGATATAGACCGATGAGATGGCTCTGATGACGATGTTGGAAGTCTTCGTCGTCCCAATCGAAATACCATTCGTTGATGTCCCCCATCTTGCCTACGGTGTATGGATGTAGGCGCTGTAGCTTATCTTCTACTGATGCCAATGTGGTGCCATCACAGATTTTGTTTGCAGCAATGGTGTTGTTGAATAGCTCGCGGATTATAGCGAGATCGGCAGTACCACCATAGCAAGTGCCACCCTTGAAACCATCAGACAAGCGGTATTTGTTCTCAGGACTTGTAGAAGGAGCTGTGAAGAGTTCACCCTTCTTGTGAGGATTCTCTATGAGCCAATCTTCGCAGAACTCAGTTGCACCTTTAAGAATAGGGAGAGCTGTATTGGCAAGGAATTGCTTATCCATAGTGAAGGCATAGTGTTCCCATAGAGCTTGCGAAAGCCAAACTAATCCCATGTTCCAGTTGCTCCATGTGGTACTCTCATGTTTCTCGCCTACAGGGTTTGCCATAGCCCATAGGTCGCTATTATGGCTTGAACACCATCCGCGGTTTATACCGTAGTAGTTTTTAGCCACGTAGCTACCATTCTTTGCCAAATGCTGCATGAAGTCCCATAGTGGCATTGCCATTTCAGAGAGGTTGGCAACTTCGGCTGGCCAATAGTTTTCCTCAAGGTTGATGTTTACAGTATAGTTGCTTCGCCAAGGCGAATATAGCTTGTTTGCCCACAGACCTTGCAAGTTGGCTGGTACACCAGGTGTACGAGAACAAGAAATGAGCAGATATCTGCCATATTGCATATATAGCATTTCGAGGTAACGGCTCTGTCCACCCTTATCGGTATATTGCTTTAGCAAAGAGTCGGTAGGGATGTCGTAATTGTATTTAGCTCCATCGAGGGTGAACGATAGGCGCGAGAAATACTTGCTATAGTCGGCAACATGGCGCGATAAGAAGTCATCGTATTTATGGTTCTTGGTGTGCCAAATGTCGTCGGCTGCAGTTTCTATATATGGAGCGCCCTGAGTAACAGGATGCTTGTCGGAGCCATTGAAGCTTGTTTCGTTTACGATATAGATAGTAACGTCTGTTGCCCCTTTTATATATAAAGAAGAGTCTGTAGCGCTGATTGTACCATCTGTGGCATTAGCCTGAAGGATGGTGCAGAAGTGTACTGAGTTGAGTGGATCGCCAACTGCATGGCCAGTCATAGTGAGCTGATTGATGCTTGCTTTCACCTTGTGAGGAGTCTGACCAGTGAGCATTATTTGCTGCGTGATAGCTCCTGGCTTGTCTGCTTTCAGCCGAATAGCGATGAGCTTGTCAGGGTTTGAAGCAAAGTATTCACGACTGTAGTTAACACCGTTGATGGTGTATGAATCGCGACAGATAGCGCTGTCGATACTTAGCGAACGATAATAGTTAGTGGCTTTTTTGCCCATTTCATCGTAGATATGAAGTGTGGCAAGTGGCTGATAGTATTGGCTGTTAGGACCTTGGATATGTTTCTGCAGGTCTTCAGCCTTGCGATAGTCTTCATTGAAAAGAGCTTCACGCACCTTTGGCAACCATGTGTGAGCATCCTTGTCGAGGTTGTGGTCGACAGGTTTGCCTGTCCATAGTGTGATGTCGTTGAGGTAAAGTGTGTTGTCGTCAACACCACCATAGATCATGGCTCCCATTTTGCCGTTGCCGATAGGCAAGGCTTCTTCAAAATACTCAGCAGGGCGATTGTACCATAGTCGCATAGGTAGTTGTTCGGCATAGGCATTGCCGAAGCTTGTCAAGGCAAGTAGGATAGCCGAAGGTTTAGATAATAGTTTCATTACTGCTTAAAGGATTTTTAAAAAGGGAACCCTGAAGCCATTGTGGCCCTACAGAGTTCCCTTTTAGTATTATTGTTTGATAATTATGCGTCGATATTAGCATATGTAGCATTCTTCTCTATGAATTCACGACGTGGCTCTACATCGTCGCCCATAAGCATAGAGAAAATCTCATCAGCCTCGGCAGCATTCTCGATAGTAACCTGCTTCAGCAGACGGCTCTTAGGATCCATTGTGGTTTCCCAAAGCTGTGAAGGGTTCATCTCACCAAGACCTTTGTAGCGCTGTGTGTGCAAAGCCTTGTCGTCGTCGCGACCATCAACATATTTGTCGATGAAAGCCTGGCGCTGCTGCTCGGTGTAGCAATACTCGCTGAATTTCTTGTATGTACACTTATACAATGGAGGAGTAGCGATGTAGAGGTGACCTTCCTGAATAACCTTAGGCATGAAGCGATAGAACAATGTCATGATAAGTGTGTCGATGTGAGAACCATCGACATCGGCATCGGTCATGATGATAATCTTGTCGTAGCGCAACTTTTCAGTGTTAGCCTCCTTAGAATCTTCGCCATCTACACCGAAGCGGACTCCGATAGACTGGATGATATTCATTACAGACTCAGCCTCGAATACCTTGTGCCATTGTACCTTTTCTACGTTAAGAATTTTTCCGCGTAATGGAAGAATGGCTTGTGTATAGCGGTCGCGTCCCTGCTTAGCAGAACCTCCCGCAGAGTCACCCTCGACGAGGAATATTTCGCAATTCTTTGGATCCTTGTTAGAGCAGTCGGCAAGCTTGCCTGGCAATCCACCACCTGTCATAACAGTCTTGCGCTGTACGCTCTCGCGAGCCTTGCGTGCTGCGATACGAGCTGTAGCAGCAAGTACCACCTTTTCGCAAATCTGCTTAGCCTCTGTAGGATGCTCCTCAAGATAGTAAGAGAGGGCCTCGTTAACAGCCTGCTGAACGGCACCCTGCACCTCGCTATTGCCAAGCTTTGTCTTTGTCTGACCTTCGAACTGTGGTTCGGCAACCTTGATGGAGATAACTGCAGTAAGACCTTCACGGAAATCTTCTGGCGCAATATCTACCTTTGCCTTCTCTATCTGCTTAGAGATAGTAGGGTCGGCTTCTGCATAAGCTTTCAGAGTGCGGGTGAGAGCCATACGGAAACCTGTGAGGTGAGTACCGCCCTCTATGGTGTTGATATTGTTGACGTATGAGTGGATATTCTCTGAATAGTCGGTGTTGTACATAACAGCCACCTCGATAGGAATATTGTTTTTCTCTGTCTTGAGATAGATTACATCGTCGAACAAGTGCTGACGGTGACGGTCTACGTAGCGAACAAACTCCTTCAAACCATCCTTTGCATGGAAAACTTCTTCCTTTGTCTTGCCTTCCTCGTCTGGACGAAGGTCGCGAAGAGTGATGCGGATACCTGCGTTAAGGTAAGCAAGCTCACGCATACGGCGTGCGATGATATCCCACTGATAGTGTGTGGTAGTGAAGATTGTTGGATCTGGCCAGAACTGTTGGCGAGTACCTCTGAGATTGGTTTCGCCAACCACCTTTACAGGATACAAAGGCTTTCCTTTCTCGTATTCCTGCTGATAGATTTTGCCATTGCGGAATACCTGTGACATCATGTGGGTAGACAACGCGTTAACACAGCTTACACCAACACCATGGAGACCACCGCTGACCTTGTAAGAACCCTTGTCGAACTTACCTCCGGCATGGAGCACAGTCATTACTACCTCAAGGGCGCTCTTGTGTAACTTCTCGTGCATATCAACAGGGATACCACGACCGTTGTCTTGTACGGTGATAGACTCGTCTTCGTTGATTGTAACCTCGATATCGGTACAATAACCAGCCATAGCCTCGTCGATAGAGTTGTCGACAGTCTCATTTACAAGATGGTGAAGACCTTTCTCACTAATATCGCCAATATACATGGCAGGACGCTTGCGAACGGCCTCAAGACCTTCCAGCACCTGGATGTTACTGGCGGAATAATTATTTTCTGTGTTCTGATTTTCTTCCATTTTTATATAATGCTTATATTGTGCAAAGATATAAAAAATAATTGAATTAGCGAAATATTTTCAAGGTTGATTTTTGATATAATAAATCTTTAAAAAATAGCCATAAAAAAGTATCATATGATACTTGCCCAAGTATTACGTATTACTTTGCAAAGTATCACGTGATACTTTGCGAAGTATCACGTGATACTTTTTTGCCCTTAATCTGAGTCGTTGGCAATTGATGTGTTACGAAATGGTGGGTGTATAAAAAGAATTAGGTCATAAACCGCAAGGTTTATGACCTATTTATCTTTTGTCTGCCATTTGCAGCCAAAGCCTATAATTAGCCCAAGCTGTTGATGTGAAGGGCGAGGCTTGACTTCAAGTTTGCAGCCTTGTTCTTGTGGATGATGTTGGTCTTAGCCAACTTGTCAAGCATCTTCTGTACTGTAGGATAGAGCTTTACAGCCTCTTCCTTGTCAGTCATAGCGCGAAGCTTACGTACAGCGTTGCGCATTGTCTTTGCATAATACTTATTGTGCAAAGTCTTAGTCTTCGTCTGACGAATTCTTTTAACTGATGATTTGTGATTTGCCATCTTTATCTTATTCTTTTTATTTTCTTGTAGTCCCTAGCAGAATCGAACTGCTCTTTAGAGAATGAAAATCTCTCGTCCTAACCGATAGACGAAGGGACCATGGTTTATTTAGCGGATGCAAAGGTACTGCATTTATTTTAATGCTGCAAATTTTTCGAGAGAAATTTTTCATAAATGCTTGATTTTTTGTACTTTTGCACTGATATGTTGACAAAAACACAAGCGTTAGTGCTTAAAATGGTGAAATATGGGGATAATAAATTTATTATTGACCTATTTACTGAGGAATTGGGACGAGTGTCGGTAGTGGCATCTGTTTCCAATTCTCCTAAGGCTCGTTTTCGTCGCTCATTCTTTCAACCGTTCACTTTGCTTGATATTGAACTTGATGTGAGACAGACCAGAAGTCTGCAATCGTTGAAGTCTGCATCGTTGGCTTTTCCTTATAGTTCAATGATGACAGATCCTTCGAAAATGTGTATCGTGATGTTTCTGTCTGAATTTCTCTGTGCCGTTACGAGGGATGAGCAGCGCAACTCATTATTATATAATTATATAAGGTCGAGTTTGGAGTGGCTTGATGGTAAGGAAGAGCATATTTCCAACTTCCATCTTGTCTTTATGATGAGGCTTGCAAAGTTTGTTGGTTTTTCGCCCAACGTAGAGGATTATACAGAAGGTTGTTGTTTCGATTTGCGTAGCGGAACATTTTGTATATCAAATCCTTTTCATCCCGACGTGTTGTTGCCTAATGATGCAAGCAAGATGTTGACATTGCTAAGAATGAATTATGAGAATATGCATCTTTTCAAAATGTCAAGGCAAGAGCGCAACCAATTGCTTGATGTATTGCTGAAATACTATAGCATCCATGTACCAAGTTTCCCAGAGATGCATACTCTTGATGTTTTGAGAGAGTTGTTTTGATATATTTTATAAAGCGCTATAATATATAACGTAGGCATAAAAGAAAAGACATATAGTTGCACCATGCGATGCTACTATATGTCTTTATTATAGTGTTTGACCGTTAACGATAATCTTTATCCCTCGTCTGAGAAACTGATTACGCCCTGTACTGGTTCTTTCTTGTCTTCGGTAGCCATAGTGATACCACTTGCCTGGCGACGAATTTCTTCAAGTGTTTGACGTGTACGCTTGTAGGTAGGAGTATTCTCTACAGCAAGGATTACATCTTCGTTGTCGAGGTCTTCCTGACGGAAAAGATATATGTGTGGACGACGCTTGTTTTGTGTCTTAGGGTCGTCTCTATAATATCTGTTGCGTCTATCTTGCTTTTCAGCCTTCTTCTCAGCCTCTTCTGCTCTGCGGTCAGCCTCTTCCTGTGTGCGCTTTTGGTTGTGGTTGCTCATTCCGTCAACATCTTCGATACCGAAACCTGTTGCAAGGATGGTAACCTTAACCTTATCTTCAAGATCTGGATCGAGAGCCAATCCCCATTTGAGTTCGAAGTCGTCGCCAAACTTAGCCATGAAGTCGTTGACGTCATTCATCTCGTCCATGGTAAGACCAGCCGACTTGCCTTGATTGCTTGAGAAGGTTATAGAAAGAAGAATCTTCTTAGAATTGAATACATCGTTGTCGTTGAGCAAAGGAGAGTTGAGGGCATCTTCTATAGCATTCTTTACTCTGCCTTCTCCCTGTCCGAAACCTGTACTCATTATAGCTACACCGCCATCTTTAAGCACTGTCTTAACATCGTTGAAGTCAAGGTTGATGAGTCCGTGAACGGTAATGATCTCAGCAATACTCTTAGCAGCTACGCTCAATGTGTCGTCGGCCTTAGCAAAAGCATCAAGTACAGCAAGGTCGGGATATATCTCGCGCAAACGTTCGTTGTTGATAACGAGCAAGGCGTCTACATGCTTAGCCATTTGCTCAACACCATCGAGAGCCTGGTCGATTTTCTTTGGACCTTCAAACTTGAAAGGTATTGTTACGATACCAACAGTAAGGATACCCATATCCTTGCTAACACGAGCGATGACAGGAGCTGCACCTGTACCAGTTCCACCACCCATACCTGCAGTGATGAAAGCCATTTTTGTACCATCATTAAGCATGTTTCTGATGTCGTCGATGGTTTCTTCAGCTGCTTGACGAGCACGTTCTGGCTTGTTGCCAGCTCCAAGTCCTTCTTTGCCAAGCTGCAGGTGTACAGGAACAGGAGAGTCGTTGAGCGCCTGGTTGTCTGTGTTACAAAGTACGAATGTAACATCATGGATGCCATCACGGTACATGTGGTTTACGGCATTGCCACCGCCACCACCTACACCGATGACCTTTATTATGCTATTACCTTTTTCTTCCTCGCCGAAGTCGAGGATAGTAGGTTTGTTATTATTGTCAGCCATATAAACTATGTATTATGCGTTTGTTGTTTAGAATTATGGGTTTACTCCTCCTCTTCAGTAACCTTCTTGAGGAAGTTCTTAATGCCTCTGAACATTTTGTGAGCAGGAGAGTTTTCGCGACGTTCTTTTTCCAAACGTGCCTCTTCTTCCTTTCTACGCTTTTCTTCTTCAGCCTCTTTTTTCTTTCGAGCTTCTTCCTCTTCCTTAGCTTTCTTTTCTGCCTCTGTCATCACTACGCCTGTTCCTGGAGTGCGTGGAGTTTTAGGAGTATCTGCAGGGAGAACAGTGGCATTAGAACGGGTGTCGACATTGTTGTTGAATAGGTCGTTAGACAATTCGTCGCCAGCACAATTCATGTCGCCCTTAGCTAAAATAGCCAATACCGTGTTCATAGTGCCATCTTGAGCTGTGATGCTTGGGCTGTTAGAATTTATAGTTTGATGAACAAACTTGGCAATCCTAATTTTGTCCATATGAGTGATGTTGCGGAATGCAACCTCAATGTTCTTCATATTAGAACCACCACCAGTGAGGATTATGCCACCAAGCAATTTGTCGATATATTCGCTTGGAATCTGTGAGTATACATTCTCAACGATTTCCTGTGTACGAGCTTCTACAATATCGATAAACTTTCTGCAATCTACATTACGGTCGTTGTCGATAGGATATTTCTTGCTGTTGTCAATATCGTTGTTGTCGGTGAAGGCACTTCCATATTCAAGCTTCATCTTTTCAGCATCCTTCTCTTCGATTTGCAGCGAAGCAATATCCTTTGTGATATTGTTTCCACCAAGAGGGATTACTGCAAGATGGCGAAGAATGTTCTTTGAATATATTGATACTGTTGTGGTATCAGCACCAAGGTCAACTAACAAACATCCCGAGCGCTTTTCAGCAGGAGTGAGCACACTTTCGGCAAGAGCTAAAGGAGCAAGATACATCTCAGCGATGGCTATACCTGCATTGTCGAAACATTTGTTGAGCTTGCGATAGAAAGTTTTTCTCCAAAGTATATTGAGGAAATTGCCTTCAAGGCGTGAGCATTGGATACCTACAGGGTCGATTTGGTATTGTGCGTCAACCTTGTATTCCAATGTTACTGCATCAAGAATCTCTTGCTCAGGGTATGACATGTTGCGGTTGGCATCCATGAGCTCGTTTATCATATCCTGCGACACTGTGGTCTCGACAGGAAGTGTTTTAATGTTTGTGCTTTTAACACTACGGATAGACTGACCACCTACACCAACATATACTTGCTTGATTTTTGTCTTAAGGCTGGCTTCAAGCTTTTTGATGATGTTGGTGAGAGATTGAATAGTCTTATCTTCATTATAGATTATACCCTTGCGGATGCAATCTATATTCTCCTCCTTAACGACAGCGAGAATATTAAAGCTACCGTCTAGGTTTTTCTTTCCTGCAATTCCGGTCATCTTAGACGACCCAAGTTCTATTGCTACAATAAATTCAGCCATACACTATATTACGTTTTCGGTTCGGGTTACAGATTTTTACTTCTTTTCTTGCATATTATCTGGTTGTCAAATTCCAGATTTATGTATGAGTATTTGTTCCAGCCTGCCTGTGAAAGTCCATAAAGGTAGAATTTTCTTAATCGATTCAATTTCTTGTCAACGAAGGTTTTAATTTCTTCTCCTCTTTTGTTCTTATCGGTGCACTTTGGTAATTGTCCTATATATACAATATGGTTGCCTACACGTGGCACTAACTCTATTCCGTAGTCTGGAGTAACGTTGATCTGCTCAATCTGGTTTTTCCAGAAGTCGTTTTCCATTAGAGTATTTGCTAAATGTGCTATATAGTTTTGTGCATAAGCCCTTGACACATAGCCTGTAGCGATAATGAGGTCTGAGGTGTAATGTGAGTTTGGCATGATACTGTTTTTGTCGTCTACGTAGTAGTCATCGCCATTCACAGACTTTATCCTCACAATAGGCATACGCTGGGTAAGTGTTATACATACAGTACCATCTTGTGTCTTGTAGCATTCTGCTGTTTTTACGAAAGCAGATCGCTTAAGGCTTTCTTCTATCTGTCGGGTGTTGATGTCAATCATCTTTTTCGACAGTGGGTATTGGTGCTGTTTTTCCAGTCTGTTTTTTATCTCTTTGGCGTTGATGAAACCATTGGTGCTCTCGTCTTGGATATTGATGTTTACCTTGGTGCACATCTTTGACTTTTCATCGGGTTTATTGAACGCGGTGAAAGCCAATATCAGGTATGCTCCAAGAACAATGTCCATAACGACAAGTCCTGTTTTTTTCAAATTTAGTTTCATTTTTTACTTTCGAGTATTTTTGCTATCTTAGGAACTTGATTATCCAAGTCGCCTGCTCCAAGTATTACAAGAACATCAAAGTCACGGCTCTTTACGAGGTTGAGAACCTCATCTGTCTTCACCATGCTCTTTTCTACACCTTCAGCGAGATTGTCATATATTAGTTTGCTTGTTACGCCTGGTATTGGCTGTTCGCGAGCAGGATAGATATCGCATAGTATTACCTCATCAAGCTGACTTAATGCATCAGCAAAATCCTTATAGAAGTCGCGAGTGCGAGTATAGAGGTGAGGTTGGAATATTGCGGTAATCTTTCTGTTGCTATATAGTTGCTTTATACTCTTTGCACTCTGGAATATTTCCTTTGGATGATGAGCGTAGTCGGATATCAGCACATGACGGTCGTTTTTGATGGCGAAGTCGAATCGACGGTCTACGCCACGATATGTAGCCATGCCGTATCTTAGTTCTTCTGCTGAACATCCGTTGAGCTGAGCCATAGCCATAGCAGCTACACCATTTAAGATGTTGATAGGTACAGGGTTGCCGAGCTCTACATTCTTAACACATTCTATAGGAGAAATAAAGTCGAAGGTTATGTTGCCATTATCAATCTTTATGTTCTCTGCATGGAAATCGCCTTTATCAATAGAGTATTCGTATACCTTAACTCCTTCTTGCACGTTAGGCTTCATCTCAAGACCTGTATGTATGATTAAAGCGCCGCCTGGTTGTATCAACTCTGTATAGTGACGGAAGCTTTCGAGATAAGCTTCTTTGGTGCCATAGATGTCGAGATGGTCAGGGTCTGTAGCTGTTATCACACTCATCCATGGTCTTAACCAATGGAATGAGCGGTCGAACTCATCAGCTTCTATCACTACATAGTCGCTACTGTCGGAAAGAATATAGTTAGTGCCATAATTCTTTGATATACCGCCAAGGAAAGCATTGCAGTCAACACTACTTTGATGCATTATGTGAGCACACATAGTAGATGTGGTGGTTTTGCCGTGAGTTCCTGCTACGCATAGTCCCTTGTGAGTGCGTGTCAATGTACCAAGCACTTGAGCTCTCTTTTGTATTTCGAATCCGCCTTCACGGAAGAATATTAGTTCCTTGTGTTCTGCAGGAATGGCAGGAGTATATATCACAAGGCAAGTCTTTGGATCTTTGCAAGCATGAGGAATCTCCGTTACGTCTTCTGTGTAGTGTATTAGCATACCCTCTTTCTCCAGTTGCTTGGTGAGATTGGATGGTGTCTTATCGTATCCGGCAACCACAATGCCTCTATGAATGAAATATCTCGCAATTGCGCTCATGCCTATGCCGCCTGCGCCAACAAAATAAACAGCCTTGATATCTTTAATTTCCATTGTTTGTTACTTCAAATTATATGTAGATGACATTCTTTGATTTCATCTCTTAATTCTTTTTTTTATTTACCAGTTGCAAGCTTTATAACTTCGTCGGCAATGACGTCGGCAGAGTTCTTGAGTCCCAACTTCTTTATGTTCTCACTGAGTGAAGCCAACTTTGCCTCGTCGTTAACAGTCTTTAGCGCAGTGTTTAACAATGTGTCTGGAGCCTCTATGTCTTTTACATATAGTGCAGCATCCTTGTTTACCAATGCCAAAGCATTTTTTGTTTGATGGTCTTCTGCAACATTTGGACTTGGAACCAAGATTACAGGTTTGCCTATCAAGCAGAATTCGCTGATAGAACTTGCTCCAGCGCGACTTATCACCAAGTCGGCAGCCTTGTAGGCAGCACCCATGTCGCTGATGAAGTCCATAACCTTAAGGTTCTTTATTGGCTTATGCTGTGCCAAGGTGTCCATTATGGCTTTGTTGTAGTATTTACCTGTCTGCCATATTATCTGTACGTCAGCATTCTCTACCATGTCGAGATGGTTGATGATACTTTCGTTTACAGTTCTTGCTCCAAGACTTCCGCCTACCACGAGGATGGTTTTCTTGTCAGGTTCGAGTCCGAAAGCCTTTCGTGCTTCTTCTTTTGTTATTTCTGTCTGAAGAACATTCTGTCTTACAGGGTTGCCTGTCATTATAATCTTGTCGGCAGGGAAGAATCTATCCATACCCTCGTAGGCTACGCATATCTTGCTCGCCTTTTTTGCCAACAACTTGTTGGTTACACCTGCGTAAGAGTTTTGCTCCTGAATCAAGCAAGGTATTCCCATAGCTGCACATTGGTTGAGAGTAGGACCGCTGGCATATCCACCTACGCCTACTGCTGCCATAGGCTTGAAGTCTTTGATAATCTTCTTAGCCATGTGTTGGCTCTTCCATATCTTGAAGAGTACTGCGATGTTTTTTAGCAGATGCTTCCTGTCGAAACCGCATATAGGCAAACCCTTTATCTCGTAGCCTGCTGCAGGAACGCGCTGCATTTCCATACGTCCTAAAGCTCCAACGAAAAGAATCTGAGCATCAGGGTGTTTTGCCTTAATGGCGTTAGCAATAGAGATGGCTGGAAAGATGTGTCCTCCTGTGCCTCCACCACTTATGATAATTCTTAAATTGCTGTCCATTTTATTATGCTTTTATGTTTTTGCAAAAGTAATCAAAATTTTTATTATGTGCTATTTTTATTGTGATTATTTTGTGATAGCAGTTGCCACTGTAGGTTTCTTTGTTATGTCGTCGTTGTTTCCTTTCTTCTTTGCAGAACGACTTATGCTAAGAATTACACCTATATAGATGCAGTTTATGATGGTTGATGTTCCTCCACGGCTTATCAGAGGTAAAGGCTGACCTGTGACAGGAGCCAATCCAACAGCTACGCACATGTTGAACAACGCCTGTGTTACAAGCAACAGGGCTAAGCCCATAGCCAATAGGGCAGGGAAGTTGTTCTCGCATCGTCGGGCTATCTTGCCTGTACGGAATAGCAAGATGATATATAGAAAAGCCACAGCTATGGCGCCTTCAATTCCCATCTCCTCAATGATTATGGCAAAGATAAAGTCGGAGAAAGCCTGTGATAGGAAGTCGCGTTCTACAGAATTGCCCGGCCCTTTACCATATCCGTTTGATGTAGCGATAGCTATATTGGCATGTGCCACCTGTGCATCTTTGTCAAGGTCGACTTCTGAAGGCGGAACATCTTTATGAGCCAAGAATTTGTTTATTCTTGACTTCCATGTGTCCATACGGTGCAATATCTTTTTGTCTTTGCCAGCATTTTCGTTCGCTTTGTCTACTTGCTCTGTCAGTGCATTCTTGTTTTCTAACTCCGACTGGTCGGTACCTGTAATCCAAATTACTGATAAGGCAAAGGCCATTAATCCAACAACAAATGCCAAGATTATACCTAATTGCTTGCCAGGCACTCGTCCAATTATCATCATCATGAATACCACTGCCGACAATAGGGCAGCTGTAGAGAAGTTCTCTACCAAGATTAGTGGTATTACTGCTCCGCAGATGAGCAGTATGTATTTTAAAGCATGCTTGTCGGCACCATTCTCTGTTTGCATGGCGCTAAGTATCTGAGCTGTAGCCAATACCAAAGCTCCTTTTGCAAATTCGGAAGGCTGGAATTGGAATCCCATGATACCAATCCATCTTGATGCTCCATTAGTGGCGTTGCCTGTTACCCATACTATCAACAACAGCAATATAGACCCCAATAGCAAGAATGGAGTGATGATCTTAAAATACTTACATTGTATGTTAAGAGTTACCACCATACTTGCAATGCCGAGAAATAGCAGGCCTATGTGTCTTAATATTGGTGCCATGTAGTTTCCTCCCTTGTATGTCAGCTCCGACGAGGCTGAGAATACCTCGATGACGCTGATGACACACAAGAAGAAGAATACCATCCATATCACCTTGTCGCCTTTGAATATGTTGCTTAGCGTTTTGCTATTCATTTTTATTGGTTGGGGTATGTTGTTGTATTATGATACTTATAGATTTCTTACTAATGTTTTGAATTGTTCTCCGCGATCTTCCATGTTCTTAAAGAGGTCGAAGCTTGCGCAACAAGGGCTTAACAATACAGTGTCGCCAGGTTTTGCCATCTCGTAGCAAGCCTGTACACATTCTTTCATAGAGTGGGTGTCTCTAACAGGAATGCCCATATTGTCGAAGTTGTCGTGGAGCTTTTTGTTGTCAGCTCCAAGATATACTAAGCCTACGCATTTTTCTTTCACCAATGGTTTGATAGCATCGTAGTCGTTGCCCTTGTCTTTACCACCAACGATGAGGATTGTTGGTGTCTTCATGCTCTCTAAAGCATACCAGCAAGCATCTACGTTGGTAGCCTTTGAGTCGTTGATATATTGCACTCCGCCTACCTTTGTTACTTTCTCCAAACGGTGTTCTACACCAGGGAAGTCGCTAAGGCTCTTTCTTATCACCTCTTTCTTTATACCTGCGATATTGGTAGCAATACCAGCAGCCAAAGAGTTATATATGTTGTGCTTGCCTGATAGCGAGAGCTCTTCCTGCTCCATGTTGAAAGGAGTAGGCTTCTCAATAATATATTTGCCCTCTTCTATGTAGCCGATAGAGCCGTTCTCTTTTAGTTCAGAGAATGGGAATACTATAGCTTTGATATCATATTTCTCAAGCTCTTTCTTGATGATAGGATCGTCGTTCCAGTAGATGAAGCTATCATTTTCTGTCTGGTTCTGAATGATTCTCATCTTTGCGTCTACATAGTTCTGCATGCAGAAGTCATAGCGGTCGAGATGGTCCGGAGTGATGTTGAGCAAGATTGCGATGTTGGCATGGAAGTCGTACATGTTGTCCAACTGGAATGAGCTAAGCTCAATGATATAGTATTCGTGTGGATCTTCTGCCACCTGTAGAGCCAAGCTCTTGCCGATGTTGCCAGCCAAGCCTGCATCATATCCAGCCTCCTTGAAGATATGATATATAAGAGATGTGGTAGTGGTCTTACCATTACTACCTGTGATGCACACCATCTTTGAGTTTGTATATCTGCTTGCAAACTCTATCTCGCTGATGATATGAATACCTTTTTCCATAACCTTCTTAATCATAGGAGCCTCTTTAGGAATACCAGGGCTCTTGACGATCTCTGAAGCGTTGAGAATCTTTTCCTCTGTATGATGACCCTCTTCCCACTCGATATTGTGGTCGTCGAGCATCTTCTTATATTTATCGTTGATTTTCGACATATCCGAAACAAATACATCGAAACCTTCCTTTTTAGCCAACACTGCAGCTCCAGCACCGCTCTCGCCAGCTCCTAAAATAACAATCCTTTTCATTTTCTTTTCCTTTTAGTTGACAAATTATAAATGTTGGTCTTTGTCCACTATCTTATCTTCAAGGTGATGATAGTTAGTGCGGCAAGAATAATAGAGATTATCCAGAATCTGATAGTAATCTTTGTCTCATGCTTTGCAGAATGAGGCGCCTTTATCAAGTATCGACAATCAGGATCAAGTTGGTTATCGGTGGTTCTGAAGTTGTCGTGTATAGGAGTGCGCTTAAATACACGTTGCTTTATGCCTTTGCGTTTTCCCATCTTGTAATACCAAACCTGTATCATAACGCTCAGGCTCTCTACAAAGAATATACCGCAGAGTATAGGCAACATCAACTCCTTGTGGATGATGATGGCACATACCGCTATGATTCCTCCGATGGTTAGCGAACCAGTATCGCCCATAAATACTTGGGCAGGATAAGCATTATACCATAGAAAACCAATGAGCGCACCAACAAAGGCACACATGAATACCACAAGCTCTTGGCTGTCAGGAATATACATTATATTAAGATATTGGGCAAATTCTATATGCGAACTTACGTAAGCCAATATTCCCAATGCCACACCTATCACTGCTGAGTTTCCTGCACACATTCCGTCCATACCATCGTTGAGGTTGGCACCATTGCTAACTGCTGTGACAACAAATATGGTCATTATCACAAACAAAATCCATCCTGCAGCAGTCTTATACTTGCCGCAGAAAGATACCAGGTTGGAGTAGTCGAGGTTGTGTTCCTTTAGAAATGGTATTGTGGTCTTCAGAGATTTTTGGGCAATAGGCTGATGAGTAATCACCATTTCCTGGCCCTGCTGCTCGATAGCAAGATTCTCTCTCATCTTGACATCTGGCGACATCCATAGCACCAAACCAACGATGAGACCGATACCTACCTGGCCAACAATCTTATAGCGACCTTTCAATCCTTCCTTGTTACGACGGAATATCTTGATGAAATCGTCCATTCCACCAAGGAAGCCAAGCCATACTGTGGTGATAATCATCAGCAATAGGTAGATGTTTCTGAGTCGTCCGAGCAATAATACAGGGATGAGAATAGATACAATGATGATGATACCACCCATAGAAGGCACCCCAATCTTCTTTGTGCCGAATGGGTCGATACTCGCATCACGCTGAGTTTCAGTAATTTGCTTACTCTTGAGATATTTAATAAATTTCTCGCCAAACCATGCAGATATTACCAATGAGAATATCAGCGCCAGCAATGCACGAAACGAAATGTAGCCCCACATATGTGAGCCAGAGATTCCGTATTCTTCCAAAAATCTGAAAAGATAGTATAACATTTCTTGAAGTTATTGTTTATTCTGCAAATATTCCGCGCAGTATCTCTCTGTCGTCGAAATGATGTTTCACACCCTTTATCTCTTGATAGTCTTCATGACCTTTACCAGCAACCAACACCACGTCGCCCTTCTTTGCCAACATGCAAGCTGTGCGGATAGCCTCTTTGCGGTCGACTATAGAGATAACCTTCTTCATCTGCTGTGGAGTTAATCCTGCCAACATGTCATTGATGATATCCTGTGGCTCTTCAAAGCGTGGGTTATCGCTTGTGATGATTACCTTGTCGCTTTGCTTTACAGCCTCTTGTGCCATCAATGGACGTTTACCCTTATCACGGTTGCCGCCAGCTCCACAAACTGTTATCACCGATCCCTTACCATCCAACACTTCATGAATAGCGTTGAGCACATTCTCAAGAGCATCAGGAGTATGAGCATAGTCAACAATAGCGGTAAATCCTTGTGGTGAGCGTATAGGTTCCAATCTTCCGCTTACACTCTTCAAAGTGCTCATCACCAACAATATATCCTCTGCACTCTTGCCGAGCATGCGAGCTGCACCATATACTGCAAGCAGGTTGCTGACATTGAACTTTCCGATGAACTGTACACCAACTTCATGTCCATCGATATCAAGATACATACCTTCGAAATGACATTCTATGATTTGTGCCTTGAAGTCAGCCATCTGACGAGTAGAGTAGGTCTTTATCTGCGCCTTAGTGTTCTGAACCATCACCATGCCATTTTTGTCGTCGGCATTGGTTATAGCAAAGGCTGTCTTTGGCAACATATCGAAGAATGCTTTCTTGGCATTGCGATAGTTCTCGAATGTCTTATGGTAGTCAAGGTGGTCGCGAGTAAGGTTGGTGAATATACCGCCAGCGAATTGCAAACCACCGATACGCTTTTGAGCTATCGCATGACTTGAACACTCCATGAATGCATATTCGCATCCTGCCTCTACCATCTTGTGCAACAGTAAGTTGAGTTCTATAGGGTCAGGAGTAGTATGGTCTGCAGGTATAGCCTCGTCTTCGATATAGTTGCATACCGTTGATAGCAAACCGCACTTGTGTCCCATCTTTCTAAACATATTATATAATAAGGTGGCAATGGTGGTCTTACCATTAGTACCTGTTACGCCAACCAACTTGAGCTTCTTCGAAGGGTCGCCATAGAATACTGTTGCAACAGGTCCTACACACTCTTCGGTAGAAGTAACCTTTATATATGTTACATTCTCAGATTTCTCTGTAGGCATATCTTCGCAAAGCACAGCCTTAGCACCAAGTTCTATAGCCTTGCCAATAAATTTGTGTCCATCTACCTGTGTGCCTTTCATGGCAACAAACAAATGGCCGTTTTCGATACGGCGTGAGTCTATGTTCACACCTGTAATGTCTACATCAACATCTCCGACTATCTCCAGAGGTTTGATGTTTTTCAACAACTCCTTTATTTTCATGATATATATGTTTTTATTCGTGAGTTTTTTTAATTCTCTAATGTTAGCAGGCATACTTCACCTTTCTTTATATAGTTGCCTGCAGGAATGCTCTGCTTAACAATATGGCCACGACCCTGCAACTTGCATTTTACGCCACGACTTTCAATGAGGTATACTGCATCTCGTGCTCCCATACCTATTACATCAGGCATAATGCGCTTGTCTTGAGGCTTATAGCTTGTTAAATCAATGCAGTTGGAATTGATAAGAGCCTTTCCCCATATAGGCGATGTGTAGTTGGTGTTTTCTTTCCAATTACGGTTGGTCTTAATTCCAAGTGTAGACAATACATAGTCGGCAGCAAGGATGTTTCCATCTTTCACCTGTGGAACAAGAATGCTGGTTGAATCCCTTGCGTCTTTAACATCAAGCTTCAAGTCTTGAGCCATGATGCCTTCGGCAATATGATGGAATACTACACCGCTCATACCACCACCAGATGCAGGTAGACCGCTCTTCTGTATACAAACAATACAGCTATATCGTGGTGCATCAGCAGGGAAGAAACCTGCAAACGACAACAGATAGTTCATCGTGCCTGATTTGTATCCTGCTACACCCTTCGACATCTGTGCTGTACCAGTCTTTCCTGCAACTTTGAATGAAGGTGAGCCTGCTTTCTTTCCCAAACCTTGACTCACCACGTGCTCCAAGATGGTTTGCATGGTTTTGATAGTCTGTGGCTTTGCTATTTGCTCATGTCCTTTCACCACTTCTGGTGGGAAGTCCATTATCACCTGTCCATCCTTTATCACCTGTTTTACAAATCTTGGACGCATCATCTTTCCGTTGTTTGCAATAGCGTTATAGAATGTCAGCGTTGAAATCGGAGGTATCTGTGTCTCGTAGCCAATACTCATCCATGCCAAAGCCGTCTTGCTCCAGTTGAGCCATTGACCACGGGAATTCTTTTTAGGCATACGTATCTTTGCAGGCGACGAGCCAACCAAAGGCAACTTTAAATCGGCAGCCAATCCTGTGCGATATATACCCTGGACGAACTTCTCTGGGCAATTGTGATAGTGGTCGTCGATGATACGGCTTACACCGATATTCGAACTGACCTCAAGTGTTCGTGGCAACGATATTGTGCCATAGCCACCACGACGCCAGTTGTGATCCTTCATCTGTCTGCCATACATAGGCCATACACCACCTCCAGTTTCTACCATACATGTAGTGTCAACCACTCCGTCGTCCAAAGCTACCAATATTGAAGCTGTCTTGAATACCGAACCAGGTTCAAGCAAGTCGCTCACTGCATGGTTCTTAATCTCACGGTAGTTGCCATCCACACATTTCTCCATATTTACTATGGCTTTTACGTCGCCTGTGGCTACTTCCATAACAATGGCTACACCAACATTACCATTAATCTCTTTAAGCTCATTGATTACACTGCGCTCTGCCAAATCTTGCATGCTTACATCAATAGTGGTAACGATATCAGCACCATCGATAGGAGGTGTGTCCATGATGTCAAGGAACTTGTTCAGCACCTTACGTCTATGAGTAATACCGTTTGAACCGCGCAGAATAGAGTCGTAAGTCAACTCCAAACCACAGCGTGCAGTATCTTTTGCACCGAACATGTCGCCCAAGGTACGCTGAGCCAAAGAGCCATACGGGCGTTGGCGAGCATTGAATTCCTCGTAATGGAATCCGCTGGCAAACTTACCAAGCTTAAATATTGGTAATGCCTGTATCTCGGTAAATGTATTATAGTCTATACGACGTCGCCATATAGGGTAGTGGCGACTCTTCTTAGCAAATCCTTCTTGAAGATTCGACTTAAATTCTTTAGTCGATCTCTCTGGGAATATTCTGTTTAGTCCCATGCATATAGAGTCGAGCTTTGATTCCCAAAGACTATCATTCTTGGCATCGCAGAGTTGTTTGAAGTCCATGAATACCATAAACTCAGGCAATGAACTTGCCATTAGTTCGCCATCACAACTCAATATGTTTCCTCGCTTAGGAGTTACGCTGACGCTATCTTTCTTTACTCTGTCTGCAACTTGTTCCCAATAACTTCTTTTTACTGTCATGATATAGCCAGCCTTAACCACTACAGCGAAAGCTATCATGGTCATTACCAAAGCTATAGCACTATATCTTGGCATTATTTTGTTGCTATCGAACTTACTCATTGTTGTTTATCCTCCTTTTTCTTCTTAATTGTCTTCTGGTACAGTAATTATGTAAGGTGGCTGATTTGGAGTCTTCAGCGTGCTGTCGCTATTATTTCTTAGCAATTCGAGCACGTTGCTCTCTCTGCTTCTTTCTGTCATCTGGCTCGAACTTGACAACGCTTTAAACTTTGCGCCTTGCAATCGTTCTTGCAGCTTGTCAATCTCAATAAGGTCTTGTTGACAGCTATATCTGTTAGATATATATATAAGGGTGAAGAATGCAATCAGCAAAAATACCCAAATTTGTCGTCTTATGGTAGATGATGTCAATATATCTCCACCAAGAATCTTATTGAGGGTAAAGTTCTTCGATAGCGGTGATTCCTCTTCTGTAGCATTCTGCTTAATCACCTCTTTCAGACTTGGGCCTTCGTCTCCTATATCACGAGAGTTGTCATTATTGCTTTTTGCCTCTTCCTTTTTAGCAATATCGTTCTGCTCTTTTGCTTTTGGCTCTTCGCTGGCAGCAGTCTTATTTTCTGGTTTTGTATTAACGCTTTCCATTTTCCTCCTTTGTTTATTCTATTGCTATTTTCTCTGCTATTCTTAGCTTAGCACTTCTGCTTCGTGGGTTTATCTCCACCTCCTCTGCCGAAGGAACTATCACTTTGTTGTTGATTAGTTTGAATGGACATTTGGTTCTGCCAAAGAAATCTTGTTCTGCTTTTCCCTCTGCATTGCCTGTCTTCATCACGTTCTTCACCATGCGGTCTTCTAATGAGTGATAAGTTATCACACTTAGTCTGCCGCCTGGCTTTAATAGCGCTGTGGCACTATATAGCATCTCTTTCAAGGCATCCATCTCATGGTTTACCTCTATGCGCAGAGCTTGAAAGAGTTTTGCCATATCTTTCTTCTCTCGCTCCTTGTTGAATAGCGGAGCTACAGCATTCAAGAAATCCTGTGTCGTTTCTATTCGCTTGTCGGCTCTTTGCTTTACCAATGTTGAAGCTATGCGGCGTGATGTCTTTAGTTCGCCATATAGATAGAAGATATCAGCCAACTGCTCTTCGTCATAGTCGTTTATTATGTCGGCGGCAGTTTTTCCAGCGCGCTTATTCATTCTCATGTCAAGTGGAGCATCAAAGCGGAAAGAGAATCCACGAGTTTCGTCGTCGAAATGATGACTTGACACTCCGAGGTCTGCCAACAGTCCGTCTATGCCGTCTACTCCATGATACCTCATCCAGTTTGTAAGATATCTAAAGTTTGATCTCACAAAAGTGAATTTGCCACCTTTTATGCGGTCGTCGATATTTCTTTCTGCATCTTCGTCTTGGTCGAAACTATACAAATGACTTGTCTCGTCAAGTCTGGACAATATCTCCCTGCTATGTCCACCGCCACCGAATGTTACGTCGACATATATTCCTCCTTTATGTATGTTTAGTCCGTCTATGCTCTCGTTGAGCAATACTGGTACATGATAGTTTTCTATAATCTTTGTCATTTTCAGTGGTCGTTGTTACTTTTCTTCAGGGGTCATTACTTTTGTTAGTTTCTCAGCAAATTCTTGAGAGTTCATCAGAGGCATGTCGCTGTCAGTTGTCCAAATCTCAATGGTGTCGTCCATACCGATAAATCTTACGCCTGACGTGATGTTTGTAGCTTCTAAGAATCTTTTTGGAATCAAGAATCTTCCGTTGCCGTCTAATGCTATAGCTTCTGTGTCGTAAACAAATTGCCTTAACATCTGCTGATGTTCCGGGTTCCATTTATTGAGTCTTGTTCTTAGTTCGTCGAGTTGAGCATTCCAAACACTTTGCGGATAGAGTACTAAGCATGGTTGAAAAACGTCTTTGCGCAACACCAACGACTCTTCGCCCGATACTTGTAGTACCTTGCGGAATACAGATGGCAGAAACACTCGTCCCTTAGCATCTGTTTTAGCCTCGATGTTACCTAAAAATCGCATGCGTTCTTATTTATAAATGAATTCGGGTTCAAAGATACACATTTTCCCCCACATTGCTCCACTTTTCCCCACATTTTTTTATCAAGCTCTTGTTTTTTATACTTTACGTCTGTTTGCTATCTATCCGTAGAACGACGATTCTGTTATGTTTTCAAATCAAAATCATAATAAAAAGATTATTTTTGCTTAAAAAACTATCATATTAGAAAAAGTTGTGTTATTTTTGCAGCTGTTTATCGGCGGACAAGAAGAAAACGAGTTTTATTCGGATAGCTTTTGTATAATATTCTCCGTCGTGCTCTTAAGCAAAATGATGGAAAAGACAATAGATATAGAAAAAATACTTGCTGGCAAAATGGGGGATAAAGCGCGCTTTGTTCCACATTTCCTTGTATCATGGCTCAAACGAGTGGTTCATGAAGATGAGGTCAATAAGTATCTTTGGGAATCTCGCCATCTGTCGGGTACTGATTGGCTTGAGGAGTGCGTGCGCTATCTGCGTATGACTCTTAAAATCGAAGGATTAGAGAATCTTCCCGATAAGAACGACGGACGACTTTATACCTTCGTCTCAAACCATCCTCTTGGTGGTGCTGATGGTGTGGCATTAGGTGCCATTATCGGACGCCATTATGATGGCAACTTCCGCTATCTTGTCAACGATTTGTTGATGAATCTTCCTGGTCTTGCCCCGGTTTGTATTCCTATCAATAAGACTGGTAAGCAGAGCCGTGACTTCCCTCGTATGGTTGAGGCGGGTTTTCAAAGCAAGAACCACATGCTGATGTTCCCTGCTGGCTTATGTTCTCGAAAGATAGACGGACAAATTCACGACTTGCCTTGGAAGAAGACTTTCATCACAAAGAGTGTGGAATATCAGCGTGATATTGTGCCAATACATTTCGGCGGTTGCAACTCTGACAAATTCTATACCATAGCTAACGTATGCAAAAAGCTTGGTTTGAGGTTTAATGTAGCGATGCTGTTTCTTGTCGATGAAATGTATAAAAATGTAGATAAAACATTCCGCGTGGTTATAGGGAAACCAATACCATGGCAGACTTTCGATAAATCAAAAACTGCGATGGAATGGGCAAAATATGTAGAAGACGAAGTGTATAAACTATAAGGAAATAATATAGATACCAATGGAAGAAGAAATTATCCAACCTGTGAGCAAAGAACTGCTGAGAGCTGAACTTACTCCAGAAAAGCAATTACGCATGACCAACAAGAGTAATAACGAGATTTTTGTTATTACGGCTCACGACTCACCAAATGTGATGAGAGAGATTGGTCGTCTCCGTGAACTTGCTTTCCGTTCGGCAGGTGGTGGCACAGGCAAGGCTTTGGATATTGACGAGTTCGATACTATGTCAAATTGCTGCAAACAACTTATAGTATGGAATCCTGATGCAGAAGAAATTATCGGTGGCTATCGCTATCTCTTTGGTAGCGATTGGCAGATAGATGAGAAAGGACAGCCAAAGCTTGCAACAAGCCATATGTTCCATTTCTCTGAGAAGTTTATGAAGGAGTATGCTCCATATACTGTTGAGTTGGGACGATCATTTGTGTCGCTTGAATATCAGAATGTACGTTCTAATACTAAGAGCATTTTTGCTCTTGACAACCTGTGGGATGGACTTGGAGCTTTGACGGTTATAAATCCAGATGTGAAATATTTCTTTGGCAAGGTGACGATGTATCCGTCGTACATCCGTCGTGGTCGCGATATGATACTCTACTTCTTAAAGAAGCATTTTGGCGACAAAGAAAATCTCATTGTGCCACTAAAGCCGTTGCGTATAGAGTCTGATCCTATGGAATTGGCAACTCTATTCTGTGAAGATGACTTCAAAGCTGATTATCGCATTCTAAACCGTGAGATACGTCGATTGGGCTACAATATTCCTCCTTTGGTGAATGCATATATGAATCTTAGCCCTACAATGCGTCTTTTCGGTACAGCTATTAATTATGGCTTTGGTGATGTAGAAGAAACTGGTATATTGATAGCTGTAGATGAAATATTGGAAGAAAAGCGCGTGCGCCATATCGATAGCTTTATCAAGGAGCATCCAGAGGCTCTACAGATTACAAGTGGTGCTAACAACGTTATTTATCTAGAGAATCCAAATAACTAAGATAATATTTATATAAAACAAAAGTGCGTCTGATAGCTTATTTGCTACAGACGCACTTTTGTTTGTGTCTTATTTCGAAATGTTTAGCGCAATTATCTTCCAAGCCATTTCTCAGGATTCAATCGTGCCTTTTCTTTGTATAATCTGAATTGCAGTACATTCTCTCCACCTACGGAGCCAAGTACTTGGCGGGTGCTCACATGCTGTCCCTTAGATACCGCTACTGATTTCAAGTTGCAATATACAGATATGTATGCTCCGTGGCGTACCATTACAACCATCGAGCCGCTATATCCAAACACACCGCTAACTTCACCATCATATACGCTTCTTGCATGACTACCTGCAGAACCCATGATGTTTATACCCTTGTTGTCGAGAGTTACGCCTCGTAGACCTTCTACATTATAGTTTCCGTAGTGGGTAACTATTCGGTAGTTGCCAGTAATAGGCATAGGCAATCTGCCTCGGTTAGCCTCGAAACCATTGTTCATCAATCTGTCGGCAGAACTGAATCTTGCCACCTCTTCGGCATCCTCCTTAGCTTCAGCTATCTCTTTTCTGTTGCGCTCAGCCTCGGTCTTTGCTTTCAACTCAGCAGCCTGACGCTGTGCAGCAGCTTCGCGAGCAGCCTGCTCTGCGCGTTCCTTTCTCTCTGCAGCTTCACGCTCTCTTCTTTCTGCCAAAGCCCTTGCGTTAGCAGCTTTCTTTGCAGATGCTTTGCGTTCAGCTTCTTCTTTTGCTCTACGAGCTTCTGCTTCCGCCAAAGCAGCCTGGCGTGCTTCCTCTTTGAGTCTTGCCTCACGAGCCTTTGCCTCTGCGATTCTTCGTGCATTCTCTCTTGCAGCAGCCTCTGCAGCAGCTTTCTTGCGAGCCAATTCGGCAGCTCTACGTCGTGCAGCCTCTGCAGCAGCAGCTTTGCGTTTAGCTTCTGCCTCTGCACGTTGGCGCGCCTTTTCTACTTCTATAGCTACCAATCTATCGATTTGAGCGTTCAATGCAGCATCCTTCTTGCGTTGGTCAGCTATGATGCTTACAATAGTCTTCTGCTGTTTCTGCAGTCCGTCTACCATAGTCTGTTGCTCGGTCTGCTTATTTTGTAGGTGCGTTTTCTCCTGCTTACCTTTATAGAGCAAATTGTTTTTGTGCGCCTTAGCATCTTGTAGCTGGTTGAACTTTGTGTTCACCTCCTGCTGCTTAGCTCTAACCTGTTCGCCCTGTGCTTTTTGGTAAGCACCATATTCTCTTACGAATCGAAGTCGACGATACATCTGAGCAAAGTTCTGTGCAGAGAAGATAAACATCAGCTTGTCCTGTACAGAGTTATGTTTAGCCAAATAGCGCATCGACTTTATGTATTTCGCCTGACGTTCGTGCAGTTGCTCTTTGAGAGTATTCAGTTGCGATGTCAGCATATCGATATTACCATTTATATGTGTAATGTCTTGCTCGATATTTGTTATCTTCTTTTGTCGCTCTTCGATTTCGCTATTTATCACCAGCAGATTCTTAAGTCTGTTCTTAACATCAGCCTGATTTGCCCTTAGTGCCTTCTCTTGCTCCTTAATCTTCTTTTGGATGTCGGCTCTTTGGTTCTGTAGACCACGTATAGAAGCATTAGAGTAAGTCTTTCCTGTTGATTTCTTAGCATTACTCTTTGCTGCCGTAGTTTTTTCCTTTGTCGTAGTTCTTTTTGCGACAGGCTTTCTTGTCGTAGTTCTTTTGTTAGCTGTTCTTGTTGTTGTAGTCCTTTTCTGACCACTCGTAGTCTTATGCTGGCCACAGACAGGCAACACAAGCGCCAAGGCAAGAAATATCGTTAATAGTTTCCTCATTTTAACTCTCGCTTATATTCTTTTATTGTGCTCCGAAAAGCTTGCCGAAGACGTCGGTAGCTTCTATCTTCTTATACCTCTTTGATATTTCCGACTTTGCTTCCCATTTGCTGTCGGTCTTCACACCATCCATATCTATAGTCAGAGAAATATTGCTCTGGTTTTTGATGGCTGTAGTAGCAAAAGTAAACTTCTGGTAAGCAGGAAACATCTTGCCAGCAACAGCCTTGAAGTTAGAATATGTCCAGTTCAACGATGATTTACCTTGAGTTAGACTGCTATATGTAGCTTTAGCTGCAGATATGCGACCATTGGCATTGTCGGCATTCCATACTATATTCAAGTTACCTTTCTTTAATGTAATGTTTTTGCTATTACCAGCCTCTGTTACGCCAAAATCCAAAAGGTTGGCATCGCTGATAGATGTTGTGCCTGGCATAAATAGCTGATTCCAGAACAAAGCTTGCAACGAATAGAAGTTCAAACCATTGTTCTTTAGGAAGTCTACCTTGTTGTAGTCTTCCTTGATATATTCTTTGTGCATGCGGTCTATTACGAGCACATAGTCAGGAGTAAATTCTATGCGTCCCACCTCGCTACCCAACAATGGAATGAATGCTTGAATGCGTATCACTTCGCCATATCTCATATGCAGCGAACCTGGCACCGTAATGTTTTTACTTCCCATCTGCACGTTGAGCGACATCTTGCCAACGATGTTTTGGGTGCTAACCTTCTGATTGGCTACTTTCTGAACAAAAGCCAATGCTTGAACATTACCGCCGTTGTGCTTGTCAACTGACGATGATGTACCTTCTGTTGCAGCCTTCTTTGAACCACATCCTGCCATAGCCAAGGTCATACCACCCAAGGCAACAGCAAAAAGAATATTCTTTATTTTCATTTCTTTATGTATTTTCTTTGTTTTATCTTTCTTGCCAATATCTTGCTCTCGCCACCGCGCTTTTGTGCTTGCTTCCAGTATTCCACAGCCTTGTCTATATCGCCAGCCATGGCATGTATGTCGCCTGCGTGCTCATAGACGTCAGCCGAAGATTCATCTGTAGAATCGTTGCTTATTGCTTGGTCAATATACATCTTTGCCTCCTCGTATCTACCTTCCAAGAACAATATCCACGCATAGGTGTCGAGATATGTAGCCGAAGTTGGCTCTGCCTGTATGGTCTTCACGCTCATCTCCTCAGCCTTCTTTAGGTTTTGGTTGTTTAGACTAAGGTAGTAGGCATAGTTGTTCAAACAAGATATATTATCTGGTTTCCATTGCAGACAGCTATCGTAAGCGGCGAAAGCCTCTGTAGCTTTACCTTTCTTAAACAATATGTCGCCCATTATGCAGTAGAAGTCGCTAACGATATCCGAGCTACTCTCGTCGTTAATCTCGGCAACACCTTTCTGGAAGAAAGACAATGCCTTGTCGTCTTCACCCTTCTGATAATAAGCCAAGCCGGTGAAGTAATAAAACACCATTTCTTCGGGATTATATTGTGTTCCAGGCTCGCTCAAAGCTATTATGCTATCCCAATCGTCGCTGCTCCATTTGTTCTGCAGAAGTTGGAAACGAGCCGAAGCATTATCGGGTGCAATGCTAAGAAGGCTTAAGAGCGTTGAGTCGATGGCAGCTGTAGGAAACTTCTTCATTTTCATATAAGCCACTTCCAATTCTCTGATGTCTGTCTCCTCTGGCGATGCTGCTATCATTCTGTTGAATAGTGACAACATTTTAATGCTGTCGCCACCATGCTGTTCGTTTTCCTTGATAGCCTCGCGTACAAACTGCAGCTTGTTTTCTATCGACTGCTCTGTACTGACCAATATCTTTTCCATCATATCGGCAGCCTTAGCACTATCGCCATGCTGCTTGTAATAGTCGTAGAGCGAACTCTGGGCATACGGATTGTTAGCCTCTTCTTTCAGAGCCTTTGTAAATATGCCATATGCTTCATCTGCCTTATTGTTTTGCAATAGCCAATTGCCAAGCATTATCTGGTAGTTGATGTCGTAAGGATGGTTGTCTGCCAACTCTTTCAAAGCCTTGTGAGCATTCTCAGGCTTATTCATTAGCTCGTATACTCTCACCTTTGATAGAGTTAGGTCTTCGCTTTCGCCATCCACCTGCTCTATGCGGTTTATCACCTCGAGCATCTTTGTATAGTTTTTCTCCTGCTGATACAATTGCAGCAATATCTTCATAGCATCTGTGCGATAGCTATGTTCGTCGCATAGTCTGGTGTATGCTTCTGTAGCCTTGTCGTATTTGCCGTTGCCGATATAGAATTGTGCCAGTCGCTCTTGGTAAGTCTCATTCTTTGGAGCCAAGCTTGCCGCTTTCTCTAATGAAGTAAGAGCCAAAGAGTCTTTCTCCATCTGTGCAAGATACATCGCAAGATAGTAGTAAACCTCCGGCTTGTTGCCGTCTATATCCTTGGCGTGAGACAATAATTCGAATGAAGAAGCATAGTTGCCCATGCTCTGCTGTCGCATCGCCTCAATAAAAAAGTATTGGTAGCGTCGGTCTGTAGAGCCGTCGCCACCATTGTTCTCTTTTTTTGCATCTATGCTCAGAGGCAACATGAAGAGAACTGCTAAAAGAGTTGTAATACCTTTCAACTGCATTATTTCACTCCTGTATGTCCATATCCACCAGCACCACGCTCGGTGTCATCGAGTTCTTCAACAACTTGAAACTCTGCAACCTCATGGCGTGCTATCACCATCTGTGCTATGCGTTCGCCGTCGTTTACGATGAAGTCTTCAGTCGACAAGTTGATAAGAAGCACCATCAACTCACCACGATAGTCAGAGTCTATTGTGCCAGGGCTGTTCAATACTGTGATGCCTTTCTTGAATGCCAATCCACTACGAGGGCGAATCTGTGCCTCAAAGCCTTGTGGCAAAGCCATATACAATCCTGTAGGAATGAGTCTTCTCTCCATAGGTTTCAATACTATAGGCTCTTCGATGTTGGCACGCAAGTCCATGCCTGCACTCTGCTCGGTAGCATAGGCTGGCAGAGGGTGGTGGCTCTTGTTGATGATTCTGATGTTGGTCATTGCTGATTGTGAATTAATAATTGTGTGAACTTTTGTAAGTTTAGAAGTTATAGAATTAAAAGAAGTTATCGCTCCCGTTGGTCGCTTGAAGTTATAGCCAATAGTCTTTATGTTGAATTCTTAGTTACAAAGCATATGGCTTTAACTTCTCTAACTTCTTTAACTTCTTTAACTTCCACACATGCGAAAGCTCTGTCATATATTATAAGGTGCAAAAGTAGCAAAAAAAAATGATAACCCAATGACTTCTTTATATTTATTAGTACTTTTAAATAAAGTACGCTGCACTCAGGAATACAAAACAAATTTTATTATTTGTTTTGTTATTCCATTCTTTTGCTGTACTTTTGCCATATGATGAACTGGAAACAATTACTATCCAACAAGCGACTTGGCCAAGAGCATCGCCATTTGCAACGCGACGACGATCGTACAGAATTCAAACGCGACTACGACCGTTTGATATTCTCTACTCCTTTCCGCCGTCTACAAAACAAGACTCAGGTGTTTCCTTTGCCTGGCAGCATCTTTGTTCATAACCGACTCACACACTCGCTCGAGGTTGCGTCGGTAGGTATGTCGTTGGGTAATGATGTATGCCACATCCTTACCAAGCGTCATCCTGAATTGCACGATACTCTATTCCAAGAGATTGGAACCATAGTGTCGGCAGCATGTCTTGCCCACGACCTTGGCAATCCTCCTTTCGGTCATAGTGGCGAAAAGGCTATTCAGGCTTTCTTCTCAGAAGGTAATGGCAAAGCACTAAAATCGATGGTTTCATCGCGCTTTTGGGATGATATTACACATTTCGAGGGTAATGCCAATGCCCTACGTATTCTCGCTCATAGATTCAACGGACGTCGTGAGGGCGGTTTTGCCATGACATATTCCATGTTGGCAAGTATAGTGAAATATCCTTTTGCAAGTTCTGCAGCTGGCGACCATGGTAAGTTTGGTTTCTTTGGTTCTGAAGAACCTATATATTGTAAAATTGCCGATGAATTGGGAATTATTTGCAAGTCGAAGCCTGGCGAACCGCTCATGTATGCACGTCATCCTTTGGTCTACCTTGTAGAGGCAGCCGATGATATCTGCTATGAGATAATGGATATCGAGGATGCTTATAAGCTGAAGATTAATACCTTTGAAGAAACGAGCGAATTGCTTCTTGGTTTCTTTGACGAGGAGTCAAGGGTTCAGATGCTTAAGCGCATCGACGATGAAGGAATCACCGATCGCAACGAGCAAGTGGTATATATGCGTGCCCGTGCTATTGGCAAACTTGAAGCTGAATGTGTAAGAGTGTTTTGCGAACATGAGGAAGAAATCCTTAGTGGAAACTTCGAAGGTTCACTAATCTCGCATGTTGAGCCTATTGCCAAGGCTGCTTATGAGCATTGCACAGAAGTTAGCTTCAAGCGAATTTATTGCAGTAAGCCTGTTTTGGACATCGAACTTAGCGGTTACAAGATTATGGATA
>HF994128.1:37195-59150 GCA_000436915.1 Prevotella sp. CAG:1092 | reverse complement strand
TGCCGTTAATCCTACTCGTTTCCATTCCAAACAGCTCATTCGTCGTTTCAGCAGTCAGTATGAGATTAATAGTCCTGACCTCGAGACTCGCATCATGGCTGTTATTGACTATGTTAGCGGTATGACTGATGTCTACGCCCTCGACATATATCAAAAGATTAATGGAATATCTTTGCCTATAGTATAATCAATAAGGAAAACATAGATTACTCAACATATTATATTAACGATAAAAGCTCTTGCAAGCATCATGCTTGCAAGAGCTTTTGTTGTTATATAATTGTTGTGGTTTTTCCTAATATTCGCCTTTAAAAACGAACCTTTTTTACCGAATTCGGCAAAGATAGGTGTGTCGATGCTGTAAGTAGCTTTACTTCAACAACTTAGCAGCCTTTGTTCGCTTTCGAAAGTAAGCTTCGAGCAATCTATGCTTTCTATCAAATTTATCTTTGCTTTCTATCAAATGTATTTTTGCTTACTGTCAAATGTATATTTGTTTGCTAACAAATCTCTTCGTTTTTGATTTCCTATGTTGCCCTTTTTATCGTACTATGCATTTGCAGTTTTGTTTGCCGCTAATATATCCACCTCTTTGATAAATCTTCGCCAGAATAGATAGCCGGCAATGGTTAGTCCCACAGGGAATGCAAGCCAGATGCCTATGATGTCTAAGCCACAAGGGAAACCTAAGGTGTAGCCCATAGGTAGCGATATTACGAAGTAGGCAATGAAAGCGTATGTAACCATTGGTTTTACGCAGGCTATGCCACGTAGCGCATTGGCAAAAGAATATTGCAAGCCGTCGCCAAACTGGTAAACCATCATCAGTATTATCAATACCGAAACATATTGCTGAACCTCTACGTTGTCGGTAAACAAACCGCCCATTTGATGGCGGAATAATACTACAGGTATGCCAAGCAATAGCGATAGCATAATATTTATTCGCCAACCGTCGTAGGCGTTTCTCTTTACCGCTGCATAGTCTTTCTGACCCACGAAGTGGCTGATGCGAATGGCTATTGCTGCAGCCATTCCCGACAATACGAGGTAGAACAACTGCGAGATTGTAATCATTATCTGGTGGGCAGCCAAAGGAATGGTGCCGAGCCAGCCTACCATCACACAGCTTAGCGTAAAAGCAGCCGATTCCATAGCCAACTGTAATGCCACAGGCCATCCAAGTCGGTTCATCTCCTTGAAGTCGTCTTTGGTGATACTGCTCTTAATGATGTCGCGACCATATTGTTTGAACTCTTTCTTGAAAACAATCACGCCAACCATTATCAGAGCCATAAGAATGCGGCTACCTGTGGTAGAAATACCTGCTCCAGCCAATCCTAACTCAGGGAATGGACCAACGCCATATATCAGCAGCCAGTTGCCGAATATGTTTACCACATTACCAAATATCATCACCCACATAGCAACCTTTGTATTAGCGATACCGTCTAAGAATTGCTTTGCGGTATTGAATACGCCGACAAACAATATCGAAACGAGGTTGATGATGAAATAAGGGCGTATAAGGCTGAGCAACTCCTCAGGCTGACCGATATTACCAAGATTGAAATAAAGTATCACCATTGCCAAGGTGAATATTAATCCCACGATGATATTAGCAAAGAGCGAGTTGCGCACCTTGCCACCTATCTCGTTGGTCTTTTCCATACCATACAAACGACCGATAATAGGGGTTAGTCCGTATGAAAAACCCATATAAGAGACCAATACAAGGGTGAAAATATTGTTCACCAATCCTGCTGCTGCCAACTCCTCTGTGCTATGATGACCTATCATGAGAGTATCTGCAAAACCAAGGACGATGGTTCCGAGCTGTCCGATAATGATGGGAATACCTATGCTAAGAAGTTCGCGGTAGTAGTGTTGTTTTTGTGCCGAATTCAATCTATTTCTCATTATTACTTTCTATTACTGCTTTTGAGGGTGCAAAGGTACGAAAAAAATAAATAAAAAAAGCCTCACAAGTTTGAAACTTGTAAGGCTTAGCAATTTGCGCTTCAAGATGGGCTTGAACCAACGACCCCCTGATTAACAGTCAGGTGCTCTAACCAACTGAGCTATTGAAGCATATGTCTTAATTGCGAGTGCAAAGGTAATAAGTTTCTGTTATTCCTCCAAATGTTTTCCAAACTTTTTTTAGTTTTTCTCTAAAAAAGTTTGTTTTTATATGGCTTTTGTGCCTTTTTGGGGTAAAAGTGGGCTTTGATGAGGGCGTGGAAGGTGTATTTTCTATAAAAAGACGAAAAAGAATTGTTGTATCGGATATTTTCCTTAATTTTGCATTTGCTATCCTTGTTGGTTGTATGGGTGACGATATTGTTAGTTGTCTCTTTATATATATAATAAGGTATAGGTGGTGAAAATGGATTATTAATATTAGATAACAGGAAATGATGAAATGCAATAGATTGTTCTCTGTGGTACTTGGCTGCATGATGTCGGTGATGGCTTTTGCTCAGCAAAACGACCACGACTTTAATGTGGGCAAGAATATGGAGATGTTTACGGCGGTGTATAAAAACCTTGATATGCTGTATGTAGATACTTTGGATGCCGACAAGGTTATTGGTACTGGCATAAATGCTATGCTCCGCTCGCTGGATAGATATACTGAGTATTATCCTGCTGATGTGACAAAGGGATTGAAATATCAGCTTACGGGAAAGTATGCTGGTATCGGCTCGGTGATTAGATATAATTTCAAAGAGGGATACTCGTATATCGATGAGCCATATCTCGGTATGCCTGCTGCAGAAGTGGGCTTGAAGAAGGGCGACTTGATATTGGCTATCAACGACAGCACTATGAAGGGTAAGGAGACACAATATGTTTCCGACCATCTGCGTGGCGATGTCGGTACCTCTTTTATATTGAAGATTAAGCGCCCAAGCACAGGCAAGGTGATGAAGTTTAAGGTTACTCGAAAGCTTATCCAGACTCCTGCTGTGTCTTACTATGGTTTGCTCAACGATAGCGTGGGCTATATTCTGTTGCAGTCGTTCTCTGAAGGAAGCTCCAAGATATTCCGCAATGCTGTAATCGAGATGAAGCAAAAAGGCATGAAGGGTCTTATCTTCGATTTGCGTGGCAATGGCGGAGGTTCGGAGTCGGAGGCTGTTAATATAGTTAATGTGTTTGTACCAAAAGGTAAGCTTATAGTTTCGAATAGAGGAAAGCTTAAACGTGCCAATCGCGATTTCCTGACCCAAGTGGAACCTGTAGACACCGTTATGCCATTGGTGGTATTGGTAAATGGAGAGTCGGCAAGTGCAAGCGAGATTACCAGCGGTGCGCTCCAAGATTTAGACCGTGCCGTGATAATGGGTACCAGAACTTATGGAAAGGGTATTGTACAGACAGTACTCGAGTTGCCTTATAATGCTCAAATGAAACTCACCACAAACAAATACTATATTCCAAGTGGTAGGTGTATTCAGGCACGCAACTTCCGCAAGACTGATGGCGAAGATAGAGAGGAACTCGTAAAGGACTCTTTGGCAAAGACTTTCTTTACCGTGAATGGCAGAAAGGTGAAGGATGCTGGCGGAGTGCAGCCTGATGTAGAGGTGAAACCAGACTCTATGCCTAACATCTCGTATTATCTTGTAGCTATGCGCGATTCGAGCGAGGTGCTCTTGGGCTATGTTCTCGACTATATAGCATCGCATAAGACTATTGCTCCTGCAGCAGAGTTCGAAATTTCAGACTCTGAGTTTGAAGACTTCAAGAAACGAGTTGTGGAGAGCAACTTTAAGTATGACCCTATTAGCGAAAACACATTCAAGTCGCTTGTTGATGTTGCTAAGTTTGAGGGATATTACGACGATGCCAAAGAAGAATTTAAAGCATTGGAGAAGAAACTTCGCCATGATGTTGGCAAAGAAATGGAAAAAGCCAAGGTGTCGATAAAGCGACTGTTGGCAAGCCAAATAGTATCAGCTTACTACTATCAAGAGGGTGCCGTAAGGAATTCGTTGCGCACCGACAAGATTACAGGCGAGGCTTTGAAGCTACTTGCAGATAAAGCAAGATATTCAGAGCTGTTGATGCCAAAGGCGGAGTAAAGAAAGGTGCAAGTCTTTACAAAACCAATAAAAAATGTATAAACTCTTGGTAGCGTGAAAAAAATGTCGTAACTTTGCACCGTTCAGTGGAATGAGGGGCTCTGAGAGAGTTCCTCATTTTATTTTAATAAGACATTTTCGATGCCGTTATAAAGTAAGGTTCGAAGGTGTTGGTGTACACATTATATATTTATGATAGACAAAAACGTCGTTAAAGAATTAGTTGAAGAATGGCTCAAAGACAAGGATTATTTTCTTGTCGATGTAGAGATTAGCCTTGATGACAGAATTGTAGTCGAAATCGATCATGCCGATGGCGTGTGGATAGAAGACTGCGTAGAATTGAGCAGATTTATCGAAGACCATCTTAACCGTGATGAAGAAGACTATGAACTGGAAGTTGGATCAGCAGGCCTTGGACAACCATTCAAGGTGCCACAGCAGTATCATAACTTTGTAGGTCAGATGGTAGAAGTACTTGATGCTGATGGCAAGAAGGTAAAGGGCTTGCTAAAGAGCGTTGATGGTAACGATTTTGTTGTTACCGTTAGTGAAAAGGTAAAGGTGGAAGGCAAGAAGCGTCCTGTGCTTATGGATGTCGACCACACCTATCAGATGGATAATGTAAAATATACTAAATACTTAATAAGTTTCAAATAAGCTATGGTAGCAAAAAAGACTGATGATGTAACAGTGAGCATGATCGATACCTTCCGCGAGTTTAAGGAGACAAAGAATATCGACCGTACTACATTGGTAAGTGTGTTGGAGGAAAGCTTCCGCAACGTTCTTGCCAAGATTTTTGGAAGTGATGAAAACTTCGATGTCATTGTCAATCCAGACAAGGGAGACTTTGAAATCTACCGCAACCGTGTGGTGGTAGCCGATGGTGAGGTGGCAGACGAAAATAAAGAGATTAGCCTTACTGAGGCTCGTAAGATAGAAGCTGACTATGAGGTTGGTGAGGATGTTAGTGAAAGCGTAAACTTTGCCAAGTTTGGCCGTAGAGCTATCCTTACATTGCGTCAGACTTTGGCTTCAAAGATTCTTGAGCTTGAGCACGACTCTCTTTACAATAAATATAAGGATCGCGTAGGTCAGGTTATTGCAGCCGAGGTTTACCAGATATGGAAGCGCGAGGTTCTCGTTGTTGACGATGAGAACAACGAGCTTATCTTGCCTAAGGCTGAGCAGATTCCTGCTGACCAATATCGCAAGGGTGAGACTATCCGCGCTGTCATTGAGCGTGTAGACAACGAGAACAACAATCCAAAGATTATCCTTTCTCGTACCAGCCCTAAATTCCTTCAGCGTCTTCTCGAAGCTGAGGTTCCTGAGATTGCCGACGGACTTATCGCTATTCGCAGAATTGCTCGTATGCCAGGTGAGCGTGCTAAGATTGCTGTAGAAAGCTTCGACGAGCGCATCGACCCAGTAGGAGCATGTGTAGGTGTAAGAGGTAGCCGTGTGCATGGTATCGTACGCGAGCTCTGCAACGAGAATATCGACGTTATCAACTATACCGCCAACACCAAGCTGTTCATTCAGCGTGCGCTTAGCCCAGCACAGGTTAGCAGCATCAATATCGATGAGGAAAACAAGAAGGCTGAGGTATTCCTCAAGCCTGAGGAGGTAAGCTTGGCTATCGGTCGTGGTGGTTTGAACATCAAGTTGGCAAGTATGCTTACTGAATATACTATCGACGTATTCCGCGAGGTTGCTGAGGGTGAGGAGAACGAGGATATCTATCTCGATGAGTTCTCTGACGAAATCGACCAGTGGGTTATCGATGCTATCAAGTCTATCGGTCTCGATACAGCTAAGGCAGTATTGAACGCTCCACGCGAAATGTTGGTTGAGAAAGCCGACCTCGAAGAGGAGACTGTTGACCAGGTGCTTGAAGTACTCCGCAAGGAGTTTGAATAATAATGGCTGGGCACCATGTTGCCCGCCACACCTTTATAATAAAGGTATACTCAACTATAAGACTGGATAAAATGCAGTACTCATGAAGTCTGCATGCCGCTATCAGTCATACAATTAAGAATTAGAAAAGAATCAGATTTTAAGGAATATTATTAATGAGCATCAGATTAAGTAAAGCATTAAGTGAATTGAATATAGGACTTCAAACGGCAGTTGAATTCCTTGAAAAGAGAAAAGATGGCGATGGTGAGAAGTTTGGACCTACTTCAAAGCTCACCGACGCACAGTATTCTGCACTCGTAGAAGCATTCAAGCAAGACGCCGCTGTGAGAACAGAGGCTGAGAAACTATTCCAGAAAAAACCAAAAGAGAAGAAGCATTCTTCAGAAACCAAGGATAGCAACAACGAAAGCTTGTTGGCTTCGGCAGGGAAGCAGGAATATAAACCATTGGGCAAGATTGATCTTGACTCTGTTGGTAAGCCTGCTGCCAAGCAGTCTGGTGCTACAAAGCAAGATAATACACCTCAGCCTAAAGCTGCTGCCGTAAGCCAGGCTAAGGAGAACAAGAGCGAAGAGAAGGCTCCTGTAGCAAAGACTCATGCTCAGCATAAGACTACAGAAGTTAAACCAGCGGAAACAGCTAAGGCAGAAAAACCTGCAACAGGAACTAAGGAGGCTCATAAGTCTGCAAAGCCTGCTGCTGAGGCTAAGCCAAAGCATGATAAACCTGCTCAGCCAAAGGCTGAAAAGCCTGTCGCTCAGCAGCCAAAGGCTCAGGAAGTTGCTTCTACCGATAAGACTTCTGAGGATGCTGGTAGCAAGGTGTTCCAGCTCAAGAGCGAGAAAAAGATGCTCAACACTCCTAAGGTGAATGTGTTGGGTAAGATAGACCTCGATGCTCTTAACCAAAGCACTCGTCCTAAGAAGAAGTCTAAGGAGGAGAAGCGCCGCGAACGTGAGGAGAAGTCTCAGCAGAATGGTGAGCGCAAGAAGCGCGTTCGTATTAACAAGGAGCGTGTAGATATCTCTGCTGCTGCCAACCAGGGTGGTAACAATGGTGGCAACAAGAATAATAATGGTAACAATAATAACAACCAGGGCAAGAAGAAGAAAAACCGCAACCGTCCACAGAAGCCTCTTGAAGTAAACGAGGTAGATGTAGCAAAGCAGGTTAAGGAAACACTTGCTCGTCTTACACAGAAGCAGAACCAGAATAAGAAGGGTGCTAAATATCGTAAGGAGAAGCGCGAGGCTGTACAGGAGAAGCTTAATGCTGAGGCTAAGGCAGAGCGCAAGGAAAGCAAGACACTGAAGCTCACCGAGTTTGTTACCGTTAGCGAGTTGGCTACCATGATGAACGTAGGTGTAAACCAGGTTATCGGAACTCTTATGGGTGTAGGTATCATGGTTTCTATCAACCAGCGTTTGGATGCCGAGACTATCAACCTCGTTGCCGATGAGTTCGGTTTCAAGACAGAATATGTAAGTGCTGAAGTTCAGGAAGCAGTTAGCGAGGAGGAAGACGACGAGGCAGACTTGGTGCCACGTGCTCCTATCGTAACTGTGATGGGACATGTTGACCATGGTAAGACTTCATTGCTCGACCATATCCGCAACACTAATGTAATTGCTGGTGAGGCTGGTGGTATCACCCAGCACATCGGTGCTTACAACGTGCGCTTGAAGAATGGTCGTCGCATCACATTCCTTGATACTCCTGGTCACGAGGCGTTTACCGCCATGCGTGCCCGTGGTACTCAGGTTACCGATATCGCAATCATCATCATCGCTGCCGACGATGCTGTGATGCCTACTACTAAGGAGGCTATCGCCCATGCTCAAGCAGCAGGCGTACCAATGGTATTCGCCATCAACAAGATAGATAAGCCAGGTGCTAACCCTGATCGTGTGCGCGAGGAACTCGCAGCCATGAACCTCTTGGTAGAGGAGTGGGGTGGTAAGTACCAGTGCCAAGAGATTAGCGCCAAGAAGGGTCTCGGCGTAAGCGACCTTCTTGAGAAGGTGCTTCTCGAAGCTGATATGCTCGACCTCAAGGCTAACCCTAACCGCAAGGCTACAGGTTCTATCATTGAGTCGTCACTCGACAAGGGTCGTGGTTATGTTTCTACTGTATTGGTATCTAACGGTACTCTCCGTCAGGGTGATGTTGTTATCGCAGGTACAAGCTGGGGACGTATCAAGGCTATGTTCAACGAGCGTAACCAGCGCATACAGGAAGCTGGTCCAGCAGAACCATGTATCATCCTTGGTTTGAATGGTGCTCCTACTGCAGGTGATTCATTCCACGTAATGGAGACAGAGCAGGAAGCTCGTGAGATTGCAGGTAAGCGTGAACAGCTTCAGCGTGAGCAGGGCTTGCGTACTCAAAAGCGTTTGTCGCTCGACGATATCTCTCATCGTATTGCCCTCGGCTCATTCAAGGAGCTTAACATCATCGTTAAGGGTGATACCGACGGTTCTATCGAGGCTCTCTCTGACTCGTTCATCAAGCTTTCAACAGAGAAGGTACAGGTAAATGTTATCAGCAAGGCTGTAGGTCAGATTTCAGAAAACGATGTTATGTTGGCTTCTGCTTCTGATGCTATTATCGTTGGTTTCCAGGTTCGTCCTTCTTCTGATGCTCGTAAGGCTGCCGACCGTGAGGGTGTTGAAATCAATACCTACTCTATCATCTATGATGCTATTGATGACATCAAGTCGGCTATGATCGGTATGCTTGATAAGGTGAAGAAGGAGATTACAACTGGTCAGGTGGAAGTTCGCCAGGTATTCAAGATATCAAAGGTTGGTACTGTTGCCGGCTGTCTTGTTACCGAAGGAAAGGTTCACAGCAAGGACAAGGGTCGTGTGGTTCGCGATGGTATTGTAGTTCATACTGCCGACATCTTTGCTTTGAAGCGCTATAAGGACGACGTTAAGGAGGTTGCCATGGGTATGGAATGTGGTATCAGCCTCGTCAACTACAACGATATTCAGGAAGGCGATATCATTGAGACCTTCACCGAAATCGAGGTTGAACAGAAGTTGTAATTACTGCCTCTCTATATTATTTATTCGAGAGACATATAATAAAATAACCTTCGGGTCGTTTGCATTATGTGCAGACGACCCGATTTTGTTTAAAAATACATTATGCAAACCACATATAGAGATTTATGCAGCCTGTTGGCAGGCATCTACGATAATGGGGAGGCGCGAGCTATAGTAAGGCTTGTGCTTGAAACTAAGTTTGATATGTCGTATACCGATATTCTTTGCGACGGACTACAGCAGCTATCCGAAGCCGACGGCAAAAAGCTTATGGACATCATGCAGCAGCTTGCAGAAGGCATGCCTGTGCAATATGTATTGGGCGAAGCAGAGTTTTGTGGTCGCATGTATAAGGTTAAGCCAGGTGTGCTGATACCACGTCCTGAGACTGCAGAATTGGCTATTGCTGTGAGCGAAGAGATGAAGGATAAACAGCAGGCTACAATCCTTGATATATGCACAGGTAGCGGATGTATTGCTACGACCATAGCCTTGGAATGTCCAAAGGCAGATGTTGAGGCTTGGGATATCAGTCCTGAGGCATTACAGGTGGCAAAGGAAAATGCAGCGAAGCTTGGCGCTAAGGTTAATGTAGTATACCAAGATGCTCTGAATATCCCTTATAATGGCGAGCGATGGACAGCTATTGTCTCTAATCCTCCTTACGTCTTGGATAGTGAACGCAAAGATATGTCGCCACATGTGCTCAACCATGAACCATCATTGGCACTCTTTGTGCCAGATACTGACCCTCTGCGCTTCTATACAGCCATAGCTCGCTATGCTATTACAGCCCTTGTAAATGGAGGATTACTATATTTTGAAATCAATCCTTTGTGTGCAAAGATGGTTGAAGAGATGCTTACAGCAGCAGGCTTCAAAGATGTAGCCATCGTCGATGATCAATATGGCAAACAGAGATTCGTGAAGGCGTATAGATAGTCATCACTAATCATCACAAATTATAAAAACTACCTTAACAACAATGATAACAAAGAAACAGATGTCAGAGCAACAGGCTCTTTCGCGTTTGGCTTCTGCTTGCTCACAGGCAGAACATTGTACAGGCGAAATAAATCAGAAGCTTGAGCGATGGGGAATAGCTCCCGATGCGCATCAGCGAATATTGGATTATCTCATTACTAATAAATATGTTGATGATGCACGATTTGCCAAGTTGTTTGTGCGCGATAAGCTGAAGTTTAATAAGTGGGGACGTCGCAAGATTGCCGAAGCTTTATGGATGAAGCGCATACCTACAGATATCCAGGAAGAGGCTCTTGCTGAAATCACAGACGAAGACTATACCGAAATTCTGATACCTTTGCTCAAAGCTAAGGCTCCTTCTATCAAAGCCAATAGCAACTATGAATGGTCTATGAAACTTATTAAGTTTGCCATGAGTCGTGGCTTCGATATGAGTATCATCAAACATTGCATCGACGATATCGGTATTGGCTTTGAAGGTGATGGCGATGATGACGACTATGACAATGATTTTGACGAAGAGGAATACTAATACCATCTTATTATGACTAAAAACACTTTTATCTCTCGTCTGTTGTCTTTCCTTAGTCCGCGTCCTTGTCCTATCTGTGGATTGCGAATAGAGACAGGACCATCGGTGATATGTGCCTCGTGCGATATGCGATTGCCTCGCACAGGCTATGCTGCCGACCCTTATGAAAATCAGATGGCTAAGCTATATTGGGGCAGAATACCTATTGAGAAGGCGGCTGCCTTTATGTTTTATCATGCTGGCGATGATGCGTGCAACATCATCTACGATATGAAATACCACGATCATCCAGACTTCTGTTTCGCTATGGGTAAGCTAATGGCGAAAGAGTTTGGAGCAGTGGGCTTCTTTGATGATATCGACATCATAATGCCTATACCGCTCGCAGCATCGCGCCAACGTTACCGTGGGTATAACCAAAGCCATGAGATGGCTAAAGGGTTGAGCGATGTAACAGGACTGCCTATTACCACTAAGGCTGTAAAGAGAACTAAGTTTGAAGGAAGCCAAACTAAGCTTGGACGACTCGAAAGATTGGAAAACATGGATGGAATATGGAAACTCTCTAATGCAGAAGAGGTGAGCGGAAAGCATGTGCTTATTGTTGATGATGTAGTAACTACAGGCGCTACGTCTATATCATGCGCCAAAGAACTACTAAAAGCAGGAAATGTTAAGATAAGCATGCTTAGTCTTGCCTATGTGCGCCATTGATGTTATAAAAGCGCTTATGCCGTGTGTGCAACGATAATGCAATCGTTTGCACAAACAAAAAGGAGAATGTTTGTTAATATAAGGTTGCTACTTTTATAATTATGTTTATCTTCGCAACCTAAACATAAGCTCCTAATCAAAATGACTAAACATCTATTACCTCTACTATTGTTCCTTGGCATATATAATAATGTATATGCACAGGGATGGCCTGCTAATTATGGCGGTGTGATGTTGCAAGGTTTCTATTGGAACTCTTACGACGACACCAATTGGACAAACTTGAAGTCGCAGGTTAATGACTTTGCGGATAACTTCTCGCTGGTGTGGCTACCACAGAGCGGCAAGTGCTTAGGAAATTCGCAAACTATGGGCTATAAGCCTTACTATTATTTTAATCAGAATTCTTCTTTTGGTACAGAGGCTGAGCTTCGCGACCTTATCAAAACCTTTAAGGGTAAGGGGATTGGTATGGTGGCTGATGTTGTTGTCAACCATCATGACACCGATGGATGGTTCACATTCCCTGCCGAAGTTTATAAAGGAGTGACTTATCAGTTTAAGTCTACCGATATCGTAGCCAACGATGATAAGGGTAAAACAGCCAAAGAAGCTACCAAACAGGGCATTTCTCTTAGCAAGAACAATGATGAGGGAGAAGACTGGGACGGCTGTCGTGACCTCGACCATAAGAGCCAGAATGTGCAGACCATTATTAAGGCATATCTGAAATATCTAAAAGACGATTTAGGTTATACAGGTTTCAGATATGATATGGTGAAAGGATTCTCTGGTTCGCATGTTGCTGACTATAATAAGTCTGTAGGTGTTGAATACTCAGTAGGCGAATATTGGGATAGCAACGCAAGAATACAAAGTTGGATAAATGCAACATTAAAGAATAGTGCCGCTTTCGACTTCCAATTCCGCTATAATGTTCGCGATGCTATTAATAGCAACAACTGGGCTGCTCTGAAGAGTACTAATAATCTTATTAATGATAAGAACTGGCGCCAGTATGCTGTTACCTTCGTAGAGAACCACGATATGGAATATCGCTCTTCAAGCGAACAGCAGGACCCTATTCGTCGTGATACCCTTGCTGCCAACGCTTATCTTCTTGCTATGCCTGGCACACCATGTGTGTTCTTTACCCATTGGCTGGAATATAAAGATGAGATTGGTGCTATGATTTCTGCTCGTAAGGTTGCTGGTATCACCAATATGAGCGACTATGAGGTTAAGGTCGCAACATCTGCATACTATGCTGTTAATGTTAACAAGACTCTCTATGCAGCTGTTGGTCGCTTGGATAAGATGGAAAACCCTGGCGCTGATTGGCAGAAGGTGTTGAGTGGCTATCATTATGCTTACTTCCTTAACAAGAGCTTGGAAACAGCTTTCGTTGACAAAGCTTCCGGCATACGCGATAATTCGTTCAAAGTAAAGCTTATTGCTGTTTCCAAGGATGCTTCTGCTAAGCTCGTTTATACCACCGATGGTACAGCGCCTACAGCAAAGAGCAAGCAAGTGGCTTCAGGCGATGAGATAACAATATCTTCTGATTGTGTGCTCAAGGTAGGTCTCCTTGTTGGTGGCTCTGTAAAGGGTATCATCACTCGCAACTATACCATCCAACATGTAGAGGAAGGTCCTGATGCTTTTGAGACTCCTGCTCCTGGCTATACCTATAATGCTTATTTCGTGGCTCCTGCTACATGGAAGAACGAAGTGAAGTGTTGGGCATGGACAAAGACTGCTAACTATACTGGTGGCACATGGCCAGGCGAGAAGTGCTATAAGATAGGTAAAAATGGTAAGCAGTATATATATCAATGGTGCTACTATGGTACTCTTACCACCCCTCCTACAAGTATCATTTTTAACAACAATGGTTCTGCACAGACAGACGACCTTACATTCGTGAATGGCGCTTATTATGATATAAAAGGCAAGACAACAGGTATCAGCACTCCACAGACTATTAAGCCTGCTGTATCAAGTAATATCTATAGTCTCGACGGTCGTATAGTTCGTCGCAATGCTTCTTCACTCGATGGTTTGTCAAAGGGTATCTACGTATACCAGGGCAAGAAGGTAGTAGTGAAGTAAACCAACAGACTATCATTGCTATATAATCTTAGGTAGTTCTCTTATATATTTTAGTTAATTAAAGCCCCCAAAAAGGAATGTCATTTATCCTTTTTGGGGGCTATTCTTATGCAATAATTTTAATTGCTTATGTTTTTACGGCTTATTCTATTATTGCTGCTTATTCTACTATTGTAACCTTACCGCCAAAGTGGCCTGTCATAGAAGCATTGCCGAGGCTGTAGATGCTGTATATATTGAAGTCGATAGAGATGTTGCCATCAGCGATGCTTGCTTTTACGTTTCCACCTATGGCGTTGGCACCATCATTCTTGCTACCGCAGCTTGCCTGATTGTATTTCTTTCCATTATAGGTGATGCTAACCTTTGCATTATCCTCTGTTCCTGAGAATCCTTTTGTACCATCATTCATGAATACCTCAGGCATTTCGATTACGATATCAGCATCTGCCATACCTTCGATGGTGGTGACATTCTCCTTTGAAGAGAGGTAGATAGTGTATAGACCATCCTTAAGAGTTGCTACAGCAGAGTTGAGAGCCTTACTCTCTTTATCAAGTATACCATAGGCATTAGGAATTGAGATGTCGTAGATATCATATTCGCCATTATAGCTTGTAGAGAAGTTTCTTGCTTCAGGACCAAAGCTTTCTACATTTACTATAACCTTATATGTGCCTTCACCAGTCTGCTTAACGCTGATGCTACCTGTTGCAGAGCCAACGTTGCCAGGAGTAAGGGTGTAGGTGGTTTCTGTAGTGTTGTCAACAAACTCAAACAAGAACTTGTCTTTGCCTGTGAGATCTATTGTTCTGCCATCGAGAGCAGAAACAGGAACCTGGATGTGAGCATAATAGAAGCATTTATTGAGTTCTCTTGCATTATCGATGTCACCGCTTGTGATGTAAAGATCTACCAAATCATCTCCTGCAAGATAGTATGCTGAATTAACCTTCTTAGTATTTCCGTCAACAGTAAACGAGTTGTTGTCATCAATAGTTGGAACTCCAAACTTACCGCTATATGCTATTTGGGTGTTCTTCTTAGTGTCTTTATTCACAAGATTAGCTTCAACGCTTATCAAGTCGTCGACAATCTCAACCCAAACCTTCAAGTTTCCTGCATTGAAGCCTTCAGAAGCAAAGTCGTATGACGATACGCCTGCATATGGCTTATTGTCTTTAGCATTGATATAATAAATCTGTATCTCGTCAGCCGCTTCATCTTTGCTATATTCTGCAAGGTCTATATCGTCGCCTACCATTACGTCAGGCAGAACTATCATGATATAATCTGTTTTGCCACTTGTTATTTCCTTATAGTCGGTAGAGATCCCCTCTTCTGGACTAATATAGACGTATGTCATGCCATACATGCTCATGGCTGTAGCAGACTTTAGTCCAACCTTTGTGTCACCATATTTCACGAAGTCTTCGAGCGAAGGAGTTAATGGATTCTTGAAGGTTATGCCGTCTATGTCTTTGCCAACCTCGAAAGTTCCTACTATCTTGCCCTCTTTCACTACATACATAGTGTCTTGCTGAGCTTGAGCATACATAGCGAAGCCCACCAACATCAGCAATGAGGTTAAAAGTTTCTTTATCATAGTCTTGTATGTTTTAATGTTGTTTGTTTGGTGTTATCACTTCCTTTCAGTAAGGCTTATTTCTTTACCATCTTCAATGAGCGACCACCTGCTTTAATTACATAAACTCCGTTAGGATAGCTTGCAGCATCTACATGTGCGCTACCGACTTTAGCCTTTGCCTTGCCAATGAGCATACCATTCTGGCTGTATACCATAACTTCGGCACCATTAGCCAATCCGCTAACATCAAATCCGTAGCCATCCGCCTTAACGATAATCTTGCCGTCGGCTTTGCCTGTTATTGGGTTAATGCCTGTAGCATTAGCTTTAAGTTCTATCTTATCAATCTTGTTGATGTCTATAGATTCGCTTGCTCCACCAATCTTTACTATGTTGATGCTTCCTTTAGTGAGTTCTATCTTGTCGATATCTGTCATTGCTATGACGTGAGGAGTGCCGTCGAGATATAGCACATTCACTTCGCCCTGGGCATATGTTGCTGTAGTGATGCCTGCGAAAAGAGCTATTGATAGAATCTTTTTCTTCATATGCTCTTGGTTTTATTATGTTGTAATTTTACTTGCTGTTTCTAATATTTGTTTGTAAATATAACGCTTTGTTAACATTTAAACAAATGTTTGCTAATAATATTTAAGAAGTTTGAGAGTTTTGATTGCAATATGTTATTATTAGTTGTCGATGTAACGATAAATAAGGATTATTCGTTGGTGTATGCTATACGGAAGTTGATAGGCATTTCATATTCCACTTTTATTGGGTTGCCGTATCTTAGACCAGGTTCCCATTTAGGCATTTCCTCTATCACCTTTGTTGCCTCTTTTGCAAAGGCGTCAAGAGCACGCTGGCGAACAACGTTTTTCTCATCGCCTTTTAGTTTGTGGAATGGTAGCTTGTCTTCAACTACAATCTTATTATCTACAACCTTTACGTTGCTTATTGAACCATCGCATTCAATAGTAAACTTCATCTTTGTGATACCTTCCAAACCATAGACGTTAGCTTCGCGAGGAAAGTTTATCTTTTTAGAAAGATAATAGCGTAAGCCTCTTTCACCACCAGGAAAAAGAGGATTGCGTGAACGTTTGTTCTTTGGAATGCGAACTTTTGAGTAGTTGAGATGTTTAAGTTGCTCGGCAAGTTTCTGCGCCTTTACTGTACGCAGCATCACTTTTCCATCAGGATCGATGAGGTACATTGCAGGAATCCACTTTATGTTGAATTGTTTGTAGCTTTCGCATTCTCTCATCTTCTTTAACTCGGAAATCTCCATACCGTACATCTTGTTGTCGGTGATATATTTCTGCCACACTTCTTTGTTGGTATCGTAGGAAATATGCACGAAAACAATACTATCAGAGCTATATACGTAAGATAGCTCATTCATCGCAGGCATATCTTTGCGGCAATCAGGGCACCATGAAGCCCAGAAATGCAATACCACATATCTGCCACGCATAGACTTTAGACTGACATTATGGATACTGTCGAGCATCACGTCTGGAACCTCTGTGCCTATAGGAAGCATTTCTTGGGTGTACATAGAGTCGAGGTCTTCGGCTTTCGATGATGTTGCCATTGTGGCAAGCATCAATAGTAGCATTATAAGCTTTTTCATAATCTTATGTGTTTAGTTATTGTTTGTTTATCTTTAGAGTATGGTCGCAATATTCCACCACGGCAGGGCGATGCGTTACGAAGATTATGGTCTTATCCTTCTTCGAAAGTATATTGGCGAGCAGTTGACGCTCGGTCTCGGGGTCGAGGGCTGAAGTAGACTCGTCGAATATCATTATCGGACGGTTTCTTAGCAGCGCTCTTGCTATTGCTATGCGCTGTGCCTGTCCTTCGCTTAGTCCACCTCCCTTTTCTGTGCATATGGTGTCAATGCCGTCAGGCAGCTGCATCACAAACTCAGCACAGCTTTTCTTCAATGCCTCTTTCATCTCTTCCTCTGTGGCATCAGGCTTTCCTAAAAGCAGATTGTCGCGTATGGTGCCGCTCATCAAGGTGTTGCCCTGTGGCACATATACCAGGTTGCAACGCAATAGAGGCGAGAGTTGCTCTTCCACCTTATTATTATATATGGTGATAGCACCCGATTTTGGTTTTAGCAATGCCAATATCATACGTACGATAGTGGTCTTTCCTGCACCCGTTTCACCAAGTAGGGCAGTACAAGAGCCAGGCTTAAAGTCGAACGACAGATTGTTTATAGTTAGCTGTTCTTCATTGTCGTAGGCATAAGAAACATTATCGAAGCGTATTCCGCAAGGGGCCTTCATAGGTATCGAGTCGCCTTGCTCCTCCATAGGATCTTCTTCCAACTCCATGAGACGTTCGGCAGCTGTAAGCACCGAGACGAAAGCAGGCACAAGCTTAGTTAGGTTGCGAGCCGGTCCCTGTATCTTGTTTACCAACTGCAAGAAAGCTGTCATTCCACCAAATGTTAGTGTGTGTTGCGACAGGCGGATGGCTGCCCAAAGGAAGGCAACAAGATAGCCTGCGGCAAAACCAACGTTGAGGATGAGATTGCTGAATACAGAGAATGTTGTTTTGCGTACCACATTCTGCCTTAGCTCCTGCTGTGTGCCAGCAAGTTTGCCCACCATAGCATCGCCCGACTCTAAAGTCTTGATGAGCATACGGTTTTGTATCGTCTCCTGCAATACGCTCTGCACCTTAGAGTCAGAGTTGCGTACTGTGCGAGTGAGGTTGCGCATTTGACGAACGTATAGCTTGCTGAGCAATATGAAAAGAGGAATTATCGCTATTGTTACTATTGCCAACATGGCATCCATAGAAAAAAGATACCAGAAAGCACCAATAAACAGCGCCAATACAGATAAAGTGTTAGGGATGGTTTCGGCAAGGAAATCAACAACCACATTAACGTCAGTCTCAAGTCTATTAAGCACATCGCCCGAATGTCGAGATTCTTTTCCGTGCCATTCAGCTCTGAGCATGCGGTCGAGGAGTTGGCGTTGCATTTGGTTTTGAGCTTTTATGCCGAGGATGTTTCTTACCCAAATGGCAGAAATGCTTAGTGCAAAGCTTGCAAGGATGAGAATACCGAATATTGCTACAGCAACATAGATGTTGCCATCTATGGTTCCTGCCGCCACATCAATAGCATTCTTAACAGCCCACACCTGCGCCAGGCTCACCGCCACATCGAGCAAGCCTATGGAAGCATTGAGTATGGCTTGCAGTCGGTTGCCACGCCATGCTCCCCATAGCCAGCTTACTATTGTGCGAATGCTGTATTTTGATGCAGGAAGCTTAAGGAAATTTTTAAAGTTCATATAATATAAATAGGAGAAAGGAAATTAAGGGGCTGGCTGGGAGAGATTAAGCGATGCCGCCGAGCGGCACCGAACGCAACCCATTGGACAAAACCAAGTAACAATAGCAGCACCGAACGCAACCTATTGGGGGAAAACCAAGTAACAATAGCGGCACCGAATGCAACCCATTGGGGAAAACCCAAGCAACAATAGCGGCACCGAACGCAACCCCAAAGGAATAAGGCTAATCACTCCCCTCCCTTTTGGGGAGGGGCTGGGGGGAGAGGCTTCCTCTTACGCTCTTTGGTCTGCACCCCACATCAGCTTTTCTCTAAGAGTGGAATAATAGCGCTGTCCCTGTCTTGTCACAACCTTTATGTTGAAAGGCGCCTTGCGTATTGTTATGGTTGTGCTCTCTTGTAGCTTTTCGCTTCTGCCGTCTATGGCAACGAGGAAGTTGTGGCTACGGCTTCCCACCTCAAGAGTTATCACGCTATCGTCTTTGATGGTGATAGGGCGGATGTTTAGGCTATGAGGAGCTACGGGAGTGAGACACAAGATTCCCGATTGAGGAACCATGATTGGTCCACCATTAGATAAGCTATAGGCGGTAGAACCAGTAGGAGTAGAGACGATGAGACCATCAGCTTGATAAGTCACCAAGTATTCTCCGTCGATGCTTGTACGTATGGAAATCATCGAGGCATTATCGCGCTTTAGCACAGCGATATCGTTGAGCGCAAACGGATTACCCTCGATATGCTCGCCGTCAGCCTCTATCTGTATTGCCACATGCTCATCGATAGTGAAGTTGCCATTATATATGTCGTCGATAGCATCCTCTATTTCGCTTGGCAATATGTTGGCAAGGAAACCAAGGCGTCCCATGTTGACACCAATGATAGGCGTACCCTTGCATCCCACCTTGCTTGCAGCCTTAAGGAATGTACCATCGCCACCAAGCGAGATGACATAGTCTACATCGAAGTTGTAGCCGTCAAACACACCCGTAGCAGCCACATCTAAGCCAAGAGTGGTGGTAAGGAAGTTGTAGAAAGGGCGGTCGATATAAATCTCGGCACCTTTGTTGACGAGATATGATAATATCTTTTCTACCGATGAAGATTTCTTTGGTTGATATTCATTGCCGAAGAGGGCGAAACGAAGAGGTTGTTGTGACATGTTATTATTGTTGACTATTAATATGTGGCAAATTTAAGCAAAATATGCGAGAATTGTTGTTGTAGACAAGAAAAAATACTTTTTTGCTTGCGTTGTACTCTTTTTCTCGTGGATTTTATGTACATTTGCATTTATTCAACAAATATATTTGCACTATGGTATATGTATTTCTTGCCAACGGCTTCGAAGACATCGAAGGCTTGGCACCTGTAGATATCCTCAGAAGAGGAGGAGTGGAAGTGAAGACTGTCGGCATCATGGGCTCGGAATATGTAGAGACCGCTCATGGAGTGACATTGAAGGCTGACGTGAAGTTTGAAGATATCGACAACTTCGACGATGCAGACCTATTGCTGCTACCTGGAGGTATGCCAGGCTCTTTGCATCTGAAGAACCATAAGGGAGTATGCGATGCTTTGGAAGAGCAGAACGAAAAGGGTAAATATATTGGCGCTATCTGTGCAGCCCCTATGGTGTTGGGCAAACTCGGCATCCTTGAAGGCAAAAAGGCTACATGTTATCCTGGCTTCGAGAAATACCTTGATGGCGCAGAATATACCGCAGATATGGTGACCGTAGATGGCAATATCATTACCGGTCGCGGACCTGCTGCCGCTATGCCTTATGGCTATGCTTTGCTCTCGCTATTTGTAGGCAGAGACGATGTTAAGGCTATCGAAGACGGAATGATATATACACAGTTGATGCAGAAATAATAATCGAAGAATGGACTATATAATAATTGTAGCAGGAGGCAAGGGACTGCGCATGGGTACAGACATCCCTAAGCAGTTTTTGGAAGTTGGTGGTAAGCCAATATTGATGCATACCATCGAGCGCTTTGCCTCGTACGACGAGAAGTTGCAGATTATCCTCGTATTGCCACACGAGCAGCAAGACTATTGGCATGAGCTGTGCATGAAACATAATTTCACCATTCCACATACCATCGTTGATGGAGGCGATACCCGCTTCCAGTCGTGCAAGAATGGAGTGATGGCTATACCTGAAGATGTTACAGATGGCGTTGTTGGCATCCACGATGGTGTACGCCCATTTGTTTCTCACGAGGTGATAGAGCGATGCTTCGAGACTGCTCGCGACGAATATGCTGCCATACCCGTGATGCCAGTAGTAGAGACATTGCGATATGTCGACCGCCATGGTGGCGGTAAGAATGTAATGCGCGATGATTATCGTGTGGTACAAACTCCACAAACCTTCGACCTCTCATTGCTTCGCCAAGCATATAATCAGCCTTATCAAGAAAGCTTCACCGACGACGCTTCTGTTGTTGAGGCTTTGGGATGTAATGTGCAGATGGTAGAAGGAAATAGAGAGAACATTAAGATAACAACCCAATTTGATTTAAAGGTAGCAGAATTATTCGTATAATAAGGAATGCTTGACATCCTCGACCAAGATATAATGTACCTACATGGCGTAGGTCCGAAACGCAAAGAGATACTGAGCAAAGAACTTGGTATCAATACTTGGCGTGACCTCTTGGAATACTATCCATATAAGTATGTCGACCGCAGCAAGGTGTATAAAATAGCCGAGCTGAGGGGCGACATGGCTTTTGTGCAAGTGGTAGGCAAGATACTGAGTTTTGAAGAGTTTCCTATGGCTGGCAGAAAGGTGAGGGTGGTGGCTCATGTTTCTGATGGCACAGACATCTGCGACATAGTGTGGTTTAATGGTGCTAAATACATATATAATAATTATAAGGTAGGCGAACGATATGTCATCTTCGGCAAGCCTGCCGTATATGCTGGTAGATACCAGTTCTCGCATCCTGATATGGATAAGGCAGACGAGGTGAAGCTTGCCGAGATGGGATTACAACCATATTATATCACTACCGAGAAGATGAAGAAGATGGGTATAATGTCGGGCGCCTTAGAGAAAATAGAGAAGGCTCTCGTGGCAAAGCTTACTGAGCCTTTGACCGAAACCCTACCTCCATTCATCACTTCGCGCCTTCATCTTATATCTCGCAACGATGCTCTCCGCCTTATACATCATCCAAAGACTCTTGATGATGTAGAAAGAGCCAAGACAAGATTGAAATTTGAGGAGCTGTTCTATGTGCAGCTCAATATCCTGCGTTATGCTTCCGAAAACCGAAAGAAGTATAAGGGATATATATTCCCTAAGGTTGGCGACATTTTTAATACCTTTTATTCTAAACATCTACCTTTCGAACTTACTGACGCTCAGAAACGCGTGATGCGCGAGATTCGTGCCGACATGAAGACGGGCACACAGATGAATCGTCTGTTGCAAGGCGACGTAGGCTCGGGCAAGACTCTTGTGGCGCTGATGTCTATGCTTATCGCCTTGGATAATGGCTATCAAGCTTGCATCATGGCACCTACCGAGATTCTGGCAGAACAACACTATGCCACCATCTGCGAATTTCTTGGCGATATGGATGTGCATGTGGAACTGCTCACGGGCATGGT
>HF994128.1:5341-37173 GCA_000436915.1 Prevotella sp. CAG:1092 | reverse complement strand
GGTGAAGGGAAAGAGAAGAAAGACGGTATTACAAGATTTGGCTTCGGGCGATGTGAATATCCTTGTCGGCACACATGCCGTGATAGAAGATGCTGTGGTGTTCTCTCATCTTGGTTTGGCTGTTATCGATGAGCAACATCGTTTTGGTGTAGCTCAGCGAGCACGCCTTTGGGCAAAAAGCATTAATCCGCCACATATCCTTGTGATGACAGCTACGCCTATACCTCGAACCCTCGCTATGACCATTTATGGCGACCTCGATGTTAGTGTTATCGACCAGCTTCCTCCAGGCAGAAAGCCTATACAGACCTTACATAAATTCGACAACCAGACCACAAGCCTATACCAAGGAATACGCCAGCAGATAAACCAAGGTAGACAGGTGTATATAGTATTTCCGCTTATCACAGAGAGCGAGAAGTCGGACCTTAAGAACCTGGAGGATGGCTATCTCACACTTTGCGAAGTATTCCCGGAATATAGACTTAGCAAGGTGCACGGCAAGATGAAGTCGGCAGAAAAGGAAGAAGAAATGCAGAAGTTTGTTTCTGGTCAGACCCAGATACTCGTTGCCACTACCGTGATAGAGGTGGGAGTGAATGTTCCTAATGCCTCTGTTATGGTGATACTTGATGCTCAGCGCTTTGGACTCTCGCAGCTACATCAGCTTCGAGGTAGAGTGGGGCGTGGCGCAAAGCAGAGCTATTGTATCTTGGTAACTCCATATCAACTTTCTAAAGAGACTCGCACGCGTATAGATATAATGTGTTCTACCAACGATGGCTTTGCTATTGCCGAGGCTGACTTGAAGCTTCGCGGTCCTGGCGACCTTGAAGGAACACAACAAAGTGGCGTAGCCTTCGATTTGAAAATCGCCGACATTGCCCGCGATGGAATATTAGTGCAGATGGCACGCAACGAAGCTCAGAATATCATAGATAACGACCCAAACTGTGATAAAGTTGAGAATTCGTTACTATGGAATAGACTTAAAGAGATAAGGAAAACAAATGTTAATTGGGCTCCTATCAGCTAATTACGTTTTTACGGTTAATCCTTAACTGCATATTTGGGCTCGAATGCCTATGTATAAAAGGATTGCCGATGGTTGGATGTTAGTAATTATGCCGATTTGCAACGACGACTTTGCAAAAGGCATATGTTAAAAGCTGAATAAAAACTGTTAACCGGTGCCTGTTTTTGAACATTTTTTATTATCTTTGCAAAGTCTTTGTAATTGAGACGACTAACTAAACTGGTTTTGTTGTGAAATGACACTTGTTCATTTCCTCTTTATGCCAACCTACAATAACGAACAATTGACATGAACTTTAAGAAAATTATTAGAACAATATCCGTATCGTTGCTGTTAACGCTGTCTGCCTCGCCTGTCGTTGCGCAAGACTTGCTTGCTCGTCAAGCACCAGTCGACCGTAAGGCTCGTAAAGTTGACACATTGGCACTTCAAAAACTTATTAATACCGAGAACTTAGAGTCGCCAGCTGCCGATCTCTATGATGAGTGGAACAATGTATATGCTCACAAAGCAGAGAATGTGCCAGACTCATTCCGCATCAGTCTTCGTAATTTCTGTATGCCAACAGTAAGCCGCGTTGTAACCAGCAACTTCGGTTCTCGTTGGGGACGTCAGCATAAGGGTATTGATATTAAAGTATATATTGGCGATACCATTCGTGCCGCTTTCTCTGGTAAAGTTAGAATGGTGAAATATAATCCTGGTGGCTATGGTAAGTATATTGTAATCCGCCATCCTAATGGTTTGGAAACTATTTATGGACACTTATCAAAGCAACTTGTTTCGGAAGACCAGGAGGTAAGAGCTGGTGATGTTATTGGTCTTGGTGGTAATACCGGACGAAGCACAGGTTCTCACTTACACTTCGAAACTCGTCTCTGCGGATGCGCTATTAATCCTGCGTTGATGTTCGACTTTCGCAATCAGGATGTTGTAGGCGATTATTATGTATATAACTCTCGCACTCATGATCGTGAATCGTTGGATGCCAACGAACTTCGTGGCAAGATAGGTAATGGCGGTTATACTCGTGAGCAAGTTGTTGGCAAAGGCTATGCGTCGGCTGCAAGGTCAGAAGTCGTTTCACAAGAAAAGCTTTATCACAAGGTTGCTAAGGGCGAGACTCTCTCTGTCATCTCAAGGAAGCGTGGCGTGAGCATCGACCAAATTTGCAAGCTTAACCATATTCGCAAGAATATCAAGATTAAGCCGGGTATGATTCTTAGATATTCATAATACCCACGCACTAAGAATTTTATCATAACGATATATCGGGGATGTACTCTTTCTATACGAGTACATCCCTTTTTCGTTTCGAATAGTCGCATAGTCAATTTCGAATAGTCGCATAGCCAATTTCGAATAGTCGCATAGCCAATTTCGAGTACTCGCATACTTTCACTCTTTATTCCATGATTTTTCCGTTGAACTTAGAAATATTCTTAAATACTTGGCTGTAAGGAGCGAATTTAGTAATTTTGCAAGCAAAATGCCATAAAGGATATTACGGTATTGCACGATGGATAAAAAATGGAAAATAAGACAGAAAACATTCAGAACGAATATGTACGCCAAGTAGCCGAGCAGAAGTATGAATATGGCTTCACTACCGACGTGCATACTGAGATAATAGAACGTGGACTCAACGAGGATGTGGTGCGCCTGATTTCTGAGAAGAAAGGTGAACCTGAATGGATGTTGGAGTTCCGTCTAAAGGCTTTCAATTATTGGAAAACCTTGAAGCAACCAACGTGGGGACATGTCAATCTTCCAGAGATTGACTATCAGGATATCTCTTATTATGCAGACCCGTTGGCAAAGAAACCTCAGAATACAGAGATTGACCCAGAACTTGAGAAGACTTTCGATAAGTTGGGTATTCCACTCGAAGAGCGTATGGCTTTGAGTGGTGTGGCTGTTGATGCCATCATGGACTCTGTTTCTGTGAAAACAACATTTAAGGATAAGCTTCGCGAAAAAGGTGTTATCTTCTGTAGCATTGGTGAAGCTATCAAGGAACATCCTGATTTGGTGCGCCAATATTTGGGTACCGTGGTTCCTTATCGCGACAATTTCTATGCTGCTTTGAATAGTGCCGTGTTTAGCGATGGCTCGTTCGTTTATATTCCAAAGGGCGTTCGTTGTCCGATGGAGCTAAGTAGCTATTTCCGTATCAATGCTCGCAACACAGGACAGTTTGAGCGTACGCTGATTATCGCAGATGATGATGCTTACGTTTCATACCTTGAAGGTTGTACAGCTCCAATGCGTGACGAAAACCAGCTTCATGCTGCTATCGTCGAGATTATTGTCAACGATAATGCTGAGGTGAAGTATTCAACTGTGCAGAACTGGTATCCTGGCGATGAGAATGGTAAGGGTGGTGTATACAACCTCGTTACCAAGCGTGGCGACCTTCGTGGTGTAAACTCGAAGTTGTCGTGGACTCAAGTGGAGACAGGTTCGGCTATCACATGGAAATATCCATCATGTGTGTTGCGTGGCGACAATTCTGTAGCTGAATTCTATTCAGTAGCCGTTACCAACCATTATCAGCAGGCAGATACCGGTACCAAGATGATTCATATCGGCAAGAATACCAAGAGCACCATCATCTCGAAGGGTATTTCGGCAGGTCACAGCCAAAACTCTTACCGTGGACTGGTTCGTGCTACTGCTAATGCCGACAATGCTCGCAACTATAGCTCGTGCGACTCGCTGTTGTTGGGTAGCGAATGTGGAGCACACACATTCCCATATATGGATACCCACAACGATACTGCTGTGTTTGAGCACGAGGCTACAACATCAAAAATATCAGAAGACCAGCTCTTCTATTGCAACCAGCGTGGCATTCCTACCGAGCAAGCTGTAGGCTTGATAGTAAACGGCTATGCTAAGGATGTGCTCAACAAACTTCCTATGGAGTTTGCTGTAGAGGCACAGAAACTATTGAGCGTTTCGCTCGAAGGTACCGTTGGATAATGACGGTAGAGCAATATACTTCCATCGATAAAAAAGAAAAAAGATATGTTAGAGGTAAAGAATTTGCATGCAACTATTGCAGATAAAGAAATATTGAGAGGTATCAACCTCACTATTAAGGATGGCGAAGTTCATGCCATTATGGGACCTAACGGTTCGGGTAAGTCTACTTTGAGTGCTGTGCTCACAGGTAACCCTCTGTATACTGTTACCGAGGGCGAGGCTATCTTCAATGGTAAGGATTTGTTGCAGCTAAAGCCTGAGGATCGTGCCCACGAGGGATTGTTCCTCTCGTTCCAGTATCCTGTTGAGATTCCTGGTGTGTCTATGACAAACTTTATGAAGGCAGCCATCAACGAGAAGCGTAAGTACGAAGGCTTGGAGCCATTGAATACTTCCGACTTTATAAAGCTGATGCGCGAAAAGCAGAAGATGGTAGGTCTTGATGGTAAGCTCACACGTCGTTCTGTAAACGAAGGCTTTAGCGGTGGCGAGAAGAAGCGCAACGAGATATTCCAGATGGCTATGCTCGAGCCAAAGCTCTCTATCCTGGACGAGACAGACTCTGGTCTTGATGTCGACGCTATGCGTATCGTGGCTGAAGGTGTGAACAAGATGCATACCGATAAGACTTCAACCATCGTAATCACTCACTATGAGCGATTGCTCGATATGATAAAGCCTGATGTGGTGCATGTGCTTTACAAGGGTCGCATTGTGAAGACTGCAGGTCCTGAACTTGCTAAGGAAATTGAACAAAGAGGTTACGACTGGATAAAAGCTGAAGTCGATGAGTAGTGAAAAGCAATATATAGACCTTTACAACCAATGTAAAGGTATGATAAACAAGCATGCTCCGCAGGTCTTGAACGACTTGCGCGACAAGGCTTTCGATGATTTCTGTCGTCTGGGCTTCCCTTCAAAGAAGGTGGAGAGATACAAATATACCGACATGCAGAAGATCTTCGAGCCTGACTATGGCTTGAATCTCAACCGTCTTGAAATACCTGTAAATCCATACGATGTATTCAAGTGTGATGTGCCAAATCTTAGTACATCGCTATATTTCGTAGTCAACGACAGCTTCTACGATAAGATATTGCCAAAATGCTCGCTTGCTGAAGGCGTTATCGTAGGCTCGTTGTCGAAGGTTGCCACAGAGCATCCTGAGCTTGTTGCTAAATATTATGGCAAGATTGCCAATACTGGCGACGATGCTGTTACTGCCCTTAACACCATGTTGTCGCAAGACGGTTTGATGGTGTATGTGCCTAAGAATGTAAAGGTTGAAAAGGCTATACAGGTGATAAACATCCTCCGCTCGGATGTAGACCTTATGGTAAACCGCCGTGTACTTATCGTTATGGAGCAAGGCTCTGAAGCTAAGTTCCTGTTCTGCGACCATGCTGCCGACGACCGCAACTTCCTTGCTACTCAGGTTATCGAGGCTTTCGTTGGCGAAAATGCTAAGCTCGACCTCTACTGCTTGGAGGAAACTCACTATAAGAACACTCGTGTTAGCAATGTCTATATAGAGCAACAGGCTAATAGTGTGGTAAACCATAATGTGATAACTCTGCATAATGGCGTTACTCGCAATCGTCTCGACCTTGTCTTCAAGGGCGAGGGAGCAGAATGCTTTGCTAATGGTTGTGTGATAGCAGACAAGAGTCAGCATATTGACAATAATACTCTCATCGACCATCAAGTAGGTCATTGCACCTCGCACCAGCTATATAAATATGTGCTTGGCGATGAGGCTGTAGGCGCTTTTGCTGGTAGAATATTGGTTAGAAAGGATGCTCAGAAGACCTCGTCGAATGAGATTAACCAAAACCTTTGCACCACTAAGAAGGCACGTATGTTCACTCAGCCTATGCTTGAGATATATGCCGACGATGTGAAATGTTCGCATGGTTCTACAGTAGGACAGCTCAACGATGCCGCTATGTTCTATATGCGTCAGCGAGGCATAAGCGAAAAAGAAGCTAAACTACTCTTGGAGTTTGCTTTCGTCAACGAGGTTGTCGACCAGATACAGCTTGAACCACTAAAGGAGCGTTTGCGCTATCTTGTAGAGAAGCGTTTCCGTGGCGAGCTCAATAAATGTGAGGGTTGTAAACTCTGTAAGTAAGCTTACCTTTTTATAATAGGAATAGCTAAAACTGCTGTAGCTTTCAACTCTTTAACCTCTAAACTTCTGATTAATATGTACGATATAAATAAGGTACGCGAAGACTTTCCGATATTGTCTCGCCAGATATATGGCAAGCCATTGGTATATTTCGACAATGGTGCAACAACCCAAAAGCCATTGTGCGTGCTCGATGCTATGCGCAACGAGTATCTAAATGTGAATGCCAATGTGCATAGAGGTGTCCACTATCTCTCGCAGCAGGCTACCGACCTTCATGAGGCAGCACGCGAGACTGTGCGCAAGTTTATCAATGCACCAAAGGTTGAGGAAGTGATATTCACTCGTGGTACCACAGAGAGCTTGAACCTTGTGGTAAGCTCTTTCGGAGATAGATTCTTATCAGAAGGCGACGAGGTTATAGTTTCGGTGATGGAGCATCATTCCAATATCGTGCCTTGGCAGTTGCTCGCAGCAAAAAAGGGTATAGCTATAAAGGTTATACCAATGACCGACGATGGTGATGTGATAATGGAAGAATACGAGAAACTATTTAATGAGAAGACTCGTATTGTTAGCATTACTCAAGTGAGCAATGTGCTTGGAACAATAAATCCTGTAAAGGAGATGATACGCATAGCCCATGAGCACGAGGTACCTGTGATGGTGGACGGTGCACAGAGCACTCCACACATGAAGGTTGACGTGCAGGATTTAGACTGCGACTTCTTTGCCTTTAGCGGACATAAAATATATGGTCCTACCGGCATCGGCGTACTTTATGGCAAAGAGAAATGGCTCGATGAAATGCCTCCTTATCAAGGAGGAGGCGAGATGATAGAAAGCGTAAGCTTTGAGAAGACTACTTTCGAGAAGCTGCCATTCAAGTTTGAGGCTGGTACACCAGACTATGTGGCAACCCACGGACTTGCAACAGCTCTTAACTATGTAACCGAACTTGGACTTGACAACATCTTTGCTCATGAGCAGGAGCTTACTCGCTATGCTATGGAGCAAATGAAAGAGATACCTGGAATGCGTCTCTTCGGAACTTCTCAGCATAAGGATGCCGTGATAAGTTTCCTCGTAGGCGATATTCATCATCTTGATATGGGCACTTTGCTCGATCGTCTTGGCATTGCTGTGCGTACAGGTCATCATTGTGCAGAACCTTTGATGCATCGCTTGGGCATATCAGGAACCGTGAGAGCAAGCTTCGCTCTATATAATACCAAGGAAGAGGTAGATGCCTTGATTGCAGGAATAAAGAGAGTGAGCCAGATGTTTTGACATAATGGTGGGTGATGTATATCGCCCACCATATTATATATATATTATTCAAAACTTGCTTTGGTGCGGATAGCTGAAGATATGAACCATACAACGGCTAAGGCACGAAGCAACAACGACATGTCTACAGGAAGCGCTACAGCCATGAATGCCAACTGTATCTCTGTGATGAGCCAAGCCTGACGAGGAGTCACCTCCTTACCAATGACGCTCGAATAATAGTTGCGCATAGCTACGAAAGGCTTCTTAACGAAGTTCTTTGTTGCGTTCATTACATTGTCAAAGGCTGTAACGAAGTTGTCGGTTGCTGACATTTGAATGTTCTTTTCCATAATCGTATATTGTTAATGGTTATTATTCTTATCTGGGTGCAAAGTTACAGGTATCTATGGAAGCCAAATTGCGCAATGTTGTGAATATGGTTAAAGAATGTTTAAAAGAATGGCTTAACTGATTAATCTAAGTTCTATACCTATTTATATATATAAGTCTATATCCATTATTAACCAAGATAATTAAGAAATGCTGGAGAATCATTATTTTGAAGGAAAGATAGAAGCAGGATGCGACGAGGCTGGACGTGGTTGTTTGGCTGGAAGCGTATATGCTGCAGCTGTGATATTGCCTGTGGGCTATAACAATCCTGGTCTTAACGACTCAAAGAAGCTTACTGCCGCTAAGCGTCAGCAGTTGCGCATTGAGATAGAGCGTGATGCTGTGGCATGGGCGGTAGGTGTTGTTACTCCCGAAGAAATCGACGAAATAAACATCCTTCGTGCCAGCTTCTTAGCTATGCATAGAGCCTTGGATCAGCTCAAGGTGCGTCCTGAGGCTATCATCGTTGATGGCAACAGGTTTACACCTTATAATAATATACCTTATGCAACGATAGTGAAGGGTGACGGTAAATACCAGGCTATTGCTGCGGCAAGCATTCTTGCCAAGACTTATCGTGATGACTATATGGACAAGCTTGCCGAGGAATATCCTTATTATGATTGGCAAACCAACAAGGGCTATCCTACCAAGGCTCATCGTGAGGGAATCCGTTTGCATGGTATTAGTCCATATCATCGCAAATCGTATAATCTATTGGGAACCAAGCAACTCACTTTCGACTTTGGGGAATAGTGTATCCTATTCCTTATCCGCCCCAGAGTTCTCAAACTCCCTCTTTTACCCTTTTTTACCTTTTTACCCTTTTACTTTTTTACCCTTCAATGAACCATTCTCAATATGCCAAGGAGTTAGACCTTTTGTCTATACTTATAGATGGCGACAGCCATACTACTGAAGAACTATGCCAAGTGTTGGGAACATCCCGACGCAACCTATACTATTATCTTCAGTTTCTTCGCGACTATGGCTTTGAGTTGGTTCGTACCAATAGTGGTAAATATTATATTGGTCCTCGTTCTCCTTTCTTTCAGAAGATAGCCACTACTATAGGCTTCACCAAACAAGAAGTGAACTATCTTTTTAGTCTGTTGGCAGGAGCCGACCAGAAAGATACCTTGCAACATAGTATAAAGCGCAAGCTTGAGCGCAACTATGGCTTATCTACCTTTGTTGATGATGAAACGAGAAAGAAGATTTCTCGTAATGCCGAAGTGCTCAATAAAGCTATTGAGCAAAAGAAGATTGTGCTCATCAAAGACTATTCTTCGCCACATAGCAAGAGCGTAACCACACGAGTTGTTGAGCCATTTATGTTTCTCAACGAACGAGCAGATGTGAGATGCTACGAGCTGGCAAGCAAGATGAATAAGACTTTTAAACTTTCAAGAATGGGAAGCGTTGTTATTACAGATACCGACTGGGGATTTGAAAGTCAGCATAAAGAACTTTTTACCGATATATTCTTGTTTTCTGGCGACACTCGCTATACCATAACTCTGCGCATGGGACAGCTCTCTCATAGCATTATGCTTGAAGAATATCCTATGTCGGAAAACTCATTTGTTCAAGAAGACGAAACCCATTGGATATTCACCACAGAAGTGGTAAGTTATCTTGGCATTGGACGTTTCGTATTAGGACTTTTTTCTGACATTGCCGTGTTAGGCGACGATGGCTTTAAAGATTATTTAACTGAAGCTATTTCTAACATGAATTTATAATAATTATGCAATATATAGTATCTGATTGTTACTTTTTATATGTACCTTATCTTCAAAGTGCTACTTTTAACCTTAATATTTTGTTGGTTTGATAAAAATAACCTACCTTTGCACCCGTAAATTTACATATATTTTGAATATTAAAAGGTTTGAAGCATTATTGCTTATAAAAAAGTAATTACAATTTTAATAAATTATAAACATCAAAACATTTATGGAGAAAAGACTAAGCGTGATTTTGGCATGCTTATTCCTGTGTGTAGGAATGGTGCTTGCTCAAAACAAAATCTCTGGAACAGTTGTCTCTGCAGAAGACGGTGAGCCTGTTATCGGTGCATCTGTCATGATTCAGGGCACCAAGGTCGGTACCGTAACCGACATTGATGGTAAGTTCACGCTTTCTGCTAATCGTGCCAATCCAATGCTTGAGATAAGCTATATTGGTATGGTTACTCAGAAAGTTAAGGGTTCAAGCAACATGAAGATTACTCTTCAGACAGACTCTAAGACCATTGACGAGGTTGTCGTTACTGGTATGGTGAAGGTAGACAAACGATTGTTCTCTGGTTCTACATCTAAGATCGATGCCTCTTCAGCTAAGATTGATGGTGTTGCCGACATTAGCCGCTCACTCGAAGGAAAGGCTGCCGGTGTGTCAGTACAGAATGTATCTGGTACATTTGGTACAGCACCAAAGATTCGCGTGCGTGGTGCTACATCTATCTACGGTAGCTCAAAACCTCTTTGGGTTGTCGATGGTGTGATTATGGAAGATGTAGTAGATGTAAGTTCAGATCAGTTGTCATCAGGAGATGCCAACACTCTTATCAGCTCTGCTATCGCAGGCCTTAACTCTGATGATATCGAAAGCTTCGAAATCTTGAAGGATGGTTCGGCTACTTCTGTTTATGGTGCTCGTGCTATGGCTGGTGTGATCGTTGTTACCACTAAAAAGGGTAAAGCTGGTCAGGCTAAGATTAGCTATACTGGTGAGTACACCATGCGTTTGAAGCCAAGCTATTCTACATTTAATATTATGAACTCTCAGGACCAGATGTCTGTATACCAGGAGTTGCAGCAGAAGGGTTTCTTGAACTATGCAGAAATCTCTAACGCTAATAGTAGTGGTGTATATGGTAAGATGTATGAGCTTCTCAATACTTATGATCCTGTAACAGGTCAGTTCGCTCTTGCTAACACCAACGAGGCTCGTGCTGCATATCTTCGCGATGCTGAGTATCGTAACACTAACTGGTTCGGCGAGTTGTTCTCTAACTCTATTCAGCACAACCACTCTGTAAGTATCACCGCTGGTACAGAGAAAGCTCAGTACTATGCTTCTGTCAGCGCAATGTACGATCCAGGATGGTATAACAAGAGCAAGGTAGAGCGTTACACCGCTAACTTCAATGCCAACTATAAGATTTCTAAGAAACTTAATGCTGGTATCATCGGTAATGCTTCTTATCGTAAGCAGGAGGCTCCTGGTACTATCAGCTCTACAACAAACCCTGTAACGGGTGAGATTAGTCGTGCATTCGATATCAACCCTTATTCTTATGCATTGAACTCTTCAAGAGCTCTTGATGCTAACACTTATTACACTCGTAACTATTCTCCATTCAACATCTTCCATGAGTTGGAGAACAACTATATCGACCTCAACGTAGTAGACTTCCGTATGCAGGCTTCTCTCTCATACAAGCCTATCACTAAGGTTGAGCTTACTGCTCTTGGTGCTGTTAAGTATACTGCTACTACCAACGAGCATAATATCAAGGACGATTCTAACCAGGCTGCAGCATATCGCGCAATGGGTAACTCTACAATTCAGAAGAATAACAACTATCTGTATACAAACCCAGACGATATCTATTCGCTCCCTGTAACCATCCTTCCTAATGGTGGTATCTTGGATCGTACCGACAACCGTATGTTTGGTTACGACTTCCGTGCATCTGCTGCTTATAACGATGTATACAACGAAGACCATATCGTAAACCTCTATGGCGCTATGGAGATAAACTCTGTTGAGCGTCACGCTACATGGTTCCGTGGTTGGGGTATGCAGTACAATATGGGTGAGATTCCTTCATGGGCTTACGCTGTGTTCAAGAAGTCTCAGGAGCAGGGCTCTGACTATTATAGCCTTGAGAATACCCACGAGCGTAGTGCAGCTTTCGTAGGTGTTGCTACATATTCTTGGAAGCGCCGCTATTCTCTCACCGGTACATATCGTTACGAGGGTACCAACCGTATGGGTAAGAGCCGTAGCGCTCGTTGGTTGCCTACATGGAACTTGTCTGGTGCATGGAATGCTCACGAGGAGTCTTGGTTCGAGAAGCTAAAGCCAGTATTGTCTAACTTTACTGCTAAGTTGAGCTACTCTCTTACTGCCGACCGTGGTCCTTCTTCTATCACCAACTCACGTGCTGTCATCAAGGCCGACAACCCTTGGCGTCCATCTGCAAGTGATAAGGAGTCAAGCCTCTATATCGCATGGCTTGCTAACAACGACCTTACTTATGAGAAGAAGCATGAGCTTAACTTCGGTATTGACGCAGGTTTCTTGAACAACCGTATCAACTTCACATTCGATATCTATACTCGTCGCAACTACGACCTTATCGGTGCTACTAACACCATGGGTATCGGTGGTGAGCCAACAAAGTATGGTAACGTTGCTAAGATGAAGTCTAATGGTGTTGAGTTGTCATTGAACACTGTAAACATCAAGACAAAGGACTTCACATGGACTACCGACTTCATCTATAGCCACATGCACAATGAGGTTACAGAGTTGAATACCTATAACCGTTTGTATGACTATATCTCAGGTTATGGTTTCACAATGCCTGGTTATCCACAGCGAAGCCTCTTCTCAATTCCTTTCGCAGGCTTGAACAATGAAGGTCTTCCTACATTCTACGATCCAGATGGCAACATCACCGTTACTGGTATTGATATGCAGGAGTACGACCCTGAGCGTTTGAAATTCTTGAAGTACGAAGGTCCTGCTGACCCAACAGATGTTGGTTCTCTCGGTAACATCTTCCGCTACAAGAACTTGACACTTAACCTCTTCATTACATACTCATTTGGTAATGTGGTTCGTTTGGATCCTGTCTTCTCAAGCGAGTATAGCGACTTGAGCGCAACTCCTAAGGAGTTCAATAATCGTTGGATTAAGCCAGGTGATGAGAAGTTTACCAATATCCCTGTTATCGCAAGTAGACAGCAACTCAATAATCTTGCTTACCTTAGCAGAGCTTACCAGTCATACAACTACAGTACAGCTCGCGTTGCCAAGGGTGACTTCATTCGTATGAAGGAGATTTCTCTCGCTTATGAGTTCCCAAAGACTCTCACACAGCCTTTGCATCTCTCTAACCTCTCATTGAAGCTCCAGGCAACAAACCTCTTCTTGCTCTATGCTGATAAGAAGTTGAATGGTCAGGACCCTGAGTTCTTCAATGCTGGTGGTGTTGCTACACCTATGCCAAAGCAGTTTACACTTACTTTGAAATTTGGTATCTAATAAAGAAAGGAGAATTTGACACATGAAAATTAATAAGATATTATATACAGGAAGCTTGGCACTCGCCCTTAGCTTTTCGCTGACATCTTGCGATAGCTATCTTGACGAGAATCCAGACAACCGTGCCAATCTTGACTCTGAAGATAAGATAGTTTCTCTTCTTACTTCAGCCTATGGTCAGAGCGGATATGCTGTACTCAATGAGATGCTGTCTGACAATACCGATGATATGGGCTCACGTTATGTTCAGTATGATAACCTGTTCTACAGACAGGCATTCTATTGGAAGGATATCACAGAAAGTGACAATGATGGTGTACTCAATATTTGGCAAGATTGCTATAATTCAATATCTGCAGCCAACCATGCTCTTCAGGCTATTGACGAGCTTGGTGGTCCAAAAACTCTTAAACTTAAGGAGTGCAAGGCTGAAGCTCTTATGTCGCGTGCTTATTACCACTTCTTGTTGGTGAATGAGTTCTGTATGCCTTACGATCCTGCTACAGCTGCAACATCTCTTGGTGTACCTTATCCAACAGAACCAGAGACTACACTTAATCCAACTTACACTCGTGGTAATGTAGCTGAAGTGTATGAGAAGATAGAAAAGGATATCCTTGAGGCTATTCCATTGCTTGGTGATACTCACTACACACAGCCTAAGTATCACTTCAATAAGCAGGCTGCTTTGGCTTTTGCTGCTCGTTTCTTCTTGTTCTATCAGAAGTGGGATCTTGCAGTGAAGTATGCTAACGAGTGTCTTGGTAGCAACCCTAAGTCGTTGCTTCGTGATTGGAATGAAATGCAGTCGTATGGTATCACCGATAACCTTGATCCTCGTGCAAACCTTTATATAAAGGCAACAAACAAGTGTAACTTCCTTATTCAGCCTACTATTTCAATGGCAGGTTTCTTCTTTGGCAATCTCTACTATGTTCCAAAGTATGCACATAATAGCTATATTTCAAAGAATGAAACATTGAATGCTGATCAAGTTTGGGGTGTAAGTGATAGATCTACATTGCGTTGCCCAGGATTGGCTTTCAAGGGTGGTGCTTTTGACCGTGTCGTTGTTGCTAAGGTTCCTCGTTTGTTCGAGGAGACTGATCCTATCTCGCAGACTGGTTATTGGCATTCAGCTATAGTACCTTTCCGTGCTGATATCCTTTTGCTCGAGCGTGCTGAGGCTTATACAATGTTGAAGAAGTATGATCTTGCTTGCAAAGACCTTACTATGTGGATGCAGAACTGGACAAAGTCTACAAAGACTCTTACTCCAGAAGACATCAAAACATACTATAATAGCATTGCTTATTACACATCTACTTCTCCTACTTCAAAGAAGCATCTCTATCCATCATGGCAAATTGATGCTGAGGGTAGTGTTCAGGAGTCGATGTTGCAGTGTGTGCTCAACTTCAAGCGTATAGAGACTATCCACGAAGGTCTTCGTTGGTTCGATGTAAACCGTTATGGTATCAACATCACTCGCCGTGTGATGAACCAGAATAGTGAGTGTGACTATGTTGCCGACTCTCTTGGTACTAAGGATTTGCGTCGCGCAGTTCAGCTTCCATTTAACATCATCTCTGCAGGACTTGAGAAGAACCCAAGATAAAGTTAAAAGTTTAGAACGAGGAGTGAAGGACCTCACAAAGTTCTTCCTCTTCGAACTAAGTAACAAATAATAGAACAAGAAAATGAAAAAGAATATATTATTCGCTTCGTTGTTGGCTGCATTGTCGTTCGGCTTTGTTTCTTGCTCTGATGATGATTTGTCATCTGAGAGTGTTATCGTTGCCGATAAGGTTGAGAAGACTCCATTAGACTATTGGCTCGACAAGAACTTCACTGCTCCATTCAATATCAATGTGAAGTATCGCTATGAGTATAATGAGACTAATAACTCTTATTATACTGTGCCTGCAAGATATGATGATGCTGTGACTATGGCTCACATCTTGAAGTATTGCTGTATTGATACTTATGTAGATGTAGCTGGTCTTGAATTTACTCGTACTTACTTCCCTAAGCTCTTCTATTTTGAGGGCGAGTGGCACTATCGTAATGATGGTTCTTTTGAGCTTGGTACTGCTGAGGGTGGTCGTAAGATCTTCCTTATGGGTATGAACTATCTTAGCGAGTGTATGGACTCACGTGAGGCTTTGAATACATATTATTTGAAGACAATTCACCACGAGTTTACTCATATCCTTCACCAGACTGTTGAATTCTCTACTGCTTATCAGTTTATTACTACAGACTATAAGGTTGATAAGTGTTTCAATAGCGAATTTGCAGACTTCCTCTCTCGTGGTTTCATCACAGACTATGCACAGAAGAACTATCATGAAGACTTCGCCGAGATGGTTTCTACTTACGTTACCAGCACTGCTGATGAGTGGGAAGCATTGTTGAAGAAGGCTTCGTATGCGCCAGTTAAAGATAAAGATGGTAACTTGGTTTACGATTCAAATGGTTTAGTTGTTGCTGATACTAAAACTAAAGCAAATGGTCGTGACCTTATTGAGCAGAAGCTTAGCATCGTTCGTAGCTACATGCAAGATCAGTGGGGTATCGATATTGATGAACTTCGTGCTTCTATCCTTCAGCGTGAAAATGATGTTGTCAATGGTAAGGTAGATCTTAAGAACCTTGACTAATATCGCTACAAGTAAAGTAGATTTTCAATTTAAATAATGAATACCATTATGAATAAGATATTTAAATTATCACTTCTATTGTTGGCTTTGCCACTACTCATGACATCATGTCTGAAGGAAGACAATGAAGTGTTTGGCGAGTCTTCCTCTAAGCGCCTTCAGAAGGCTTTGGATGAAGCACGCACTGTATTGCGTAGCTCTGAGAAAGGTTGGGTTATGGACTACTATGTTGGTGACGATTCTTCTAATGGAGGTTATGCCTTTACAGTAAAGTTTGACTCACTCACCGTAACAGCCTCTTCTGAGTTGACTAAGGGAGCTTCTACATCTTATTATAAGCTCACCACCGATAATGGTCCTGTGCTTACTTTCGATACCTATAATGATGTGTTCCACGCTTTGGCTACTCCAAGTGCTGGCAACTATGAGGGTAATCATGCTGACTATGAGTTCCAGATTGTTTCTGCTACTTCTGATCTCGTAGTTCTTCGTGGTCGCCGTACAAACAATTATGTATATTTGCGTCCTCTTACCACAACTCCTGAGGAGTATCTTGCAAAGGTTGCTGATACAGAGAAGAAGTTTGTCGTAGCTTCTCTTTCAACAGATGTTGATGGCAAGAATGTTTCTGCCGACCTCGATATTAACAATCGTCAGGCATCTTTCTATAGCACTACCGATTCTACATTCTCTAAGAGTTGTGCATTCACATTTACTGATACAGGTATTCGCCTCAGCAGTGCTGTTGATGCTTATGGCAAGACATTGTCCGACTTCTCTTTTGAACCAGAAACAATGACTTTCACATCTAACGATAAAGGTAGCGAGCAGTTGGCTATTAAGGGTTATCTCCCTGCCGATTATGTATACTATGAGCAGATTGCTGGCGACTATGTATTTACATTCCAGATGCAGGAGAGCGAAGAAAGTAAGAAGCTTGTTGACGTAAATGTTGACGTAACTATTGAGCCTAACGCTGACGGTTCTGGCTTCATCATGAAGGGTCTTGGTACAGACTTCGACATCGTTCTTGGCTACGACAAGTCTTCAGGTACACTTACTTTGAATACTCAGATTATTGGTGAGGTTTCAGGCAATTACCTTTGGCTTAATGCATTAGACATGAAGTCTGGTGGTTTACTTTATCCTGGACACTCAATTTGCGGTATGGTAACTAAGTGGAATAAGGATCTTCAGAATCCTGTGCTCAAATGGAATACTAACGACTTCGAGGATGCACCAACAGATTCTTACTGCTTGTGGCTTACCGATAAGAGTGGTGAAAGCCTGGGACAGTATAAGGGCTCTGATTATTCGTTCGCAGGCAAATATTCTATGTTGCCTTACGTGAAGAGTCTTACTAAGAAAACTCCATTTCCAGAACATCAAAAATAACTGTAGATAGTCATGAAAAAGATTTTTAATATAATGATGTGCCTTGTCGTTGCAGCCTTCGTTGCTTCTTGTAGCGATGATAACGACAACCCATATGCACACACTTCTTCGATTGTCGTTACAAATACAAATCTGTTCTTTGAAGCAACAGCGTCTGATGCTGGTCGTATCGTGTTCACTGCAAATGGCAATGTAACAGTTTCTACTTCTGCAGCTTGGGCAAAGGCTGAGATTAAGAATGATAGCGTATTCGTAAGTGTTGAGCAAAACGACACTCGTTATTCTCGTTCGGCTTCTGTAGTACTTCGTGCTAATGGCGACTCTGCTGTAGTTGCTCTTGTTCAGAAGGGTGTAACTCTCCGTATGCCTACAACAAGCCTCGTTGCTAAAACAAATGATGCAACAAGTGTTTCTTGCGACTATGAGTCAAATGTAGACATGCAGATTGTTCAGCAGCCTGAATGGGCAAAGGTTACTATCGCTGATGGTAAGCTGAAAGTTGACTTCAAGGCTAACAACACTGGTACTTTCCGTAGAGATGTTGTTATTATGCGTTCAGAAAACTTTGTTGATTCTATCTATGTAGGTCAGTACGATTTTGAGACAGATATCAAGGGTAAGTATAAGCTCACATACTATCGTGACACCACTTATACCACTACTCGTACACTTACTGCTACAGTTAAGGATAGCACCATCACACTTTCTGGTATGAACCTTAATTTGCCTTACACCTTTGATGAGCAGACAATGTCGTTTGTTCTCGAAACAGGTTCGTATGCTGGTAAGTCAGGTTCTGACTATATCTTCACATTGTTGTTGGATGAAAAGAAAGAGTATAATTGCAACTCAATGTCTGGTCAGCTTTCGCATGATGCCGATGGCAATGTTGTAGTACCATTTAGAAGCGTTTATGGTGGCATTGAATTCTCAACCATAGGTCTTGTTAAGCTCACAGACAACACATTTGATATTACCAAGCTCAATGGTTACTACCAGACTCTCTATAGACCAATACTTACACGTGTTGTGACTAAATAAACAGTGTTTAGGTTTCCGCTTGGGCTATTTTAACTCAAGCGGAAACTAACTTTTTTAATAATATATTAACTAAATAACAAAAACATGATGAAAAAATTACTAATTGGATTGTTCGCAGTTTTGTGTGCAGGTGGTGCCAGCGCACAGCAGCTTGATGTCAATGGTCAGGTTAATAATGTTACTCCTAAGGTAGTAGCAAAATCTGGCGTGTTGTCAAATGTGTTGGGTCTTGATGCAAAGACACAGCAGACAAAGAAAGCAGATTTTAAGTTGAAAAGTAATCATATTTGGGCAAATGCAAACCAGATGCAGCAGCAGGCTCGTTTGAACATGCCTATGTTGTCAGCTAATGCAAAGGTAGCTAAAGCTGAAAAGGCTGCAGTAGATGAGGGTCTTACTTGGTTCTCTTATATTACATCTAATGATTTAGGCGCTGTTGGCTTCGACGCATTGGCTTCAGGTCTTGGAGTTGATTTCCTCGCAGGACAGAACAAATATAATATTGCTTTCTTGGCTCCAGGCAACTATGCAAAGGCAAAGATCGATTCTGTAGAATTCTGGGTTTTGAGTGGTTGTCAGTATGATAACCTCACCGTATGGGTATCTTCTGTAAAATATGAAACAGTGGAAGGTAAAAACTATCTTTCTTTCCCAGAGTCTGCAGATAAAGCTGATGCTAAGGTCGTTGTTCCTGCTGCTGATGTAAAGGCTGTTTTGGACAAGCTTCCTGCGAATTACGTAGGTCCTATTTCTGTAAAGCTTCCTACTCCTTTTACAATCCCTGCAGATGGTGCTTTAGTAGGTTATTCTTACGATGGTAAGAGCTCTGATGAATCTATTGTATTGGCAGGTATATCTTCTGAAGCTGCAGGATGCTTCTTCCAGTATGATTATGAGGGAGAACGTAATTTTGAATCATTGTCTTCGATTGTAGGCATGAGTAGCTCTATTCAGATTGGTATGGATGTTTCAGACTGTGAGGCTAACGATGCTACTGTTAGTGCAAACCCTGAGTTGACAACTCTTGTTAATACAAAACAGCAATATCCATTCTATATAACTAACAATAGTGCTACGCCTATCACTCAACTTACATATTCTATTTCTGTTGATGGCGTCAATGGAGCAGAAAAGAGCTTGGATTTGAGTTCTCCTATCGAACCTATGGAAACAGCTTCTATTCCATATACAACAGCTTTCGAAGATGATGGTGTACACACTGTTGAACTTAATATTTCAAAGGTTAATGGTAATACCAACATCAACAAGCACTCTTCAGCAGAGTATTCTATTATCGCTCTTGAAAAGAGTGCCGACCGTGTTTCTGTAGTAGAGGAGCAGACTGGTACTTGGTGTGGATGGTGTCCTCGTGGTCATGTAGCTCTCGACCTTCTTAACAAGCAACTTGGCGATAAGGTTGTTACTCTCGCAGGTCACTTCGCAAATGGCGAATCTCGGGTAGATCCAATGAATATCTTAGGCGATAACATTACTTCTCAGGCAGAACGTTTTGCTGACTATGGATTGGTCGCAATGACTCTTTCATCACTGCTTGGCGGTGGTGGTTTGCCTGGCGCTATGTTTGATCGTGTTGTTGCTGCTGACCCATATGTTGGAGCTAATACTACTAAGGGTAAGAATGGTACTTATGAGTATGGAGCTACCGACCTTGTAAATCTCCTTAAAGAAGGAAATCCTTCTGAGGCTGATTTCTCTATGACAGCTTCATGGGCTGATGACAAGAATACTGATATTAAGGTTGACCTCACTACTACTTTCAACTACAATCGTTTTGGTTCATTCCCTTATGGTGTAGCTTTCGTTCTCTCTGAGAATGGTATGACAGGCAAGGGTGCTACTTGGAAGCAGCTTAACTATTACAACAAACGTGCTGGCGTAAATGGTGCAAGTGATTTCAACAATCCTGATATGGCTGCATGGTTCAAGGCTGATTCTTATGTTTCAACAACCTACGACAATGTTGTAGTTCAGGCTTGGAATCCACTCGGCGATGCTGCTATTGTTGATAAGTCGAAAACAGATATTGATAAGGGTGAAGTTATTTCTTTCAGCACTACTCTTAAGGTAAACTCTGATCTTATCCAGAATTATAACAACCTCACACTTTCTGCATTGCTCGTTAACCTTAATAGCCTTGCTGTAGTAAATGCTGCAAAGGTTGTTCTTGGTAACTGTGCTGCTGGTATCGAGGATGTAAACTCAGAGGCTAACAACAATGTTGTTTCTCGCTACAATGTTAATGGTATGCGCATCAATGGTACACAGAAGGGCTTGAACATTGTTAAGCTCGCTAATGGCAAGGTAGTGAAAATGGCTGTTAAGTAATTAGACAGATAGATATTTTTCTATAACAAACAATAAAAAAGAAGCGTCAAGCAAATCTCTGCTTGGCGCTTCTTTTTTTGTATATTGTAGTAGGCTAAATTTGGCATACGTAATACTTGCCCAAGTATCACGTGATACTTGGCGAAGTATTACGTGATACTTTGCAAAGTATCACGTGATACTTTTTTAAGTATTATTTGGTGTCTTTTCAGATACCACGAAGTCGTATATTTCGAATGCCCTTTCTATTTCGCTCAGACATATATATTCGTCGGCAGAATGAGAACGGCATGAGCTTCCAGGACCAAGCTTTAGCGATTGCCATGGCATGAGAGCTTGGTCGCTAAGGGTAGGAGAGCCGAATGGTTGCAAGCCTAACGATTTGCAACGCTTCACCAATGGGTGGTCTTCGGCAATATGCGATGAGTGAAGACGGAAGGAGTGTGCCTTGACTTCTGATGAAAGATGGTGGCTAATTATGTCGAATACTTCGTGGTTGGTGTACTTTTCGTTGGTTCGCACATCTACAAGCATGGTGCAAGTGTCTGGAACGACATTATGCTGAGTGCCGGCATTTATCACCGTTACCGTCATTTTTGTTGGTCCAAGCAAAGGGCTAACTTTCTCAAACTTATAGTCGCGAAGCCATAGCAAATCGTCCATAGCCTTGTATATGGCATTAACGCCCTCGTTGCGAGCGGCATGTCCGCTTTTGCCGTGAGCTATCACGTCAAGCACCATCAATCCTCTTTCAGCTATTGCTGGCTGCATGTCGGTTGGTTCACCAACTATGGCAACATCCACCTTCGGTAACTCAGGTATTGCCAGCGATATTCCATCCTTTCCACTCACTTCCTCTTCGGCAGAAGCAAGGTAAATGAGGTTATATTCTCGTGGCTCCAATATCTTTTTGCGGAATATCTGGAGCAAAGTTGTCAGACCACCGCCACAGTCGTTGCTTCCCAAACCATATAGCTTGTCGCCCTCTATGGTTGGTGAGTATGGGTCGCGAGTCCACGATGCCACAGGTTTCACGGTGTCGATATGAGCGTTGAGCAATAGAGTGGGGCGAGCATCGTCGTATTCCGGGTCTATTGTCCACACATTATTCTTTAGTCTATGCACTTCCAGTCCATAGCCTCGGATAGTTTCCTCCATTATGTCGGCAGCCTTGTCTTCGCTTCTGCTTGCAGAAGGAGTGCTGATTAGCAATTTTAGCAACCTTACTGCCTCGTCGGTATATTCTTTGTTGGTCATAGTGTTGTATGTGTTGTTTACATCATTTCTTTCTTAAACCATAGCTCAAATACGCAGTCTGCAAGGAAAACCCCATCTTTGGTTGTTGTTATAATCTCTCTGTTTTCCAATGCTTTCTTAATTCTTTCAATATTTGATTTGCTTCCTAAAGGATATGTGTCGGCTATTGATTGAACAGTAAAGCCTGAATGAATGTCGTTGCACAGCAAGCGAATGAAATTGAGCTGATACGTAGTTAATCCTTCTGTTTGCTGGATAAACAAACTGCTACATTGTTGAAGAAGAGTGTTAATACCATTCTGCAAACAATCTTCGTCAACCTCTTTCTCAGTTTCAGCCATCACATTCCATGCTAATTGCTGAACATATGAAGAATAGTTCTTTACTATTTCGCATATCCTTGTAGCGTATTCCTTTGATATATGTTTACCATATTTCTCAAACCGTGAGCAAATAAAAGGAACCCAATATTCTGTTGGGATACATTCAAGGTGCAACATTTCTCCAAACTGATAGAATGGCATTCTTCGGCTTTGGAATATATTTTCCATTAAATGCTTCTTGCTGCCAAAGAAACAATACGACACGTTTTGATGATGCTGCCATGTGCCACGTAATCGTTTCTGTACCGTTAGCGAATCTGTAAATTCGCCTATTTGCTGAAATTCGTCGATGCAAACAACGATTCTTACACCCTGTTCCTTTGCTATTTGCTCTGGTAAATTCAATATCTCTTCAGGTGAATAGTCTTTTGGCGTTATACCGAGCGATAAAGAAAATTCGGAGGTAGGTTCTGGACTGAACGATATCTTTGGTGACACTCTTACCAAAAAACGTTTGATGTTTTCCATTATTTGTTCTATTTGCTTACCCGTTGATTTCATTATGGTTTCAGCAAATCTGTTGTAGAAATCATATTCGCTTCTACAGTCGTAAATGTCCATATATACTATTTTCAGCATCGGATTGTCGATTTCTGATATTACCTTTTTGATAAGTGACGTTTTACCCATGCGTCGAGGTGAAATCAGTATCACGTTGATGCCATGCTCGAAGTCTGCTTTTATACGCTTTGTCTCCTCTATTCTGTCGGTAAAGTTGTTTCCAGAAACCGACATACCATATACAAATGCTTTTTCCATTGTCTGTGATATTTGTTTATACTGCAAATATAATTAAAAAACACCAAGTTCACAACCTTGTGGACCACAAAGTTGTGAACTTTTAATATTGTTTTATTTTTCAACTTGTTTTTCTCGTGTAAATATGCTTGCATAAAATTGAATATATAACAATTTTTTGATTTTGTTTTGTTATTCCACTCGTTTCTATTAACTTTGCAAATAATAAAAATTTATCATTATGCAGACAATTACGCATCTTTCGGTTCTTGTACACGAACAAGCGAAGAAATATGGCAATCGCAGTGTCTTTACTTTCCAGTCGTTTGGCAGTAAGCAGTGGAAGCAGGTTTCGTGGAACCAATTCTCACTCAGAGTAAAGCAGGTTTCTAACGCTCTGCTCAATCTCAATGTGAAACCACAAGAGAATATTGCGGTATTTGCACAAAACTGCATACAATATTTATATACAGACTTTGGTGCATATGGTATTCGTGCTGTCAGCATTCCTTTTTATGCTACAAGTAGCGAAACCCAGATTCAATATATGATAAACGATGCCCAGGTAAGAGTGTTGTTTGTCGGTGAACAGGAACAATACGACAAGGCTTTACGGGTGTTTACTCTCTGCCCTTCGCTCGAACGAATTATTATATTCGACGAAAGTGTGCGTATTAGTGCCAACGATCCTAACTCTATGTATTATTCCGACTTCTTAAAACTCGGTGAGGGATTGCCTCGCCAAACGGAGGTGGAAAACCTGTATAAGCAGGCCAACATGGAGGATTTGTGTAATATCCTTTATACCAGCGGTACTACAGGCGATTCTAAGGGTGTGATGTTGACTTATGGTCAGTATAGTGCAGCTCTTGAGGCTAATCGCGCATGTGTACCAATCAGAGAGTGCGACCGCTCTATAAGCTTCTTGCCTGTTACACATATCTTTGAGCGGGGATGGTGTTATTTGTGTCTGTCGGTAGGTGCACATGTTATTATTAACACCAATCCAAAGGAAATTCAGCAGTCTATGCGCGAGACACATCCTACCTGTATGTCGTCGGTGCCAAGATTCTGGGAGAAGGTTTATCAGGCTGTTAAGGATAAGATTGATCGCTCAGGAGCTGTAAAGCAGAAGTTGTTTGCCTACGCTCTTTCTGTAGGTAAGAAATATAATATTGATTATCTGAGCCATGCCAAGCGTCCGCCATTGACATTGGCTTTGGAATATAAGATGATGGATAAGGCTGTGTTGAGCCTTGTGCGCAAAACTATGGGATTGGAAAATCCAAATATCTTCCCTACAGCAGGTGCTTATGTGTCACCAGAAGTTGAAGAATTTGTCCATTCCATCGGAATTAACATGGTGGTTGGCTATGGACTTACAGAGAGTCTCGCAACCGTTACCTGCGACCATACATCAGAGGGCTATACCATCGGTTCTGTAGGTCGTCCTATCAACAGTATAGAATTGAAGATTGGCGAGAACGACGAGGTGTTGCTCAAGGGTCCTACCATCACTCCTGGATATTATAAGCGTGACGCCATTACTGCAGCTTCGTTTACCGAAGACGGATTCTTTAAGACTGGCGACGCTGGATATATTAAGAATGGTGAGCTATTCTTGAAAGAAAGAATCAAAGACTTGTTTAAGACAAGCAATGGTAAATATATAGCTCCTCAGCAGATTGAGGCTTTGCTGTTGGTAGACAAGTTTGTGGAGCAGGTGGCTGTTATTGCCGACCAGCGCAAGTTCGTTTCTGCATTGATAGTGCCTTCGTATTTGCAGATAGAGGATTGGGCACGCAACAATGGCGTGAAGTTTGAGTCGCATGAAGACTTATGCGAGAATCCTAAGGTAAGGGCTATGATGAAGGAGCGCATAGATACCTTGCAACAGACACTTTCACACTATGAGCAGATTAAGAGATTCACTCTGCTGCCAAAGCCTTTCACTATGGAGAATGGCGAACTAACAAACACATTGAAGCTCCGTCGACCTCAGGTGAGCAAGAACTATAAGGAGCTGATAGACAAAATGTACGAGGAGTAAAAACAAAAATGATAACATCCGACCAACTAAAAGATGTAGTCGACAGAGTAGATGCACTATATAAATACTTGAATATCGACCAAAAGAAGGTGGAGTTCGAGGAAGAGCAACTACGCACACAGGCACCCGACTTCTGGGAAGACGTGGAGCGTGCGCAGGAGCAGATGAAGAAGGTGAAGAGCATCGAAAAATGGATTGTCGGCTATAATAATGTGAAGCAAAATGCCGACGAACTACAGTTGGCTTTCGACTTCTACAAGGAGGAACTCGTGACAGAGCAGGAGGTTGACGACGATTATAAAAAGACGATAAAAGCCATCGAAGACTTGGAATTGATGAACATGCTCCGTCAGGAGGAAGACCCTATGGACTGTGTGCTGAAAATCAACTCTGGAGCTGGTGGTACAGAGAGTCAAGACTGGGCGCAGATGCTTATGCGTATGTATATGCGCTGGGCTGAGGCTCATGGATATAAGGTCACAATCTCGAACCTTCAAGAGGGTGAAGAAGCCGGTATCAAGAGCGTTACCATGGAGATAGAAGGTGGTGAATATGCCTATGGATTCTTGAAAAGCGAGAATGGTGTGCATCGTTTGGTGCGTGTTTCTCCTTTCAATGCTCAGGGTAAGCGAATGACAAGCTTTGCTTCTGTATTCGTGTCGCCTTTGGTAGATGAAACCATTGAGGTGTATGTAGACCCAGCAAGAGTATCGTGGGATACTTTCCGCTCGAGTGGTGCAGGTGGTCAGAATGTTAATAAGGTGGAGTCGGGAGTACGTCTTCGTTATCAATATCAAGATCCAGATACTGGCGAGGAAGAAGAAATCCTTATCGAAAACACCGAAACTCGCGACCAGCCTAAAAACCGTGCCAAGGCTATGCTCTTGCTGAAGAGTCAACTCTATGACCGAGCTATGCAGAAGAGATTGGCAGAGAAGGCTAAGATAGAAGCGGGTAAAAAGAAGATAGAATGGGGTAGCCAGATACGCAGTTATGTCTTCGACGACCGTCGTGTGAAAGATCATCGCACAAATTATCAGACCTCGGATGTGGATGGTGTGATGAATGGCGATATCGATCCTTTCATCAAGGCTTATCTTATGGAATTTCCAAGTGAGGAATAAATAGCCTCACCCCCAGCCCCTCTCCAAAAGAGAGGGGAGTAATTAGACCTTTTGGGGGAATGCGAGTTTGGATATTTTGCAGATAATCTGATAAACAGATATATAAAAGTATAACTAACCTAAGCCATAAACTCCGATGTGATTATTCACGTACTCTCTTTTAGACGAGGGAGGTTGGAGCGAGGCTGATAATCTTATTTGTTATGAGCCAAAAAAACAAGATTCGTCACGCTAAGCGTGAAGCACAACAGGAAGAACAAGGAAAGAAAGTCGTTAAATGGGTGTTCGGCGTATTGGTAGCGTTGGCTCTCATTTACATGGTTTATTCAATATTCATGTTACAATAATGAGTGGAATAGAAATAGAAAGAAAATTCCTTGTTAAGAAAGGCGGTGCTTATAAGAGTGCCGCCTTTTCAAGTAGTCATATCGTGCAGGGATATATTCCTTGCGATGCCGCAACTGTCCGCATTCGCATTCGCGATGAAAAGGCTTACCTAACAATAAAGGGTAAGTCGAAGGATGGTATTGGCAGATATGAATTTGAAAAGGAAATAGAAATGGAGGAGGCACGCAACCTCATGAACCTATGTTCGGGTGGCGTGATAGACAAGCGTCGCTACTTGGTTAAGAGTGGTAACCATGTGTTTGAAGTCGACGAGTTCTATGGCGACAATGAAGGTCTTGTTATGGCAGAAGTAGAGCTTGGGGCTGTAGACGAACCTTATGAAAAGCCCGATTTCATCGGTCCAGAGGTTACTGGTGATAAGCGCTTCTATAATAAGCACATGCTTAAATATCCTTTCTCGCTTTGGCGCGAAGATATACCACAAGACTACCGATAGCTGTTCCTATCATCACACCGATGCTGTTGGCAATCCAGTCTATCCAATCACCGCTGCGATTGCCACCAGTGCAATATGCTTGTGCCAATTCTATTAAGCCACCCATAATAATAGGTAATAACACTCCACATATGGCCAAGCGCTTGATGTTTGGTTTGATATGGCGGTTGGCATATTCTGCAAATATCACAGAGCATAGCGAACCATACATCACAAAGTGTGTCCATTTATCTATCATGGGCACATCGTCGAGTGGTGTCTCAGGAATAGGAATGAGACAAATTATCCATATTGCTACTACGAGAAACAACGAGATGGGGTATTTCTTGATATATTCTTTCATTTGATTGTGATATTTATGCAAAGGTACACAGTTTTATTCATATCTATTAGTAAAATACTCTGAAATGTTATTTTTATAGAGATATTTTTTATACTTTTGTACCTTATAAGGGGCTTTAGTGATGAGATTGAAACTGGACAGCCTTTATTTTTATACAAATTGGAAAGAAGATGAAAGAACAAAGAGCAAATTTCGGAAGTAAATTAGGAATGATACTTGCAACCGCTGGTGGCGCTGTAGGCTTGGGTAATGTATGGCGTTTCCCATATATGGTTGGCGACAATGGTGGTGCTGCCTTCTTGGTGGTATACATCTTTTGTGTGTTGTTACTCGGTATTCCATGTATGCTTAGTGAATTTATTATTGGTCGCCATGGCGCATCAAATACCTTTAGAGCTTATGATAAGATTTCGGGTGGTTCGGCATGGAAGTATGTCGGATTACTTGGTGTTATTACTGGTTTCTTGATAACTGGTTACTATGCTGTGGTGTCTGGATGGTGCTTGCAATATATCTTTGCATCAATGGTAGGAGAGCTAAAAGGCGACCCTCAATATGTGATGCAATACTTTAGTAACTTCTCAAAAGACCCAATCCGACCGCTGTTCTGGACTGTCGCTATTATCGTGACTGCTCACTTTGTGATTATTCATGGCGTTAGAGGTGGTATAGAGAAAGCTTCTAAACTTATGATGCCAACACTCTTCGTGTTGCTCGTAATTATTGTCGTTGCTTCGTGCATGCTTCCAGATGCAGGTAAAGGCGTAGTCTTCCTTTTCCATCCTGATTTCTCGAAGATGACGAAGAATATGTTTCTTGCAGCTTTGGGGCAGTCGTTCTATTCTCTGTCTATAGCTATGGGATGTATCTGTACCTATGCTTCATATTTCAGCAGACAGACAAATCTTCTGAAGTCTGCTTTGCAGATTTCAGTTATCGACACTATGGTAGCCATACTTGCAGGTTTGATGATCTTCCCAGCAGCTTTCTCTGTAGGAGTAAATCCAGATAGTGGACCATCGCTGATATTCATCACCTTGCCAAATGTATTCAATGACGCTTTTGCCACAATGCCAATTATTGGATGGATAATTTCTTTGTTGTTCTATCTACTTTTGTCGGTTGCAGCCCTCACTTCATTGATGTCGCTACATGAGGTTAGCACTTCTTTCTTCTTTGAAGAGTTGCATATCAGCAGAAAGAATGGTGCTTTGATCGTTACCATAACATGTAGTATTATCGGAGCTTTCTGTTCTCTTTCGATAGGCGGAAGAGATTGGCTTACTATCGGTGGAATGGCACTTTTTGATTTGTTTGACTTTGTTACAGGTCAGATATTCCTTCCTATTGGTGGTATGCTGACATGCGTATTCCTTGGATGGTTCGTACCAAAGAAACTCGTTCGCGATGAGTTTACTAACTGGGGAACAGTGTCAGGTGCACTATTTGGTGTATACCTATTCCTTATAAGATTTATCTGCCCATTGGCAATATTAGCAATATTCTTGCATCAGTTGGGAGCTTTTTAAGTGAAGAATGAAGAGTGAAGAACGAAGAGTGAAGAATCCGATGGAAGTGAAGGGTGAAGAATTATATAGTTTTGAAAGATTAAATTTGAGAGAATAAGATATATATAATGGAACAAAGAGGAAATTTTGGAACTAAGATAGGCGTGATCCTTGCTACTGTAGGTTCTGCAGTAGGTTTGGGTAATATATGGAGATTCCCATATATGACAGGTCAGGATGGAGGTGCAGCCTTCATCCTGATCTATCTTGTATGTATGTTGTTCTTGGGTGTGCCAGGAATGATAGCTGAATTTGTTGTTGGTCGTCATTCTGCATCTAATGCTGTACGTGCATATAAGAATCTTGCTAATGGTAAACCATGGCATATTATCGGTGTAATCGGTGTTTTTACAGCAACTGTTATTCTTGGCTTCTACGCTGTGGTGGCTGGCTGGTGCTTGCAATATCTCTTTTCTTCGTTGATGGGACAAGTGAATGGGGATGCAGAATATGTGAAGACATATTTCGTTGAGTTCTCTACTGATGCTGTAAGACCAATGGTGTGGACAATAGCTTTTATATTACTTACTCATTTTGTAGTGGTTAGAGGAGTGCGTCGTGGAATTGAAAAGGCTTCTAACTTGCTTATGCCAACTCTATTTATCCTGCTGTTGATACTTGTTGTGGCATCGTGTATGTTGCCTGGAGCATGGAAAGGAATAGACTTCTTGTTTCGTCCCGACTTCTCGAAGCTCACCAAGAATGTATTCCTTGATGCTTTAGGACAGTCGTTCTTCTCGTTGTCGTTGGGTACTGCATGCCTTTGCACCTATGCTTCTTACTTTAGTCGCACAACAAATCTTGCTAAGTCTGCCTTGCAGATAGCTTGCATCGATACTATTATCGCTATTCTTGCAGGTTTGATGATATTCCCTGCGGCATTCTCCGTAGGAGTAAATCCAGATAGTGGTCCGTCGCTGTTGTTTATCACTTTGCCTAATGTCTTTCAAGAAGCATTTGGTTCTTTACCAGTAGTAGCTTATATAGTATCTGTGATGTTTTATGCTTTGTTGGCTTTGGCAGCACTCACCAGTACTATCTCTATGCACGAGATTGGTACAGCTTTCTTCTATGAAGAATTACATATTACCCGCAAGAAGGGTGCCGCTATAGAAACAATTTTAGCCGTATTCATCGGAATATTATGCTCGCTATCATGTGGTGCGGTAAAGATAAATGTATTTGGTGTAGACTTCCTAAGCGCTTGCGACTATTTCACTTCTAATATATTAATGCCAATAAGTGCGTTGAGCACATCGCTCTTTGTAGGTTGGTATATTCAGAAGAAAACTGTTCACGATGAATTTACTAACTGGGGAAATGCAAATGCTAAGGTGTTTGGCTTATGGCTCTTTGCCGTTCGCTTTGTTTGTCCAGTCTGTATTGTGGTGATATTCCTTCGACAGATGGGGATATTATAAACAGGCATTTTATAAGGATGTAATATAATAATCTATCAAATATGGAGTGGAGAGAATTCTTTTATTTCAACAGATCAGACCGTTCGGTAGTATTGTCGATAATAGTGTTTGCAGCAGTTGTATGGCTGTTGGCTGTACTCTTTGATAATACCGATGAAGTGGGTAAAATTGGAACCGTAGTATCACAGGATTCTGTTGGGTATAAAGCAACGGCAAAAGGTTTTTCTGCAGAAGAAGACGCCAAACCGTATTATTATAATGTAGGAGATGTAAAAGTTGAACGCTTTCCGTTTGATCCTAATACTGCTGATAGCACACAACTTCTGCGTCTTGGTCTTCAACCATGGCAAGTGAGGAATATATATAAGTATAGAGCTGCAGGCGGACATTATTCGCGGCCAAGCGATTTTGCGCGATTGTATGGGCTTTCTGCCAAGCAATATAAGGAGCTTGAACCATATATTCATATTTCCGCAGACTATCGTCCTGCTCAGGAAATGGCTGTTAAGGATGAAGTTGTTCACTCGAAAGATACCGCAAGATATCCACATAAGATAACACTTCAGCAACGTATCGCTATTAATAATGCTGATACCACCTTGCTTAAGCGAATACCAGGAATTGGCTCTTACTATGCTCGAAAGATAGTAGATTATCGTAAGCGACTTGGTGGCTTCGTTAGTTTGAAACAGTTGAAGGAGATAGATGGATTCCCAGAGAGTACTTTGCAATATATGTGTATTCCTGATGGCGGAGTAAGAAAGATTAAAGTTAACAAGCTTACTCTTAACCAGTTAAAAGCACATCCGTATATTAATTTCTATCAGGCTCGAGATATCATAGAATATCGTAGATTACGAGGACCATTGACGAGTATAGATAATCTGAAATTTCTTCCTGATTTCACTCCTGATGTGATTGAGCGACTGCGACCATATATGGAATATTAACTTTAAAAAGAAATAAAATGCAGGTAGAATTCCGTATTCTGCAGATATTTCTATAACTTTGCAAGGAATTAAAAAGTCGATAATAGATATTTATGACTAGTAGAAACAGAATAATAGGTATGTTGGTAGCCATCATCTTTATGATGGTGTTGCCTTCATGTGCCTTTGCTGACTCTGCTTCCGACTATAGTAAACATCATGAAAAAGACCTATTAAAGGATGCTGCATCAGATGCCGATTCGCATAATTCTGCCATGTGGGGCGATGCTGTATTGCCAGTACAAGTATGTGCACCACGTGTTAGTCGCACAATCGTTTCTTTTGAACCTTCGCCATTTAATGCCCATTTTATCGCATTAAATGATAATTATTCAATCACACAATCTTATACTTTTATTCCTGCTGGAGCTGCTATGGCTCCTCACTATCTCTTTTGCCCACGTTATTATTATGTAATAGCGTTGAGGCGTATTCTGTGTTAGAATCTTTGTTTCCACTCACGCACAAAGAATTTAATAACAAGGAATTTAATAACAGATTAAAAACAAAGAGATTTTATGGTAAAGATTAAGAATCTGGAAATGGCTCCTGCCGTTTCTGCTAATA
>HF994128.1:0-5332 GCA_000436915.1 Prevotella sp. CAG:1092 | reverse complement strand
GGCTCCTGCCGTTTCTGCTAATAACGATATTAAGATAACTTCCGCTTTCTGCGGATTTGTAGAGAACGCTGTATATTTGCCAACAAATAGCAAAGTGTCGGCTCATACTTTTGACTATGCTCCAGATAAAGGACGTGAAATGGCAAGTGCTTCGGCTAAGTCGGTAGATGAAATCGAACGATTTATGAAAGCCGGTAAAGTTGCAGATAGTGTAGCTATAGGTAATGTGAGAGCTGAAGTCTGTATGTCGAAAGATAAGCAGTTTATAATATACCAGTGGTTCCATTTCGAAGACTTCCATTATAAACCAATGTCTAAACCTATCTCGTATAGTGAGCACGATGCAGAGATAGTAAGTCAAATGTTTGGACTTTAATAAAATCTTCCTCTATAGCCTTTAATGTAGGGTTATATTTAAAGGAAAAGGCGTAAGGAGAAATATTATTCTCCTTGCGCCTTTTATGTCGGGATGACCAGATTCGAACTGGCGACATCTACGTCCCGAACGTAGTGCGCTACCAACTGCGCTACATCCCGATTCTTTTGCAAAGGTAGTGCAAGTGAGTGGAATAACAAAACAAAACACGAAGTTTTTGTTTTTATTCCCGAGCGCCGCCTGCCTTTGAACAAGGCTGTTTTCTTATTTTTATTTTCACTTTTATCAATAAAAATTTGGTAGTTTGATATAAATGATGTACCTTTGCACTCGCTAAAGTCAAAATGACTATTTAGTAAGTATGGTGCCATAGCTCAGTTGGTAGAGCAAAGGACTGAAAATCCTTGTGTCCCCGGTTCGATTCCTGGTGGCACCACACTAAGATGAAAGCTGAATTCTTATTTAAGGATTCAGTTTTTTTTTGTTTTTATACCATTTATATTGTTTGAATCTTCCTACTGATTTTCTTATTTACGAAAAGTTTACTTAAACGTTTGCGTGATGAAAAACTATCTTTTTTGATAAAAGTACTAAGAAAAGTGATACCTTTGCACGCAAACAATCGAAAACAACTAATCTACTAATAAAATGAAGAAAATTTGTATCTTTGCTATGGCTGCATTATTCTCTACCTATGTTTGGGCGGATAATAAGCAGACCGTAACAATCAATGGTCAGTCTGTTAACAAGACTGTTACTGAAATCACATTTAATGGTGACAATCTAATCCTTACTTATTCGGATGGTACATCTGAAGAAAGCGACATGTCGTTTGTGAAGTTGGCTTTCTCTTATGATACTAATCCTACAGGTATCAACCAAGTGGAGACTGTTAAGCAGTCTTTGCAGGGTAAGGTATTTAACCTCAATGGTCAGTTTGTAGGAACTTCTACCGAAGGCTTGGCTAAGGGTATCTACATTGTGAATGGTAAGAAAGTAATCATCAAGTAAAGTAAGGAGGAACGAAACATGAAAAAAACAGTATTTTCTTTGGCTATCTTCTTGATGAGCTTGGGTACTGCAGTAGCACAGACATGGAACTTCGCTGATCGCGATCCGTTTATTAGTGAGGCAGATGTCGCTTTGATTAATGCTGATGCTACAAATTGGTATAACGATGCAACAAAGGGACGTTATAATTTCCTTCCTGCTTTGAATAATGCAGCTTTGACTGCTAATGGCACAGAGCTTGACTTTGCCAAAGGTTTGCTCTTTAAGAGTGGTGCAGCTGTAGCTTCAAGCAGTGGTACTCCTGCAAACCAGAGCGGTAAGCTTCGTTTGAATTATACAAACGAATATTTTGAACTCAATGGTAGCAATCTTGTTGTTACAATTCCTAATGTTCAGAAAGGTTGGGTAGTAACTGTAGTTTGCAAGACAGCAAGCAGCAAAACAGCTCGCGGTATTTATGTAAGCAACAATGTTGGTGGTACTACTAATTTCGCAACAAAGTCTACTAACCAGATGACTTGTACAGGTACCGTTTCTGAAGCAGGTGATGTGACATTGACTACTTCTGACGGTGGTATGTTGGTTTATAGCATCTCTGTAAAGGATCCTAATAATGTAACTCCAGACCCTGTTAATCCTGATGATAATAATAAGGTAAGCAATACTGTAAATCGTGATACTTACAAGAACCAGATGTTTGTTGCAACAAATAGTGGTGCTGTAAACTATTACAATACAGAAGACTTGACTAAGGTTTCTTTCGATGGCGATAAGACTATCGTAGTTCCTGCAAAGGCGGGTGCTGAAAACGATGTTTACGATGCTACTGTTAAGGAGTTGAGCTTTGCTAAGGCTGCCGAGCGTGGCGAGAGTGGTGAGGTTACAGAAAAGGGTATCACCATTACTGAAAGCAAAGGTTGGCAGGAAAGTGCTTATGCAAAGTGGTCACTTCTTTCTTCTGCAAAGACATATAATGTATATGTGAAGGGTGGTCAGTATGCTGATTATACTAAGGTTGACGAGCAGTTGGTTCGCAACTATGGCTCGTATGGTCGTGTAGACGTTGTAGGTTTGAAGGCTGGCAACTACTCTTTGAAGGTTGTTGCTGTAGGGGCTGATGGCAAAGAGATGGCTGCTCACGGTGTCGCAGACAACTTGAAGGTCGTTAACTACGACCGTCAGGGTTTTGCTCATAAGGGTGTCCGCGATGGTGTAGGCGCTTATAACAACGATGGTACTTTGAAGGCAGGTGCCAAGGTCCTCTATGTAACAAAGAATACTTTCAAGACTATCAAGGCTTCTTTGAGCGATGGTAAGAAAGATGTAGAATACACCGGTATTGGCAACATCCTTCTTGCAAAGCAGAAGGGTACGGATAGTATTCCTATTGCAGTTCGTATTATTGGTGAGATTAAGACTGCTGATGCTGGCGACCAACTTAAGACCGACCAGAAGGGTCTTTTGCTGAAAGGCAATAGCGAAGCTACAAAAATGAATGTTACCATTGAGGGTATCGGTGATGATGCTTGCTTCCATGGTTTCGGTTTGGGTATCATCAATGGTACAGGTGTTGAGGTTCGCAACATGGCATTCTTCTATCAAGGTTCAAGCAATGATAACATGGAGATTAAGGGGACACATCACATCTGGGTTCACAACAACGACTACTTCTATGGTGAACAAGGCGGTGGTGACCATGGTAAGGGTGATGGAGCTTTGGACTCTAAGGATGGTGCTACTTTCTGCACATTCTCTTATAACCACTTCCACGACACTGGTAAGTCAAACCTCTGTGGCATGAAGAGTGAGACTGTTGACAACTTGATTTGCTACCACCATAACTGGTTTGACCACTCAGACTCTCGTCACCCACGTGTACGTACATCTTCTGTTCATGTATGGAACAACTACTATGATGGCGTTGCTAAGTACGGTATCGGTGTAACAATGGGCGCAAGCGTATTCGTTGAGTCTAACTATTTCCGTAACACTAAGTATCCTATGATGATTTCCAAGCAGGGTACAGATGCTAAGGGCGATGGTACATTCTCTGGTGAGGCTGGTGGAGTATTGAAGTCTTACGGCAATATCTTTGCAGAGAAGGGAAGCCACTTTAGCTATGTTACTTGGAAGCAATCAAACACAGATTTTGATGCATATGAGGTAGAATCTCCTTCAGAAAAGGTTCCTGCTACAATAGTTGCTAAGGCTGGTGGTACATCATACAACAACTTTGATACTGATGCTTCAAAGATGTATACATATACTCCTGATGCTACTGTTGATATTCCTGCTAAGGTAACAGGCTTCTATGGTGCAGGTCGTTTGAATCAGGGTGATATCCACTATACATTCAACAATGCTACAGATGATGCAGACTATGGTCGTTGTGCAGGTCTTGATGCCATCCTTTCTTCATATAAGACAAGTCTCGTAGGTATCTTCGGTGACGAGAATGCATCAAGCGGTGAGACTGGTGGTACAGTAACTCCAACTCCTACTCCAGACCCAACACCTACACCAGACCCAACACCTGATACTCCTGCTGTAGAGGGTACTGTAACATGTAGCTTCTCTTATGATAGCACAACAAAGACATTTGGCATCTCTAATCCTGCTTTCACACAGACAGGTTCTAAGAGCAACTATACAAAGGAAGAAACAACTGTTGATGGTGTGACTTACAAGGCAAGTGCTAAGATGGAATCTGGCACAGAGATTAGCTTTGCAACAACTTCCAAGATGATATTGTCGATATATTTCGGTACAGGCTCTAAGGCACAGAATGTAAAGGTAGACGGAACAAAGATTACTGGTAATCCTGCTTCTGTAGTTCTTGAGGCTGGCGCTCATAAGATTTCTAAAGCAGACTCAGCAACAATCGCTCTCATCAAGCTTGTTCCTGTAACTGAATAAATTGAAATTTATTATAGTTAGGTGTTCAAAAATAATCAAATGAAACGAAGGGCTGTCTCTACAGAATGAGAGCAGCCCTTTTTAGAAAACAAACAAAAGGATAAAAACTAATTGATTTATGAAACAAATAAACTCTATTATCTCTGCACAGTTTAAGGCTGTTTGTAGAAAAACCATCTTTGCATCGACTTTGCTCTGCAGCTTTTCGATGATGGCAAATGCGCAGACGCAAGATGGTCGTGAATTCTCTATTGATGGCTTTGCTGCCTATGAAGGTGTAGCTGGTTCTAATTGGTATCGTGCTGGTGGCACCACGGGTGGAGCTGGTGGTAAGGTAGTAAAGGCTAATACCTTCTCTGAGCTGCAGGCTTATCTTCAGGCTGCAGACCCATATATCGTTATCGTTGACCATGATATCTCTACAGGAATCAAGTGCTATGTTGATGGTATTAATACAGGTAAGCTACTTGACGACCAAAGTGGAAAGAGTGGCGTGGAGACTACATACGGTGAACGTATTATGCTTGCTCCTAACAAAACTCTTATCGGTGTGGTAGATCCTTCTACTGGCAAGGCTCCTTTGTTTACACATATCACCTTCGTGATGCAGTCGGTAGATAATATCATTATCCGCAACTGTCGTTTCACTATGAAGGGCGTACCGGTGCTCAGAACTGGTGAGAATAAGATAGTGGCTTATAGAAATGGAAAACAAATAGAAGTTGGCGACCCAGACTGCATCGGTATTCAGGCTGATAAGGTTAGTGCCAAGACCAACTGGGGTGGACATATTTGGGTAGACCATTGTGAATTCTTCAATGGCGATGCAGCCAACAAAGATCGCTATGATGGTTTGCTCGACTGTAAGAACAATGTGCAATGGATGACATTCAGCTATAACTATTTCCACGATCATGACAAGAGTTGCTTATGGGGTAAGGGCGATTCTGATGTATACGAGAATTGCCGTACAATCTCTTTCCATCACAATTTCTTTGATAATTATTGCTGTCCGGTAAAACTTTTTCA
>HF994127.1:18903-20325 GCA_000436915.1 Prevotella sp. CAG:1092 | reverse complement strand
GCTTCTTTTATTTCCTCGGTTGTGGCTGTCTGGTTGATCATGATTTCGCCTACTGCAGAGAGCAAGGTGAAATTGATGACGCCAGCAGTATTCTTTTTGTCGTGAGTCATAAGGGCGATAAGCTCATCGTAGTCGTCGCAAGTGAAGGCGAGGTGAGGATAGTTCTCACGGATGAACCTTACAGACTGGCGCATACGCTCGGTAGGGAAGCCTGTCTTGATGCAGCTGAGATAAAGCTCGCACACCAAACCGTAGGCAACAGCATGGCCATGAAGGATAGGCTTGCGCTTCAATGCCCACGACTCGAAAGCATGACCGAAGGTGTGGCCAAGGTTGAGAGCCTTGCGGATGGCACGCTCGTGAGGGTCGAGCTCTACGACATTCTCCTTGATCTCTACAGAGTGAGCCACCATCTGCTGCAACTGCTGATAGTTGGGAGCAGAGAGTTGGAAATTGAGAAGCTCAGCAAGGTGAGCATCGTCGGAGATGAGTCCATGCTTAAGCATCTCAGCATAGCCAGAGCTCAGGTTGTCGTTGTCGAGAGTTTTTAGGAAGTTGGTGTCGAGAATCACATATTTAGCATCATTGAAAACACCAACCTCATTTTTCAGGCCATTGAAGTTGATGCCCGTTTTTCCACCCACCGACGCATCGACCATAGCGAGCAGAGTGGTAGGGATGTTTATGAAGTCGATGCCACGCTTGAAAGTAGACGCAGCAAAGCCACCAAGGTCGGTAACCATGCCGCCACCTAAATTAATTAAGCACGAGTGGCGAGTGGCTCCACCATCGCCAAGAGCTTTCCAAACATGAGCCAATGATTCGAGCGTTTTGTTGGTGTCTGTGGCACCGATAACGATAGTTTGTGCATTCTTTAATATCCTGAAATCTTTTATCACAGGCCAACACTTGTCGATGGTTGTTTCGTCGGCCAATACAAACACCTTATCGTGCTCGCACTCAGAAATGGCGAGCGTAAGGTCTTTCTCTAAACTTTTAGAAATAATGATTCTCTGGTTCATAACATTCGTCGTTTTGTCTCCTTGATTTCTGCAAAGATATGTAGAATAACGGGAAATTCAAAATATTTGTGCTTTTTTCTTGCAAGGATTAAACCTTTTGCAAGAATATACGTCAGAAATAAAGTTAAACGCTAAAACAACTATCAGTTATCAATTATTAATAACACAAGGCAACTATCAATCATTATGAAAAGAACCTTATTAATGGCGCTGTTATCGATTGCCGCACTCACGGCAACGGCACAAAGCCGAAAGATAGCAGGTACCATAGTAGATAAAGACACCAAGGAGCCAATGATGCAGACCACGGTGCAGCTGCTCAGAACCGACAGTTCGTATGTGGCTGGAGGAGTGAGCAACGAGAAGGGAACATTCAGCCTCTCGGCTCCAAAGAACGGCC
>HF994127.1:16530-18884 GCA_000436915.1 Prevotella sp. CAG:1092 | reverse complement strand
GAACGGCCGCTATCTGCTGAAAATATCGAGCATAGGCTATCATACCACATATAAAAACATTACGATAGCCCAGGATAAGAACCTTGCGCTCGGCACATTGGCAATGGCTTCGGACGCCATATTGCTGAAGGAAGCACAGGTGACGGCACAAGCCATGAAGGTGACGGTGAAGGAAGACACCTTTGTATATAATAGTGCCGCCTATCGCACACCAGAAGGTTCGGTGGTGGAAGAGCTGGTGAAGCGATTGCCAGGAGCGCAGGTTGACGACGACGGCAAGATTACCATCAACGGAAAGGAAGTGAAGAAGATTCTGGTGGATGGTAAGGAATTTATGACCGGCGACACCAAGACAGCGCTGAAGAATTTGCCAACCTCGATAATTGACAAGATAAAATCGTATGAAGAAAAGAGCGATTTGGCTAAGGTGACAGGTATTAACGATGGCAACGAAGAGACAGTACTCGACTTCGGACTGAAGAAAGGAATGAACAAGGGAATGTTTTCGAATACCAACGTGGGCTACGGCACCGAAGACCGTTATTCGGCACGAGTGATGGCAGCACACTTCAACTCAAAGATGAGAGTGATGGGCTTTGGCTCGGCTAACAACGTAAACGACCGTGGATTTGGCGGTCGTGGCGGTTGGGGCGGCAACAACGGCTTGAACTCAAGCAAGATGCTCGGAGGAAACTTCAACTACGAGATAAAAGACAAATTTAAGTTTAATGGTAGCTTGAGATGGAACCATGGCGACGGTGACCAGCGCACAAAGATGTCGACAGAAAACTTTGTGTCGACAGCAAAATCGTTTGGCAACAGCCTTTCGCAGAGCTACAGCCGTAGCGACAGCTGGAATGCAAGAGCACGAATAGAATGGATGCCAGACTCGATGACCAACATCTTGTTTAGACCAACATTCTCGCACTCTACATCAGATGGCAGCTCGTCAACAGCTTCAGCATCATTTGCCGATGACCCATATCTATACGTAACAGATCCGCTTGCATCATCGTCGTTCGACATCATGGCGCAAGACAGCCTGATGATAAATAGCCGCAACGGAATCTCGCTCTCGAATAGCACAAGCGACAACTACAAGGGAATGTTGCAGATAAACCGCAAACTCAACAACGAGGGACGAAACATCACCTTGCAGTTGAATGCCGGCTACACCAATTCTGACAGCAAGAGCCTGTCGACAAGCAATGTGCACCTGTATCAGGTGATGAACTCGCTGGGCACAGACTCTACATATCAGACAAATAGATACAGTTTGACTCCAACAAAGAAATATAACTATAGCGCACAGGTTACGTATAGCGAACCGCTGTGGAAGGCAACATTCTTGCAGTTGAGCTATAAGTTCAACTATAGCTACTCTAAGAGCACACGCTCAACCTATGATTTTAGCAATCTGGGTGAAGATTTCTTTGCGGGAGTGGTAAATAACTATGGCAACTGGGGAGGATATCTATCACGATTGAACAATCCTTTGGAGAGCTATTACGACAGCGACCTGAGCCGCTATTCGGAGTATAAAAACTATACACACGACATAGAGTTGATGTTTAGAATGATTCGCGAGAGCTTCGACTTTAATGTGGGTGCGATGGTAGAACCACAATCGTCGAACTTTACACAAGACTATCAGGGCAAATATGTGGATACTGTGCGCCATGTGGTAAACATCACTCCATCTGTGGACTTTAAGTATAAGTTTAATAAGGTATCGAATCTTAGAATCACTTATCGTGGCTACACTACGCAGCCAAGCATGACCGACCTCGTGGATATTACCGACGACAGCAACCCATTGAACATCACGAAGGGTAACCCAGGACTGAAACCTTCGTTTACCAATAGTTTCAACACCTTCTTCCGTGGATATTTCGAGAAGACACAGCAGTCGCTGATGGCACACTTGAGATTTAACACCACAAGTAACTCGGTGGCAAGAAAGGTGACGTATAATGAAACCACAGGTGGACAGATTACACGACCTGAGAATATCAACGGCAACTGGAATGCTGGAGGCGGTTTGATGTTTAACACTCCGCTCGACTCGGCAGGAAGATGGAACGTGAATACATGGAGCGACGTGTCGTATTCTAATAATGTGGGCTATATTTCGCTCAACCGCAATTCAAATTCGCAGAAGAACATTACAAAGACTCTTGGCGTAAGCGAGAGATTGGCAGGTAGCTACCGCAACGACTGGTTGGAGATAGAGCTCGACGGTTCGCTAAGATACAACCACTCACGCAACAAACTGCAGAAGCAGAGCAACCTCGACACATGGCAGTTTGCTTATGGTGCAAATATCAACGTTACATTGCCTTGGGGAACAAGCC
>HF994127.1:15342-16479 GCA_000436915.1 Prevotella sp. CAG:1092 | reverse complement strand
TCGCCGAGGATTTAACGACAATTCCATGAATACCAACGAGCTGGTGTGGAATGCGCAAATCTCGCAGGGATTCATGAAGGGTAAGCCGCTGACGGTGATGTTGCAGTTCTACGACTTGCTGGGACAGCAGAGCAACTTCTCGCGTTCTATCTCAGCAATGCAGCGTAGCGATACAGAATTTAACGCTGTGAACTCTTACATTATGCTCCGCGTGCAATATCGCTTAAACCTCTTTGGAGGTAAGGAAGCACGCCAGCAAATGAGACAAGGCGGTGGCTATGGTCCTGGCGGCGGCCGTTATGGTGGCGGTCGCCCAGGCGGAATGCCTCCAAGAATGGGTGGCGGATTTGGACCGATGATGTATTTGTAAGAAAAGGGTTTTCATTGAGTTTTATGAAAAAAATGTAGGCAGCAATATCAGATTACTGATTTGCTGCCTACTGTTTTTTTATTTGCGGGCTTCTTTAGCCTTTAGGGTTATTATTGCCAAGATTGTGGCAATGATTGTGGCGACGCTGCTGCACAAAACGATGATGAAGAATGTGCGGTAGCCAACAGCCTGCTGAAGGAAACCTGAGAACATGGCAGGGAGCATTATGGACAGAGCCATAAACGCTTTGCCAAGAGTGAGGTGAGCCTTGTGGAGATAGCCCATCACGAAACGCTTGATGAACATGATGTAGGCAACGAAGCCAAAGCCGTAGCCCACCTGCTCAAGGAATACGCATAAGCCAACGATAAAGATGTTGTCGGGCAGGTAGTAGCTGAGGTAAAGGTAAGTGGCGTTTGGAATGGTGAGCGACAGAGCCATTGGCCACAGCCAACGCTTGATGCCACCATGCGCTATTGCCTTAGCTCCGAGAATGCCGCCAAGAGACAAGCCTGCAACACCTATTGTGCCAGCCACCAAACCATATTCCTGTGGCGACAAGCCTAAGCCGCCACGATGGGCGCCATCGATGAGGAAAAGGATGGAAACCTTAGACAATAATCCTTCAGGAAGCTTGAATAGCAACATGAAGATGGTGGCGTAGATGGCGTAAGGCTTGCGGAAGAAAAGCTTGGTGGTATCGCAGACTTCGCCCAACACTTGCCTAATGCCCGGTATTGATAACTGCTTCAAGGCTGGCTGAGTGT
>HF994127.1:11220-15326 GCA_000436915.1 Prevotella sp. CAG:1092 | reverse complement strand
TGAGTGTAGGGAATGAAGATGCCGTGCCAAATCCACGTGAGAAGCAAGAACAACGACAAGCCATAGAAGACAAGACTCCACGAATAACCCATGCTGCCACGATACATCACCTGAAGGTTGCCTGCCACCATGACGAGGATGCCCTGGGCAACGAAGGTGGCAAGACGATAGAAGGTGGTGCGTATAAAATAAATAAGGTTGTGACGCGGTCCCATCTCGTCGAGATACAAGCCGTCGGCAGAAACATTATGGAAGGCACACGAGAATGAAGCCACCCAGAATAGAGCCAACGACGCCTGAAGATTGAATGGCGAGGGTAGGGTGAAGGCTATGCTGCCCATAGAAGCACCGATGATGATTTCGGTGAGGAGAATCCACCATCGTCGTGTTGCTATGCGACTGACATAAGGGTGCCAAAATGGCTTCAGAACCCATGGCAGATAAAACCACGAGGTGTAGAAAGCCACTTCGGCATTGGATAGTCCCATCTGCTTGTAGAGCACGGTGGAGACTACCATCAATACGACGTAGGGCAACCCCTTGAAGAAATACAAGGAAGGAAGCCAGCGAAGGGGGTTGTCGGTATTTTGCATATTTTTTTAATACATTGTAGTGATCTTGGCACCAGAATAGTAGTGGTGCAGGATTTGCTCATAGTTGTAGCCCTTCTCGCCCATCACGGCAGCACCTATCTGGCACAAGCCTACGCCATGGCCCCAGCCGGCTCCTGTGAGCACGAAATGCTGAGGAATGCCTTCGGTGTTGATGTCGAGGCGGTCGACTACGAAGGCTGAACTATACAGATGGCTGGTGCTGAGGCAACGACGAATCTCAAGCTCCTTGCCAATGGTGAAGGTGCGCTTGGTGCCAACAATCTTTAGTCGAGAGATGCGTCCGCTCTTGCCACGCTCTACAGCCACGAGGTCGATGATGGAGCCAAGGTCTAACTTCAGTTTAGTGTTGATGAGGTTGGCAATCTCTTCTTGCGAGTAAGCCACCTTCCAACGATAGAAGTCGGTGGTTTCTTGATCGTAGTCGTTGAGCACCTGGCTAAGCACAGCCTTGTCGGTGGTGTTGCAGAAAGCATCAGGCGAAGTGCGGATGAAAGCCTCGAGGTCTTTCACATCGTGAGCTTCAGCCATGTCGGCAGAATCGCGCACGCTCTTGAGATAAGGCTTGTTGATATTCTCCCAGCAGTATTCAAACTCTTCAGTGATTCCGCCACAGCATTTAGAGAAGCGAGCGTCGCAGATGTCGCCATCGTAGGTGAGCACCTGACCGCGAGTACATTTGATGGCTTTAGCCACATGCGGACTCGTCTCCATGGTAATGCCCTGGTATCGCTGGCAATGGTCGTCGGCACAAACATCGAAGATGGTGTGGTCTTCGCGGTCGTACCATTTTATCAGCGTGTCGTCGCCCTTTTCGAACGAGAAGAAGTTGTTGCCACACTCTTTCTGCTTGCGACGTTTCTCCATCTGAGCCAACAGCCACGAGCGAGAAATCACGGCATGAGCCTTGAGAAGTTCTAACGACGAGGTGGCTTTCATCTCGCTCGAAATAACACTCTCGAGATAGTTTTCAACAGGCAACTCGTTGATGGCGCAAATCTTGTCTTCTTCGACAACAAGGCGAAGTGCACCTCTGAAAGTCTGAGTCTGCTTGCGCTCCCAATGGTAGTCGATGCCTATGGTGACATTGGCAAGCGAGAACGAAGCATCCTTGGCAACAGGCGAGAACAAGAGTTCACGATAGTGGTTGCCATTCCAAAGCAATCCACCCTCAGAGAAACTCACCTCCTGTTCGCCACAAATCTCTTCGCCCTTGGCAAGATAAGGCTTGTGGAGGAAGAAGTTGATGGTGGTGTCGCTCTTTAGTCCAACCGTAACGTTTGGCTGTTTGCTAATGGCATTGGTCTGCTGAGTGCTCTCCTGCATCTTGGTGAGACGCTGGCAGATTTCGGCAGCCTGCTCGGAGGTTATTGCCACCTCGCGCAACACAGCTTCAGCCCTTTCCTGAGTGATTGTTTCGAAGTCGTCTTTGCGAGGAAGAATCATCAAGCCAGCCATGTCTAAAGCACCAGGCGAAGCGAGAAGTTGCTCTGCACCCTCAGCATAATAGCAGTCGGGACGATGTTTGCGACGAGGGAACACCACGGTGATGTGATTATCCTCCTGTCGCCATGCCACGATGTTGAGCATAGCTTCAGAGCCAGCCTCTTTGTCGAGAGCCTTGTAGAGCTTGTCGAATAGTTGAGCTTCGCACTTTGCCGACTTGCTCTGGATGACGAAAGCAGGAACAACATACTCAGTGATGAGCGAAATCTGTTCGCCTTCGCCACAGCTGTAGACAGTCTTTAGGCTACGGCAGAATCGTTGCCAGCACTTCTGAATAGGCAGAAGTCCCGAGGTGCCACCCTGCAGATGAGCATGGTCGGGAGCAGAGGCACCGCAGCGAGGACCATTATAGAAGACCATGATGTCGGCATAATCGTCGAGCAACGAATAAATCTTAGGGAACAAAGTGGCTACGCTCTGAGGCTGATGGCGACGAGTAGGCAGAGTGAAGTGCATTGGCAAAATAGGGAATGGATTTATCAATAGTTCCAGTCCACACTCCAAAATCTTCGACATCTGACGGTTGTCGCGATTAGCATTGCAGAGAAAACAAGGGCGCTCGGCAATAGCCTTCTTGTCGATGTTGGCACCAGTAGACACTATGCGTGCAGGATTGAACTGCGCCTCGATGTCGCCCAACTGCTTGGTCTTGACATGCGAGAGCTGCTGATAGTTGAGGTTAGGAACCTCCCATATTTCGAGCTGGCGATTGAAGAAACGCTGCAAACGATTGTCGGCAGTAGTGTCGAGTTTGCCTGCTACGAGCTGCTGGCGAGCCGAAATCTCGAGCGAGCGTAGCTGATCTTTATAAATGTTGTTGGCATTAATCTTCTCTATGCTTAGAGCCGCGTCGCTATTGCCCTCCCAACGACGGCAGAGATAAAGTTCGTCGTAGATTCTGCCTATGCGGTATCTGCGGCTGAAAGCCAAGCCCATGGCATAGTCTTCGCCATAGCTGGTGTTAGGAAACTTAATCTGACGAGCCAAAGGAGTGAAGAAAGCACGCGGAGCACCCAAACCATTAATGCGCAAAGCATTGTTGCAACCATTGTCGTCGGTCCACTCCTTATGGTCGATGAGACCAGGAGGCAGAGTTTCGAGCTTGAAGTTGCACATGCGGTAGCTACCAATAATCATTGCCGCCTTTTGACGATGGAAAGCATCAACAATCTGCTGCAAGGTGCGAGGCGAAGAATAAAGGTCGTCGCTATCGAGCTGAACAGCAAAGCGGCCGCAGAGATTAGAGTCGAGAGCCTCGTTCCAGCATCCGCCAATGCCAAGGTCGGTGCGCTGAGGAATGATGTGGACAAGGCGATCATCGTTGATGGAATTGAGAATGTCGGTGGTGCCATCGGTAGAATGGTTGTCGACAACGATGACATTGAATTTGAACGAAGTCTGCTGCGACAAAGCCGAGCCTACAGCATCGGCAATGGTGCGAGCACGATTGAAGACAGGAATGATGACCGAAGCCTCGTATTTAAAGTCTTGCTCATCGAAGTCGGGAGTTTTGTAGGCGTTAGTATCTATCAGCGCTCCTATCTCGTCGAGATGGCGTGTAGCAGCCTTCTCCATCTCCACCTGCACTTCACGGTTCTTAGGGTTAACATAGTCGAATTGCTTTTCGCCACTCTTTCTGTTGTCCAACTCCTGCTCAGTATACAGATATTCAGCAAGGTGGAAAATCTCGCCCTTGCGACTGAGGAACAGGCGCAGAGCATAAAGCCCAGCATAATCGAAATCCTCCTTAATGGCAGTAGACACATATTCGTGGAGCAAAAGCGAAGGAAGGAGCAAAAGCTGACCAAAGTCGAAGTCGTCGCGAATGCTTCCCTTATGATAATCGATGCAAGGATGTTTGGCGATGTTGCCATCGAGAGTGTCGTAGTGGTCGCCATAAACCATGGTAGCATCAGAGTCGACAGCCACACGAAGCATACGTTCGAGAGCATTCTTGCCAAGCACCACAGGCGACGCCTTGGTGCTGAA